>JBAUVZ010000333.1:0-54271 GCA_049583505.1 Candidatus Sulfotelmatobacter sp.
CGCGATTGGAGAATCTCCTGGCGTTCGCCATCGGAGAGCGGCTGGCTCTCGCCGCGCACGACCTGGGCGATACAGGCGCCCTGAGCGGCGAGGAGATCGGTGGCGGAGGGTGAGCCGGCAATCTCGCGCAGGTGGAAGATGAAATAGTCTTCCTGCAACCACTCGGTGGCATACGGCTTGACCAGCGCAGGAGCGGCGCGCTCGAGTTTCTGTTTTACGATGCGCGTAGCCAGGCTCTCGAAGTTGGTGTCCCAAACCCAGCGGCTGGAGAGCTGGACCAGCTTGTCCCAGTCGCCGGAGAAGGGCAACTCGAAGACTACGCTGACCACGCCGTAGTCGAAATACTTGATGTCACCCTGCAGGCGTTCGCCGCTTTCGAGAATCAGAGGTTCGAGGACCTCTTCGACGGGAGGACGCTGGTAGCGGACGTATCCGGGAGCTACGTGCTTGAAGCTGGCATCGGCGGTGCGGGCTCCGAGGATCTGGCGAAGCTGGTCGAGGCGAATTTCTTCACAAACGTCGAACTGGATCAGGACCAGGACGGAGCCGGACAGGAGAGCGTCTGGCGGCTTGGTGGCCACTAGAGTGGGGAGGGCCTCGGCGGGAACTTTGCCTACGACCGGGGCGGTGATGGTGGTTTCACGATCCATAGCTTCTGTTCCCAGGGGTTCGCCGGCTAAGACTGCGCGCTCCATTACCTCTACTTCGGGATCCATGACTTCCTGACTGAGAATTCGGATTTAGACGCGGCGCGTCTTGGTGTTAAGTCTGGCTCCCCTGGAGGAGCGGGCGGACGTCCTATTGTCCCAGAAGCAAGGCCATCTGGCGAGGCCTGAGGGTTAGCATCCAGTTATAATTAATGGATGACTCCTGTAGAATCAGCGTATTCTGGACAATTCCCATAATAGTGCTCCGCATGCTGCCAGGGCAGCCAAGCCCAGACCGGCATGCTTCATGGACCGGAACACTTCAGCTTGGTGATGGCGGATGCGTGCGGATTCGGGGTACGGACGTGAGTCGCCGGTGCGGGGGCCGTTGATGGTCGTTGCCAGTGCCAGCTGCAGGACTTCGGCCAAATGAAGGGCGTGGCGGGGCGAACCTTGGGCGATCTGTTCGCGGCAACTGAAGCCGTCGGCGATGATCAGCCAGTCGGGCGGCGCCTGGCGGACGGCGGGCAGGAGTTCGAGTTCGCCGATGGCGATGGAGATGTCGTATTTGTCGGTCTCGAAGCCGAAGGAACCGGCCATGCCGCAGCAGCCCGGAGCGGGACTTTGGAAGTCGATGCCGAGGCGGCACAGGATGGCCTCCTCCGCGGTCATCTTCATGAGGGATTTGTGATGGCAGTGACCGTGGAGGAGCGCTTTGCGATTCAGCTGCGGTAACGGGAAATTGTGGGCGTGGGTTTCGAGGAATTCGCTTAGGAGGAATGTCTGGCGGGACAAGGCTTGGGCGCGCTCATCATGGGGGAACAGATTCAGGAGTTCGTCACGGAAGACGGCGACGCAGCTCGGTTCCAGGCCTACGATGGGAATGCCAGCTTCGATTTCGGGGGAGAGTTCGTCGAGAATCTGGAGCAGGAGCGATTGGGCGCGGTCTAGCATGCCGTGGTCGTAGAGCGGGCGGCCGCAGCAGAGGTTGGCTTTCGGGACAATGACCTTGAAGCCTGCGGCTTCGAGGACTTCGACTGCGGCTTTTGCGGTGCCGGGGTGGAAATAGTTGTTGAATGTGTCGGGCCAGAGGAGGACGCGGGGGAATTCCTCAGGGGCTGAAGCCCTCGTCTTTTCGGCGCTGTTCGGCACGGCTGAAGCCGTGCCCTTCCCGAACATTTCCTTCCCGAGCTTATTGTTAGGATGCCGTGCCCTTGGGTTAAATCGTCGGCGTTCAAACCACGTCTTGAAAGGTTCCGGGGCGAAGGCTGGGATGGCGCGCTCTTTGGGGATTCCGGCGACCAGCTTTGAGAGGTCACGCAGGAACGGAAGTTGGGTAGTCAGATTGGCCAGGCCGGGGGCGTTCGATGCCAGGCGCGCCCAGAGGTCGATGTTGCCGAAAGCATAGGCGCTGCGCGGGCGCGCGCGGCCTTCGTAGTAATGCGAAAGGAACTCGGCTTTGTAGGTGGCAACGTCGACGCCTACCGGGCACTCGGTTTTGCATCCTTTGCAAGCGAGGCAGAGATCGAGCGACTGTTTGACTTCTTCGCTACGCCAGCCATCGCGGATGATCCCGTCTCTTCGACCTTCGCCCTGGGTCATTTCCCATAGCAGGTGAGCGCGGCCGCGGGTGGAGTGTTCTTCGTCGCGCGTGGCGCGGTAGCTGGGGCACATCACGCCGCCTTCGTCGCGGCGGCACTTGCCCACGCCCACGCAGCGAAGAGTGGCCTGAGCGAGGCTGCCGTGGTCGGCGAGGAATTGAAAATTGGTTTTCGGTTCCCAGAGAGAGTAGGGGGCGCCGAGGCGGAGGTTTTCGTCGAGCTTGTAAGGCTCGATCAGCTTGCCGGGATTCATCTTCCATTCGGGATCCCAAGCGGACTTGAATTCGCGGAAGGCCTGAACCAGTTCGGGGCCAAACATTTTAGGTAGAAGCTCGCCACGGGCCTGACCGTCACCGTGCTCGCCGGAGATCGAGCCACCAGAACCGACCACGAGATCGGCAGCTTCTTCCATAAACTTACGGAACTTGGCGATGCCGGCTTTCGATTGCAGATCGAAATTGATGCGGGTGTGGACGCAGCCGTGGCCGAAGTGGCCGTAGAGCGCGCCCTTGTAACCGTAGGCGGCAAACATCTTGCGCAAATCGCGCAGATAGCCGCCGAGTTTTTCGGGAGCTACGGCGGCATCTTCCCAGCCTTCCCAACTCATCGGTTCACCAGCGACATGGGAAGTTGCTCCGAGGGCTGATTCCCGGACCTCCCAGACACGCTTGATCTGTTGCTTCTGAGTGAAGAGACGCAGGTTGGGAGGATGAGAGCTACTGGTGAGAGTCTGCATCAGGCGGCGGGCCTGGGATTCAGCCTCACGCGCGGTTTCTGCGCCGAATTCAACCATCAGCCATCCGCCGCCTTCGGGTAGGAGCGCGAGGCCTTCGGAGTTGATCCCTTTCATTCGCGTATAGCCAACCAGGAGATCGTCGAAGCCTTCGAGGCCGATGGGTTTGTGCGTCATGATCTCGGGAACGTGATCGGCACATTGATAAATGTCGGGATAGGCGACGACCAGCAGCACGCGTTCAGGCGGGCTCTCAACGAGACGGCAGGTCGCTTCGAGAACCGTGACACAGGTGCCTTCGGAGCCGACTAGCGCGCGGGCCACGTGGAAGCCGTTCTCGGGCAGAAGGAAGTTCAAGTTGTAGCCGGAGACACGGCGAGGAATGTTAGGAAAGCGCTGGCGGACTAGATCGCCGTAGGTGGCGGCGAGGGTTTGCAGTCTTGCGTAGATTTCGGCGTGGCGTCCGCCCGCTTCTGCGATGCGTTGGAGTTCTTCGCTTGACGTGGCGCCGACTCTCATCCGCACGCCGTCGTAGGTGAGGATTTCAAGCGCTTCAATGTTGTCGTCAGTTTTGCCGGCCATGACGGAATGTACGCCGCAGGAGTTGTTGCCGATCATGCCGCCTAGAGTGCAGCGGTCGTGGGTGGCGGGGTCGGGAGCGAAGGTGAGATGGTGTTTTTCGGCGGCGGTGCGGAGATGATCGAGCACCACTCCGGGCTGTACGCGGGCAATGCGGCGGGCGGGATCGATTTCGAGAATCCTCGACATGTATTTTGAGAAATCGAGGATGACAGCGACGTTACAGCATTGGCCGGCGAGAGACGTGCCACCACCGCGGCAGAGAAGTGGAGCGCCGAACTGGCGGCAGAGGGCGACTGTGGCCTGAACATCGTCGGCATCGTGGGGGAGCACGACGCCGATGGGGACCTGGCGGTAGTTGGAGCCGTCGGTAGCGTAGAGAGCACGGGTGCCGCGGTCGAAACGGACATCACCATGAAATCCGCCGCGGATTTGTGCGCGCAGGGCTTCGGCCAGCCGCGGTGCATCGACCTGTGCGGACTTTGACTTTGAGGCCTGTAAGCGTTCCCCTAATGGGTCTGGCATGGGACCGGTTCTTTTCTAATTCGGGGACGGGTTCGCCGCGCCAGACTTACTCACGTTCGTGATCACAATTCGGGTCTTGCCGTTTTGTGTTTTGGCGTTGATGGTGATCATGTTTTTCTGATCGTTGGAGACAATCGAGCACTGATTCGCTTCTGTGCTCCTAACCATCGCAGTGGGGAACTTGGCCTTGTAGAAGCTACAAACGTTGTCCACGGAATCGGAGGTCTCGAAGTTGAGGGCCACGGTGTGAATGCTTCCCAAGTTCGCGGAAACAGCGCCTTGCTGGAGGATTTGTGCCCCGGGATAGGCATCCACTCCCAAATTGCGAGCCGCTTCTTGCGGATCTTTCGTAGCCTGGACGCTACCGAACGGTGTTTCCACCTTCACATTGTCGCCCTCCTGGTGAATGTGGGTGCGGTGAGCGATGTGCCAGGCGACAAACGCGATCGAAGTGACGCCGAGGATTCCCACGAGCACGATCACGCCTACCACGATCAGAATGACCTTCAGAGCACCGCCGCCCGAGGTGGGTGCGGGAGTAGGAGCCGCTGGAGGCGCAGAACCACCCACGGGCGGCGATGCGACGGTAGTAGGCGATGAAGTGAGTATTGCTTTGCCGCACTGGTTACAGAATCTGGTTCCGGGAGCGATACTTGCACCACAAGAATTGCAGAATGCCATAGGTCACCTCACGCCGATTAGTGTTGCAGGCGATCGGCGCGAGTATAGCGCAGATTGGATAGAAAACGGAGCGGGATAAACCTTAGCTCCATGGCCTAGTGGCGTAGTCCGTCATGGTGAGTCCCAGCAACAGGAGCAGGAAGAATAATGCCGAGATCACGACCAGCTTCGTCAGCTTTTCGCTGGCGCCTTTGATGTGCATGAAGAAGAGAGCGACCAGAGTGGCTTTGACGCTGGCGATGGTGAGGGCGATAGGAGCGTTGAATGGGCCCAGATCCAAGCCCGAGGCGTAGACGGTTAGACCCGTGCCAATGAGCAGCGCGATGAAGACGGCGAAGTAGGTTGGCAGCGGCGACGATTTGGAATGGTCAGACATAATAAGCCTCAGACAGCAAACCTCACGGGTGCCGGTCAATCAGGTAGAGCAATGGGAACAGATAAATCCAGATGATGTCGACGAAGTGCCAGTAAAGGCCGCCGATCTCGACTGGAGTGTGCCACTCAGGCGTGAAACGTCCCTTCCAAGCCATGGTTAAGAGCCAGAGAAAAATGCCTAGGCCGATGATCATGTGCAGCGCGTGCAGGCCCGTCATGACGAAGTAAAGAGAGAAGAATAGCTGCGCGTGCTGCGGGTCGGCGTACTGCCCGGGATGGCCGGGGATCGGCACATTGTTGAAACTGAAGGAAGCGCCCGGGACGTGATGCTCTACGAACTTGTCGTTGTACTCGACTCCCTTGATGCCGAGAAAGACGAGGCCGAGGAGGAGTGTCAGGATCAGGCTCACGATGAGCAGGGTACGGCGGGCGGTTTGGGCGGCCCAGACGGCGAGGACTACGGTCAAACTGCTGCAGATGAGGACGGCGGTGTTGGTAGCGCCTAGAGTGACGTTGAGCGTCTTGCTGGCGGCACCGAAATCGCCGAAGTATTTCAGGCGATAAACCAGGTAGGCGCAGAAGAGGCCGCCGAAAAACATGACTTCAGTGCCCAGGAAGACCCACATTCCCAGGCTAGCGGCATCGCGCTGCTGCTGGGCCTCGGCGAAGTGGTGCAGGAGCGCCGGGTCGTGCTGCTCCTCTGTGTGAAGGCCGGTCGCTGTGGAGCTATCGGGCAGCGGGGACCTCCTCTTTGCTGGGCGCGTCTTTATCGGGCGAGTCCAGCTCGTCGTAGTTATAGGCTTCCCAGGTCACGACGGGTTCTTCGTCGAAGTTGAAGGTGGGCGGCGGGGACGGGGTTTTCCATTCCAGTCCGGCAGCATTCCACGGATTGTCGGATGCGGGCTTGCCGTAGCGCATGGACCAAAGGAAATAGATCATAGGCAGCAGATATCCCACACCGAGGACCGTGGCGCCGGCAGTCGATAGCACGTTCAACACCTGGAATTCGGGCATGTGGCTGTAATCGTAGTAACGGCGCGGCATACCCATGTAGCCGAGAATGAACTGCGGGAAGAACGTAAGGTTGAAGCCGATGAAAACGATCAGCGCCGCCAGGCGAGCCCAGCCTTCGGGATACAATTTGCCGGAAATCTTCGGCCACCAGAAATGCATTCCGCCGAGATAACCCATGACCGCGCCCCCGACCATGATGTAGTGGAAGTGGGCCACGATGAAGTAGGTGTCGGTGACGTGGACGTTGATGCCGAGAGCGGCCAGGAAAAGTCCCGTGAGGCCGCCGATGGTGAAGAGACCCAAGAAGCCGAAGGCGTACAGCATGGGCGCATCGTAGTGGATGGAACCCTTGTAGAGAGTAGCCGTCCAGTTGAATACTTTGATGGCGGAAGGCACGGCGACGGCGTAGCTCAGCAGGGAAAATACCAGCGCGGCGTAGACCGACATTCCGGCTACGAACATGTGGTGTGCCCAGACCAGGAAGCCAAAGACGGCAATCGCGATGGAGGAAAAAGCCACGAAGCTGTAACCGAAAATGCGCTTGCGCGAGAAGCAGGCGATGATTTCGGTGACGACTCCCATCGCCGGGAGAATCATGATGTAGACGGCGGGATGGGAATAGAACCAGAACAGATGCTGGAAGAGAAGAGGATCGCCACCGAGTTTGGGATCGAAGATGCCGAGGTGCAACGCGCGTTCGGCAGCGACCATCACGATGGTGACGGCGATGACCGGCGTTCCCAGAAGTTGGATGATGCTGGTCGCGTAGTGCGCCCAGATGAACAGCGGCAGGCGCGACCAGGTCATGCCCGGCGCGCGCATGCGATGGATGGTCACGACGAAATTCAGGCCGGTGAGGATGGAGGAGAATCCGGCGACGAAGATTGCCAGTCCCGCTTCAACAATTTTTGTGTTGGAGAAGTTGGTGCTGAAGGGAGCGTAGAAGGTCCATCCGGTATCGACGCCACCGGTCAGCATGCAGTGCAGCATCATCACGCCGCCGATGATGTAGAGGTACCAGCTCAGCAGGTTGATTCGGGGGAAGGCGAGGTCCTTCGCACCGATCATCATGGGCACGAGAAAATTTCCCAGCACGGCAGGAATGGAGGGAATCAGGAAAAAGAAAACCATGACCATGCCGTGCATGGTGAAAAGCTTGTTGTAGGTATCGGCTTGCACCAGGTCGCCCGCGGGGGTGAGCAGTTCGAGGCGAATGAGCAGGGCGAAGAAGCCTCCGATAAAGAAGAAGAATGTGATGGAGAGGAGATAGAGAAGGGCGATGCGTTTGTGGTCAGTGGTTAGCAGCCACGACCAAACTCCGTACTCTTTGTTCAGGTAATTCTCGCGTTCGGGTTGAGGCATCGGAGTTGGCATCTTATTGCACCTGACTTCCATTCGGTTCGGCTTCGGGCGCGGCCGTGCTGGCGCTGGTCTTGCCCGCATCACCCTTGGTCGCCGAAATCGACTTGATATAGGCGACCAGGGCATTTACCTGTTCTTCGCTGACCAGTCCCTGAAACGTGGGCATAATGGGCTGGAATCCTTTCACCCGCTTCGCGCCTGGGTCAAGGATGCATTCGCGAACGTAGTTCTCGTCGGCGGTGACGGTGCGTCCATCTTCGAGTTGAACCGGCTTGCCAAAAACTCCCTGCAGGTTCGGGCCGCGTCCCTGGGTGTCATTGCGATGGCAGGTGGAGCAGCCTAGCTCGGCGAAAATCTTTTCGCCGGTCGCTGAGAGCGGACCAGTAGAGCCGCCGTTCATCCAGGCTTCGTACTGAGCCGGCTCCATGACTACGATGGAACCGACCATGCCGGAATGCTGGGTGCCGCAGTATTCCGCACAGAACAGGTGATAAGTGCCCGGCTTGGTAGCGCGGAACCATTCGACGGTGTAGCGGCCGGGCAGCACGTCCTGCTTAATGCGAAAGGCCGGTATGTAGAAGCTGTGAATCACGTCCTGCGAGGTCATGATCAATTTCACGTCCCGTCCGACGGGGACGTGCAGTTCGTTGATCTCACGCTGACCTTCGGAGTGCTCGAGTTTCCACATCCATTGTTTTGCCACGACATAAACTTCGGTGGAATCGTCCGGTGGAGTGCGTTCTTTGAAATACACGACCGCACCCCAGGCAAAGATCGCCATGAAGACAAGGAATGGAATTGTGCTCCAGGTGATTTCGAGCGGAGTGGAACCTTCGATTTGCTCGGCAGGAACGCCGGGGCGGTAGCGAAAGCGGGCAGCGAAGTAGATGAGGCAGACGAAGATGAGCAGGGTCATCATCCCGGTGACGATGAGCAGGAAAATGTAGAGAGCATCTACGTGGACCGCCATCGTGGAGGCCTGCTCCGGCCATAATGGAAAATTATTGAGCATACCTTGTCTTTGTTGCCGTCTTCTTAGTCACCGAAAGATCCATCCGCCACAGAATAAAAAGAAGAGTACCCATGAAGAGAATTGTCGCGGCCGCCGCAAGACGCAGAATGTTGGCTACCATCGCGCCATATTTTCCAGTCTCCGGATCATAGTGATAGCAATAGAGCAGGACCGCATCCACGGCATTCCCGATCTTGCCTTGCGAAGCCTCCACCAGCCCCATGCGCAAATCCTTGGGGGGAAAATCCACGCCGTAGAAGTAGCGCGAGATGCGGCCTTGTGGCGTTAACACCATGATGGCTGTGGCATGCGCGTACTGATTGGTCTTGGGATCGTATTGATACTGAAAGCCTACCGCCTTGGTGAGCGCGTTAATCGAGTCCGGCTGGCCGGTGAGAAAATGCCAGCCTGCAGCCGCATTGGCGCGACCATAGCGGCCAACGTAGTCCTTCTTCTTGGCGGCCGCCATCTCTGGAGTTTCGCGCGGATCAAAGCTCACAGTGACTACGTCGAATTCAGTGCCTACGTCGAACTTCACCAGGCGCATGGCGCTGGCAAGCCCGGCAAGTGCTTCCCCGCACAGCATAGTGCAGTTGTAATAAACCAGGTTGAGGATCAGGGGCTTGTGGCCGAAATAGTCGCCGAGCTTCACAGTCTTGCCGGTGTCGTCGCGGAAAGTGAGATCGGGCGGCACCTGCGCGTCGAGGTGTTGCTCGATGCCGACATTCTCGAGCCTTGGCGGGCGCGTGTTCGCCGGAGGAGACATCACTCCGTTGTTCATTTGCGCCCCTGCAGAGGCAGACAGCAACGCGAGTGCCAGCAAAACGCCTGCCATAGAAATCGACTTGTTCTTCCTCGAGTTCACTTTTTTTCATCCTTACTAACGGCTAGGGCAGCAGCAGCGCTGGCCCCGCCTTGCGGACGCACCGGGAGACCTCGCTGCACGATTAAATCCAGGGCACGCTCGATTGGGATGTGGACGGTGCCGGCTTTCTCGTCGACCCAGCCGTAGCTGTACAGCAGCCCTTCTTCGCGCACGGTTTCCTTATTCAACTGATTCCGTTCATCCGTCTCGAGGCGGGGATCCGGGAAAGCCTTTTTCAGGTATTCGTCGGGGTTTGAAATCCTTCGGGTATCCGTTGGAACGTTCGTCACGAGCGGGTCCACCGCGGGCTGCGCGGCCTTTTCGCGATGATCGAGAAACACGAAAAGACCTCTGAGACCGAGAATGCAGAGCAACACGGCGACCGCCAAGCCAAGGAGAAAATAGAGAACGCCGGACGCTTGCAGGTCCTGGCGCTCAAAGCTCCCGTGGCCGGTCGTGCTCTCGTGTTTGGTTTCGCTGGTCATCTTTCTTTATGCGTTATGCGCTACACATGCGTTTCATATGCCGGGTGCAGAACTTCGTGGGCGTCCGTGTCATAGGCCGGCAGGAGCGGCAGCGAAGCCAGGTTGCGGAAAAAATACCAAAGCCAGATTCCTCCGATGGCGATGGGTACGACTACATCAGCCAGGGTCAGAACGATAGTCTGGGAAAAGTTTGGCTCGATGATCCAAAACAAATCGAGGTAACGCATCAGCATGAGCCAGACCGCGAGCCACGCCAGCCGGCGAATGTCACGCTTGAAGGGACGCGAGAGCAAAAGCGCAAAAGGGATCACGAAGTGGAATAGGACCAGAAAGAGCCCAATCGCTCCCCAGCCGCCGTTCAGTCGGCGCAGATAAAAAGTGATTTCCGCGGGCAGGTTACCCGCCCAAATAATAAGCCACTGCGAGAATGAGAAATAGGCCCAGACCATGATGAAGGTGAGCATCCACTTGCCGTGGTCGTGGACGAAATCGGGCTTCAACATCTCCGACATGGGTTTGTAATTGAAGAGGATTCGCTCGACCACCACCGCGAAGCACATGGCTGACAGCACTTCTCCGATTAGGATGAGCAAGCCGAAGATGGTGGAGATCCAACTGGGATCGAGCGACATCACCCAGTCGATGGCGGCAAACGAGATGGTAAAGCCGTAGAGGATAAGACCGGGGCCGCTGACTGCCTTGAAGCGTCCACTGTTGTCCGGACCACCGGGTTTGTCGGTTTCTTTCGACCACTTGGACAGCAGGAACGAGAGCAGATTCCAGATTGCGAAGTAGAATACCGCGCGAATGACGAAGCCGTTTACCGTCAGATAGGTCTGAGTGATCTGTTCGAGGTGCTCGCGGAGATGTTTGTCTTGGATATTTTCGAGTGGCTGGGCCCAGATGTAGAGCCGCCGGATTCCGAGGACGACAGGAATGAAGAGAATCGCAAGTAGCGGCAGCGTGCGCATGGCCGCGCCCAGGATGCGGCGGATCACCGTGCCCCAGCCGCCGCCGGTGAGGTGACGGATCATGAGAATCGCCATGGAACCGAGAGCGACTCCCAGCCAGCACATAAAGCCGAGCAGGTAGGCACGATAGAACTGATCGGGCTGCTTGAGGGCCAACACAACGGCGATCACTCCGAAGATAACGCCAATCGCGAGCGAGCGCTGCGAGATTTTCCTTACGACCTCTGGCGCAGTCAGATCGAGATGGGGAGTGATCGCGGCGCTCATTTCTGGTCTTCCTTCTTCTGGCCCTCGGTCTGTGAATTTGTTGCGGGCTCAATCACCGGAAGGGTCGCGCCCGATCCCGGCTGACCGCGGAATTGCGGCGGCTCCGACGGGACCGGCTGTCCCGCAGGAACGTCCGCCATGGTGGCGCTTTGACTTAGCTGCAGGGCGCGGATGTAGGCCACTATGTTCCAGCGGTCTCGCGGTGGAATCTGCGAAGCGTAGTCGGGCATGATGCCGAAGCCGTTGGTCATCACATCGTAGAAATAGCCCAGGGGGGCTTTCTGTAAGCGCGGGATGTGATACGACGGCGGCTTGCGCGCGAAACCGCGGGACGGGACGAAGCCGTTGCCGTCGCCGACCCGTGAGTGACAGGGAGCGCAGAAAATGTTGTAGCGCTCACGTCCGCGTTCGAGAACTTCTTTGGTTACGGGAAACGGCATGTAGTCGCCGGGATTGTTGCCGAGCTTTCCGGTGTAGAAATAAGTGTCTTCGTGCAATTGGCCGCGCGCTACCGTGCCTTCAACCGGCGGACGCTCAGAGCGCTGATCGGGGAAGAAGTCGCTGCGGGAAAGCGGATTCTGCTTCGGCTGGACGTGCATGTCGATGCGGCAGGCGGAGAGCAGGGTGACCGCCGCCATGAGGAGCCCCAGCACCAGAAAATCCCAAGGGTGAGACGTCTGTGAAATCCCACTTTTGCGCAAAGAGCGCGCAAGAATGGGGCACCCGCCGTCTAATGAGTGGGCCGAAATTTGGAGGAGACGCCGCATCAGCTGGGCACCTCCGAAATCGAGCGCGGCTGCAGGCCTTGCAGAAAACTGCGCGTGCCGGACGGATCGTACTTGGGATCGGAAGAAAACACGATCAGGAAGAAACGGTCTTTCGATGCCAGGGCAAAACGCGGCACGTTGAACACCGGATGATAGGGCATGGGCAGGCCATTCAGTGCAAGCATGCCGAACACCGCGGAGATTCCGGCAAAAAGAATGGTCATCTCGAAAGTGATCACGATGAAGGCCGGCCACGAATGGTACGGTTTGCCCCCGATGTTGAGCGGGTAATCGACGGCAGACATCCAGTACTGCATCAGGTATCCGGTGAGGCCGCCGATGAGGCCGCCGATCAGCACTACCAGCGGAACTTCGTCGCGGTGAAAGCCAATCTCCTCGGCCAGGCCTTCGATGGGAAACGGGCTGTAGGCATCGATCTTGTTGTAACCCGCCTGATGCGTGCGGCGCGCCGCTTCCACCAGGGCGGTAGCGGAATCAAACTCCGCCATTATGCCGTAAACGGGATCGCGCTTCATTTTCTGCACCTCGACATCATTCTTTCACCTCCGCTTCCGGCAGCAGAGTCCGCATTTCAAAGATCGAAATCATAGGCAGGATGCGCACGAACAAGAAAATCGCCGCGAGGAACATTCCGATGGTGCCGATGTAGGTCATCCAGTCCCAGCGCGTGGGGTAGTACATTCCCCACGAAGACGTGAGGAAGTCGCGGTGCAGGCTGACGACGACAATGATGAAGCGCTCCAGCCACATGCCAACCAGGATCACACCGGAAATCAGGAACAGCGCCACCGGGCTGGTGCGGAGCTTGCGAATCCACAGCACCTGCGGAATGAAGATATTGCAGGCGAGGAGAGACCAGTACGGGACGGCGTACGGACCATGCAAGCGGTTCCAGAGGGTGAAGGCGTCGTAACGATCACCGCTGTACCAGCCCATGAAGGCCTCGATGCCGTAGCCGTAGGCCACGATCAGGCCCGTCGCAAGCATGACTTTTGCCGAGTTCTGGAGATGGCGTTCGGTGATGAAGTCTTCGAGTCCGTAGATCTTGCGGATCGGGATCGCCAGCATCAGCACCATGGCGAAACCGGAGTAGATCGCACCGGCAACAAAGTAGGGTGGGAAGATGGTCGTGTGCCAGCCGGGGACGATGCCGATCGCGAAGTCGAAACTCACGACGGTGTGGACTGAGAGCACCAGGGGCGTGGCTAATCCGGCAAGCAGCAGGTACGCGGTTTCGTAGCGATGCCAATGCCGCGCTGACCCCCGCCAGCCCATCGAAAGCATGCCGTAGATCATTCTGGTCACGGGATGCGCGGCGCGATCGCGCAGCGTCGCCATGTCAGGAATCAGGCCCATAAACCAGAACAGTGCTGAAATGGTGGCGTAGGTGGAGACGGCGAAAACGTCCCATATGAGCGGACTGCGGAATTGCGGCCACACGCCCATGGTGCTGGGATAAGGGAACAGCCAGTAAGCCAGCCAGGGACGCCCGACGTGGATGGCGGGAAAGATTCCCGCGCAGGCCACTGCAAATAGGGTCATCGCCTCGGCGAAGCGGTTGATGGAATTGCGCCACGACTGGCGCAAAAGAAGAAGGATGGCTGAGATCAACGTGCCGGCGTGGCCGATGCCGATCCACCACACAAAGTTGACGATGGCGAAGCCCCAGCCGATGGGAATGGTTACGCCCCAGATCCCAATGCCTTTCAGGAAAAGGTAGCCGATGGCGTAGAGCATCATCATCGTCAGCAGAAACGCGATGCCGAAACCTACAAACCATCCGTTCGAGGCGGGACGGGTCAGCACAATCGCGCTGATCTTTTCCGTGACCGTGGCGAAGGTGTAGCCCGGCTCGATTACCGGCGTCTCTGGCGCGCTGGCCGTCATTTTGTATTGCTGGTCCAATTATTTCTCGCCCATGTATTTCTCGCCCGTGCCTACGCTTTCAGGTCCGGGTTCGGGTTGCTCACTTCGGCCAGATACGTGGTGCGCGGGCGCGTGTTTAGCTCGCCCAGCAGGCTGTAGTTGCGCGCCTGCGCCTTTAATTTCGAGACCTTGCTGTTGGGGTCGTTGATGTTGCCAAAGATGATTGCGCCTGCCGGACATGATTGCTGACAGGCGGTCTTCAACTCGTCTTCGTGATTGCTGTCGTTGATCTTGCGGTCTTCACGTTCGGCGTCGATGCGGCGCTCGTTGATGCGCTGCACGCAGTAGGTACACTTCTCCATCACACCGCGGCTGCGCACGCTGACGTCGGGATTGCGCATCATCTTGTACTGCGGCGTCTCCCAGTCCTGAAACAGCAGGAAGTTGAACCGCCGCACCTTATAAGGACAGTTGTTCGAGCAATAACGCGTGCCCACGCATCGGTTGTAGACCATGTCGTTCAGACCCTCTGTCGAGTGGTTGGTCGCGCCCACCGGGCAAACCACTTCACAGGGGGCGTTCTCGCATTGCATGCAGGGCACGGGCTGGAACAATGCCTTGGGATTGTCGCGGTCGCCTTGGTAATAGGCGTCAACGCGAATCCAGTGCATGTGGCGGCCGATGACGGTCTGTTCTTTGCCGACGACGGCGATGTTGTTCTCCGACTGGCAGGCCAGCATGCAGTTGTTGCAGCCCACGCAAGAGTTCAGGTCGATCGCCATGCCCCACGCGTAGTCTTCTTCTTTGTAGGGATAAGGCTTGTAGAGCGTGAGCCCGGGCGCGGGCTCTTCTTCTTTCGCGAAGTTTGGTTCTTTGCGGTATTCCTCAAGCGTGGTCTCGCGGACCAGCGGACGATGCCCGCCATCCGGCGTATCCATGCTCTGATAGCCCTGGGTCGAGGCGAGCTTATGAGTTTCTCCAGTCTTGCGGATTTGCAGTCCGGTGGCGATCCACGGCGCGGCGGTCGTGCGCAGCGCGTAGGCATCGAAGCCTTGCGCGGTTCCGACGCGGCCGGCGCGGCGGCGTCCGTAGCCTAACGTCACCGTGACTGAGTTGTCGGGATGGCCCGCTTGAATCCAAACCGGGCCGGTGACTTTCTTGCCATTCAATTCAAGTTCGACAACATCTTCCACTTTGATCTGCAGCCGCTCCGCCATCTTGGGGCCGATGAGCACGGCGTTGTCCCAGGTGAGCTTGGTCATCGGCTTGGGTAGTTCCTGCAGCCAGCCGTTGTTGGAGAATTGTCCATCGTAGATCGTGGGATCGCGGCGGATGTTGAGCTCGATGGCGTTGTCAGTGGACCCAAACCCCGGAACGTTGGTGGTCCGCAGGGAAATTGGTTTGGATTCGAACGTTGTACCTTCGATCCAGCCATCGTGAAGAGATTTTCGCCAGAATGGCTCGAAGTCAGCGGCGGCGTGATGTTTCTGCCAATAAGCCCGAACCAGGTCGTAACCTGACGCATCGGCTTGTCCGGAGAGCAGCGCTACGAATTCCAGAGCGCTCTTGCCGTTGTACAGCGGCGCAATCAGAGGCTGAATAACGCTAACGGTTCCGTCATAGGCGCGCGCGTCTCCCCAAGTTTCGAGTTCATGTGCCTGATTGATGTGCCACTGACATAGTTCGGCGGTTTCGTTCTGATAGGGGCCGAGGTGCACGCGCAGTTGGGCCTTGCCATTCTTGAGCGCGTCGGCGAAGTTAAGATTGGCAGGCGCGTCGTATGCCGGATTGCTCCCGATGATAACCAATAGATCGACAAACCCGCCGCGAATGTCATTGACAAGAGTTTCGATCGATTGATTCTGGACAACCGGGTTCGTATCGACGGGATCGGTATAGAAAACCGTCTCGCCTACATTTCCGAGCGCTTGGTTCATGGCATGTGCAACCGCGTGCACAGCCGGCGGCTGATGATCCCCCGCGACCACAAGACTCGATCCGCGACGACTTGCTAAGTCTCGAACTAGACTGACTGCAAAGGCGCGCTCATCAGTGCCCCACGAATGCGACGGATCGAGCCCAGCCAGCGCGCCTCCTCCGTTCAAGTTCATGCTCAGCAGGGAACTAACTCCGCGTCCAAAATTTTCGATGTCCAAAGCCCGCAAGGGCAGCCGATGATCCGCCTTCGCCCCCGTAGTCGTCGGGGTGCTCTCGATCACATACAGCCGGTTCATGTTGCCATCGGGATTGCGGCGCTTGGCGAAGTCGCGGATGTAGCGGACATTCCCCGGAAAACCTGCGTACAGAAAGTCGGCGTCGAGCGAGACAATTACGTCGGTCTTCTCGAAATCGTAGCGCGTCTCGACCGGCTGGCCGAAGGCCAGCTTCGCGCCTTCGAGCACGTTGTCGCGATTGACCGGCTCATACACATGCCACTTCGCCTGCGGATAAATCTTCAAAAAGTTGCGCAGCTGATCGGCAAGCGTGGGCGAAGAAATTGTCGGCGTAAGAATGCGAATGCCCGCGCCCTGAAGCGCCTTCTGCGCGCTGAGCGGACCGTGGAGCGCGGTTATGAACGACTGCCATGAGCGCTGGTCGCCCATCGACACCACGCTCTGCGAGCGGTCGGGATCGTACAGGCCGAGAACGTGGGCCTGCGCAAAAATGTCGGTTCCGCCGAGCGATGCGGGATGCTTATCGTTGCCTTCAATCTTTGTCGGACGTCCGAGATGGCTCTCGACCAGCAGCGGGCTGGCGTATCCGCCCAGCGTCATCGCCGTGGCGTAGAACTGAGGACGGCCGGGAATCACGTCTTCCGGCTGGCGGACGTAGGGAACGATGGGTTCGACCGGCAGGCGCACGCATCCGGTCATTCCGGCCAGCGCCATGGACGCGCCCATTACTTTGAGGAAGCCACGGCGCGAGACGGAATCGACCCACTCAGAAGCGCCTTTAGGAAATTCGCGGTGCAGCGCTTCCTGGAAAGCGGGGCTGCCGGCGAGTTCTTCGAGGCTGCGCCAGTATTCCGGACGGGCCTTCTGAGTCGCCTCTTCGATTTGTGTGCGGACGGCCTCCAGATCCAGTTTGCCCTTCTTGTTCGGGCAAACATCTTCTTGCTTTTTCCGCAATCCGGTCTTGGTTTGCTCGTCCATTTTCATCTGCATTTCAGCGATGACACGTGCTGCAACTGGTAATGTCTTTCACGCTGCGGACGTTGTACTTTTTCACCAGCGCCGATCCCAAGTCGATTTGATCGGTAAAGCTCTGACCGTCGACTGCAACGGGGCTCGCGCTCGTGGGCTGTTGGTAGCGCATGTTGAATACTTGATCGCGCGGGCGCAGATTCTTTTCCGGAGCGCGATGACAGCTGAGACACCACTCCATCTGCAACGACTCCTGTTGATACATCAGGGGCATCTGATCGACCGGACCGTGGCAGGTGTTGCAGCCCACGCCCTTATTGATATGAATGCTGTGATTGAAAAAGACGAAGTCGGGGAGCTGGTTCACCCGCGTCCATTGCAGCGACTCGCCCGAGCGGTAGCTGGCGCGGACGGGCTCCAGCAGCTGCGCGTTGGTCCAGATCTGCGAGTGGCAGTTCATGCAAGTCTTGGTGGGCGGAATGCCGGCGAAGCTCGAAGTCTCAACCGAGGTATGGCAGTAGCGGCAGTCGATCCCGAGTCCGGAGACGTGATGCTGATGGCTGAAGGGCACGGGCTGCGGCTTCCGTACTCCGGCATAGGTAACGTAAGGGGAACGCTGGATCTCCATCGCCACCCAACTGAGCGCGGCTACGACGAAGACCGCGCCAAAAATCGTGGCCCGCGACAGGGTGTTGGTGCTGCGATGAAAAATCTGCGGCATGCTTACTTACAGACTTCAGAAAGTACGAATGAGACCCGGCAGACCCCCAATTTATGGAAGTGTGATGGTTACGACGCAAAAGAAAACACCCACTGATTTTCTCGCGTCAGGTATGAGAACTGGAGATTATAAATACTTGACGCGTGGTTGTCGCGTACTTTTCCGCGGCCTACCGCAGATTCATCACCAGCAGTTTCGGCTCGGTCATTTCCTCGATCGCGTAGCGCAGGCCTTCGCGGCCAAGCCCGGAGTCCTTCACGCCGCCGTAGGGCATCTGGTCGATGCGGAATGAAGGGATGTCGCCTGCAATCAAAGCACCCACTTCCAATTCGTCGTACGCCTGGAAAAGCAGCTTGACATCGCGAGTGAACAAGCCTGCCTGCAGGCCGTAGTTGGAGTTGTTGATTCGCCGCAGCGCTTCGTCAAAATTCTGGTATGGCTCGACGGTCACGACTGGGCCGAAAATCTCCTGGCAGTTTACTTTCATGTCGGGCTTGGTGCCGGTCAGCACTGTCGGAAGAACGACGGAACCGTGGCGGGCACCGCCGCACAGCAGCCGCGCCCCGGACCGAACCGCTTCCCCCACCCAATTGGTGACGCGGATGGCATCGCTCTCGCGAATCAGCGGACCGACGTCGGTCGATTCCTCCATGGGATCGCCGGTTTGCAGCTTCCGGGCGCCTTCGACAAGAAGATCGGTGAACTTGCCGTAGACCGATTGCTCCACCAGAATGCGCTGCACGGAAATGCAGGTCTGGCCGGCGTAGCCGAAGCCTCCGGTAATGCAGCGCTCCGCGGCATAGGCAATGTCGGCATCGCTGTGCACGATGGCGCCGGCGTTGCCGCCCAGTTCGAGCGCAACTTTCTTCTTGCCGGCGCGGCGTTTGATGTCCCAACCCACGGGCACGCTGCCGGTAAAGCTGATCAACTTAATGCGCTCGTCGGTGACCAGCAGGCTGCCGTCGTCGTTCGAAAGCGGAAGCACGTTCAGACCGCCATCGGGCCAGCCCGCTTGCTGCACGCACTCCGCGAGCAATAGCGAGCACAACGGAGTTTGCGGCGCAGGTTTCAACACCATGGAGCAACCCGCCGCAATGGCCGGCGCCACCTTGTGCGAGACGAGGTGCAGCGGAAAATTGAAAGGCGTGATACCCGCGATCGGGCCGAGGGGAAAGCGCTTCACGATGCCCCAGCGTCCCGCGGTAAACTCCTGCCAATCGAGGGGCAGATACTCGCCGTAAATGCGTGTGGCCTCTTCCGCCGCGACGTTGAAGATGAACACGGCGCGGTCCACTTCGATGCGCGCCAGCTTGATCGGCTTGCCGGCCTCTTGCGCGATGGTGCGGGAGAATTCGTCGCGGCGCTCCGCAATCGCCTCCGCCACACGCCGCAGCACACGCTGGCGCTCGAAGGCGGGCAGACGCCGGGTAGTGCTGAACGCCTTCACCGCGGAGGCGATCGCAGCTTCGGTATGCTCGCGGCGCGCCTGGACGACTCGCCCAATTACGCTGCCATCGTATGGGGAGCGCACCTCGACGATGTCGCCGTCGTCGATCCAACGGCCGTCGACAAAGAACCCGTGGGTCGCGACAGGGGTGATCGTCATTTCCGCCATTCTTGCCTCCCGTGTGCGAGCAGCGTTTTTGATTATAGGCTCTGGCTGTTGGTCGCTTTTTTCTGATGGCGTAAAGAAAGGTAAAGAGTTTGGGGGAAGGTTCAGGTTCGGCAGATACAATGAGGACGCCTGTGACCAAGCCTATCCTCGAAACGATCGTTGAGCTTGGCCCGCGTCTGCGGCGGAGGGAAATTCCTCCAGTTGAACTGACTCGGGCCTGCCTGGATCGCATCGAGAAACTCAACCCTGCGTTAAATGCTTTCATCACGGTAACCGCTGAGTCTGCGCTGGTGGAGGCACGGGCTGCGGAAATCGAAATTGCGCGCGGGGAATGGCGCGGGCCGCTGCATGGGATTCCGATTGCGCTGAAAGACTTGATCGATACCGCGGGCATGCGCACAACCGCGGCCAGCGGCCTTTACCAGAACAGAGTCCCGACTGAAGATGCGGAAGTGGTGCAGCGGTTGCGGCGGGCAGGTGCGGTAATTCTGGGCAAGAACAATCTGCATGAGTTCGCCTACGGCGGGAGTTCGCTGGTCAGTTTCTTCGGCGACGTTCACAATCCTTGGAATACGGGGCATATCGCAGGAGGATCGTCCGGAGGATCGGCGGCCGCTGTTGCTGCCGGGCTGTGTTACGCGGCGATTGGGACCGATACGGCCGGATCCATTCGCGAACCGGCTGCTCTGTGCGGGTGCGTGGGGATCAAGCCGACTTATGGCCGCGTGTCCGCGCGCGGGGTGATTCCACTTTCGTGGTCGCTGGACCACGTTGGACCGCTGGCCGCGACGGTCGGCGATGCTGCTGCTGTGCTGCAGGCCATCGCGGGCTACGATGCGCTCGACGCTTCCAGCGCCGAGGTTGCGGTGTCGGATTATGTCTCTGGCTTGCACGACGCGACGAAGACTCTCCGAGTGGGTGTTCCGCGGGCGTATTTTTTTGACGACCTGGATGATGAAATTCGCGCGGCGGTGGAAGAGGCACTGGTCGTGATCGGTACGCTGGTGACGAATGTTCGGGAGATGCAGATCGAGGTGACGAGCGACCGGACCGTGCAAGCCGCCGAATCTTTTGCCTATCACGCCGAGAATATCGCTAAGATTCCTGAGCTGTACCAGCCGGAAACTTTGCGGCGGATTCGCTCTGGGGCGAACATTTCAGCAGCGGACTATATTCAGCGGCGTCGCGAACTGGATCAGGAACGACGCCGAGCTCATGATTTCTTTGCCGACGTGGATTTGCTGGTCACGCCTACGATGCCCATTCCGGCGCCGGCGATCGCTGATCTGAAGAAAACACCTGACACGCTTCGCCCGGCGGAGCTTACGCTGCTGCGCAACACGCGGCCGTTCAATGTGTGGGGACTGCCTGCGATCTCGGTGCCCTGCGGCTTTACGAAAAGCGGGTTGCCGATCGGACTGCAGATCGCGGGACCGCACTGGCGCGAAGAGTTGGTACTGAGGCTGGCTCATGCTTACGAGTCGGCGACGGAGTGGCACGAGCGGCGTCCTGCTGTGGATTCCCGAGTGAAATAAATTTTCGACGGAACGTACCGGCATGTAGACCGGTTGGCTTCCAGGTCAGATCTCCAGATTAAAACTTTTCTTTCGATACCCCTGAAAGCCTTGACCGGCGCGGGTTTCGCTAAACCATATCTTGCAAAATCTGGTTTTCAAAGAACTTAGATATCAAAATCTTGAGAACAAAGGGCTTGGGGTTGGGCACTCTGCGTGCTTTCAACCGTCACTGCCTCGACCATAATCGCGCGATTTAAATTGCGGGACAAGGTTAGATGTCACAGGGCGGTTGTGGAAAACAGTAAGGCTGCGACGCCCTCAGAAGCATGCATCATCTATCGAAATACCTTGCAGGGCCGCCGATGACATGCGCTGGTAGGGGTCCTTCGACTCCGCAACTGCTTTCGCTTCGCGAAAGCAGTTACTCCGCTCAGGATGACAACTTTGATTTGGACTTCAGTCCACGGTTCGCACATCATCTGGCAGCGTGAGGACGAACGTGCAGGTGCCCGTTGCTGTGGAGCAGGACAAGATTCCGCGGCGGAGAATTTTTACTGGGGTGTCGTCGGGGAAGGTTAGGGGGTACTCGGCAGTGCGGAGGGCGTCGGTGAAGACCTTTAGCTTTTCGTCGCCGCTGGCGAACTTCGCGGCTTCAACGGTAGCGTCGGCACCGTTGCCACGACTGAGTAACACGAAGAATTCGGCGCTGCCAGTTTCTTTTGCTACCTTGCCGAGGTCGATGGTGCGCAACTGCTGCAAATTCTCTTTGTACTTTGCAACCGCGGCGTCTGCCTTAATGTTGCCGCCGGTCAGGGAGGCCAGCCGGTCGAGGGTTTCGGGGATGGGCCGGAGGGCGCTCAAGGAAAGCGCGTAGGTGCGCAGGGCCAGATCTTTCTTTCCCTGCTTTTCGTAAATCTGCCCCAAATGGTCGCCGACTTCGCCGTGGTGACCTAGTCCCCAGGCTGCAGCGACGTATTTTTCGGCTTTATCCAGATTGTTTTCGTTGAAATAGACCCAGCCCAGCGTGTCCCAATAGGCGATTAGGGAGGGCACCAGAGGCAAGTCTTGCGGCGTTAGCCGGTCGAGTGACATATTGCGCAATGCGGCCGTAGTGGCCGAGATCGCAGACTCGGCGTATTGCTGCGCGCGGTCGAGGTGGGACTTCTTCAGCGAGAGCTGGTAGGCGATGTTGTTCCACACCAGCGGCGTGGCTGAGAGCTCAACCGCGTGGTCAAACGTGGCCAGGGCTTTGTCGTCCTGGCCGAGGTTGAGATAGGCATCGCCCAGGCTCACCTGGAGTTCTGGATTGTCCGGGGTGAGGGATGCCGCTTTCTCCAACTCGGGCGCAGCCTCGGCGTACTTGTGCCACTCGGAATACATTGCACCCAGGCCGGCGTGAGCGAACTTGTCGAGGGGATTGATCTCGATCTGCTTGTTGAAGGCGGTCACGGCATCATCGTACTTGCGCTGCTGCCAGTAGGCGCGGCCCAGGGCGTTGTAGGCGTTCTCATCGTAAGGATTGATGGCAATCTGCCGGTTGAGCGCGGCGATGGCGTCGCCCTCCTGGCGGATTCCCATGTAGGCCACGGCCAGCGCGTACCAGGCGTACTTGTGCTTGGGGTCCACTTCCGTAGCGCGCTTGAGAAGTTGAATTGCCAGCGGGAGATTGTTACTAGCGAGGGCAGCGCGGCCGCTTTCAAACAAGTCATCGGCCTTCATATCGGCTGGCGGCGTCGGAGTGCCAGCCACGGTATTCTCGACGGAAAGAAACTGTCCCAGGTCAGAACTGACAGCGCGGCGGAAGGCCTGGTAGTCGGTGGCGCGGGGCGCGGGCAGCTCGTCCTGACGCATGGTAAGCGTCCTTGCAGCGGTGAAAATGTTTCCTTCCAACTGGTAAGTGGCTTGATACTCCGCGTAGTCGCGCTTGACAGAAAAAGCCAGCGGGGCATGAGCGGTGTACTTGGCGGGGAGTTCGAGCTTGATTTTGTAGACGTACTCCGCTTTGGGGCCGAGCTTCAGCGTCTCGGCGTCTGGCTCGTTGTTGTCGTCGTCGCTATTGCCATCGCCGAGGTCCGGCAGGTTGAACTGACAAAGCGGCAGCGTGAGGTCGGACTTTTTCTTCGACCAGTCGAGGAAGTTTGGCCGGGCAACATCGTAGGACATGGTGAAAGGTTCGCGAGTCGCGGCCGGATCGCTGATTTTCAAGTTCGTGAGATCGCCGCCCATTCCGGCGTTGACGTTCTCCACCACGTGTTGCCATTGCGCTTCCGGGACACGGCGGAAAATCGAACGCAGCATGAGCTCTTCGTCGCCGACGAAAGTGTAGTGGACATGGGCTTCGAGTTTGCCGATCTCATTTACTTTTCCGTCGATCTCGGAAATCTCGCGGTCGGGCGTGGGGGTATCGGCCGGCGTCTCTTCCAAATGCGGCTTGGAGCCGTCGGCGGGAATGATCAGCGCCAGCTTGTTGCGCAGACTGAAGGCCAGTAGGCGGAAGGGAGCGACTTCGCTGGTGGTATCCATCCAGACTTCCTGATTGCCCATGGGCAGCATGGTGATAACGTGATCGAACTGCGAGGGCGAAGGCACATCGGGATCGAGCTTGCGGCTAGAGTTGATCAACACGGAAGACGCATGCAGGCCCTCGGCCTCCAGCAGGGAGGCCAGCAGGGTGTGCTTATCCTTGCAGTCGCCGTACTGGTCGTGGAGAACATCAGCGGCGGCGTGGGGCTGATAGCGACCCACACCCAGCGACAGGCTGACGTAGCGGAAGTTCTTGGCGACGAAGTCGTAGAGACCCTCGACTTTATCTAACTGGGTGTCGAGACCTTTGGTGAGCTCGTCAGCCTTGGCGCGAACTTCGGGCGAGGGCGCGCGCCGGTCTTTCTCCAGACCGGCATACCAGCGGCCGATCTGTTCCCAACTGACGAAAGTGGTCAATTGAACGTCGGGCCGTTCCTCGTCGGACTTTCTCTTCTTTTTCTTCTTGTCTTTGTCATCCTTGTCTTTGTCTTTTTGATCGTCTTCGCGCTCCAGGTGAGAGCTGGTCCAGTGGTAGATGCGCCGTCCATTCTCTTCGGAAATCTTCGGATCCATGCCCGCCTTGTTCTTCAGCTTGAGCGGCCGGTCAGAGGGGACATCCACGTCGAGTTCTTCATCGAGCATGATGTTGTTCTTATCGAAATCGTAGTCGGCCCAGAACTGTCCGGCGGCCAGAGGCGTGTGAATCAGGGTGACCATGTCGTATTCGAGGACTTCACCGGGGCGCAGGCCGGGAACGGTGATGTGCTTCTGGCGGTAATCGGTGTAGACCGGAGCTTCGCGTTCCACGGGTGCAGTAAGATCCTGCACGGCATCATCGCCCGCCTTCACCACGCTGCCATCGGGCTTGACCACGCGAACGTAGGCAATCTCCACACGTTCGTTGGCGGAGTTGTAGCCCACTTGAATCTGCCCCCACTGCTGGACTCCGGCCTCGCTCTGCACGCGGATGCGAGCGACCGTTTCCTTGCGTCCCGTACCATCGCTTTCAAAACGGTAGCGGGAACGGTACTGCTCGACGACAAACGCCTCCTGGGAGTAATCGCGCTTGGGCTCTTGCAGCTTGGAAGAGCCGGGGTCCCCTAGCTTTGATTCGCCGGGCGTCGACTGGCTGACGTTGGCTGCTTTTTTTTCTTTCGCGGTAGAGGCCGGGGGCGTAGCTTCGCCCGATTGTGCCGGGGCGGTGAAGGGTGCGGCCAGGGTGCAGGCCACGAGGAAAGAGAAGAAGAGACTGCGCATAGGTTAATAGTAAAGCCTGCAGGGTTTGAATCCCAAGGCAGGAAGTCGCGCAAGGGCTGGGGCGCTCATGGGA
Organism: Candidatus Sulfotelmatobacter sp.; assembly: GCA_049583505.1. GTDB lineage: Bacteria > Acidobacteriota > Terriglobia > Terriglobales > Acidobacteriaceae > Sulfotelmatobacter. The sequence goes on from JBAUVZ010000333.1 coordinate 24,621, forward strand.
TATGGACTTAACGCGTTAGTACTTTGGTTACCACGATATGCAGCTAGTCGCGCGCTGCAGCGGTGATTCGAATCACATTTCTTCCATCAGCGGCCTCAAAACCGTAGTAAAATCCGGCCCAGATAGTCTTGCCTGGCGCAATGCTGGGCAGGCGTGACGCATAATGTATTTATGCCACGATCTTTCCGTTCGGAGGCTTTCTTGCATGGAAGATCGATCCACTGTCGTCTCTTCTTCTTCAGTTTCTGAGCAGTCGACTTCCCAGCCGGCCACAGCCGGCAAGCAACGTGAAGGCCGCGGCGCCTGGGTTCTTACCGCCTACGGCATCTCTGGGTTGGTGCTGTTCGGGATCCTGGCTTATTTCTTCTCGGACTTCATCGCACACTAGCAGGGGTCCGGCACTGGCGGTCGCACGCGTTCGCGGAGAAGGAAGTAGTTGTATTTCAGAATTTCGGGTTCTTGAACACGCGATTTCCTCGCCCGGATGCTCTCTTTGAACGTGTTACAATGAGCGGCCTTAGGAACTGCTGCTTCGCAAGGAACCCGGCGCTTTCCCACACTGAAGGTTGAGAAAGAGACACCGCGATAAGCCGTGGCCAAGAACCCCCCATCCGCCGCCGCCTCTATCACCTACGCCGACGCCGGTGTGAATATCGACCGCGCCAACCGCACCAAGCAGCGCATCAAGTATCTGGCACATAAGACCTTTACTCGCGGCGTGCTCAGTGAAATTGGCGGGTTTGGCGGCCTCTTCGCGGTCGATAAAACCAAGTATGTGGATCCGGTACTGGTCTCCAGCGTCGATGGGGTGGGGACGAAGCTCAAAATTGCCTTCGAAATGGGGCTGCATTCTACCGTAGGCGCTGACTTGGTGAACCACTGCGTTAACGACATCGCCGTGCAAGGCGCGGCGCCGCTGTTCTTTATGGACTATCTGGCGACAGGAAAGCTTGAACCTTCGATCGCCGAGAAAGTGGTGGAAGGTATTGCCGACGCCTGCAAGCACAACGGCTGCGCTCTGATTGGCGGAGAAACAGCCGAGATGCCCGGGTTCTATCCCGATGGCGAGTACGATTTGGCGGGATTTATCGTGGGCGTGGTGGAACGTGACCGGATTATCACCGGCAAGGATGTGCAGATCGGTGACGTGGTTCTCGGCATGGCGTCCAACGGCCTGCACACCAACGGATACTCGCTGGCCCGCAAGCTGCTGTTTGAAGTTGCCCACTACTCGCCCGAGGACTACGTCAACGAAATCAAGAATAAAGTGGGCAATGAACTGATGCGCACGCACAAGAGCTACTGGCCGGCGCTGAAAAAGCTGATCGACGGGCAATGCGTGTCGGCGCTGGCGCACATTACCGGCGGCGGCATTACCGAGAATCTTCCGCGAGTGCTGCCCCGCGGGACCGCAGCTGCGATTGATCTGGGGTCGTGGCCGGTACCACCGTTGTTCGAGCACCTGCGACATCTGGGCAATGTGCAACAGGACGAAATGCTGCGCACCTTCAACATGGGCCTGGGCATGCTGCTGGTCGTTCCCCTGGCGAAGTTCAAGAAAGCCCAGACCGTGCTCGAACGCGTGGGAGAGAAAGCTTACACCGTGGGCCGCATCGTCAAGGGCGAGCGCAAGGTGATCTATAACTGAGAAATCGTTCACCACAGAGACACAGAGGCACAGAGAGAACCTTTTTGAGGTTTGTTGCACTTAGGCTGGCGGGCGGCTGCGCTCTCGATTTATTGAATTTGCGATTTCAGACTTCCTCTGTGTCTCTGTGCCTCTGTGGTGAATTATGATTTGATCTCTGATGCATTCCCTTGGCATTCTTCTTTCTGGACGCGGGTCGAACTTCCTCGCCATCGCCGACAGCGTCGACGCGGGCCGCATCGCGGACGCTCGCATTGCCGTCGTCATCTCGAATAAAGCCGATGCGCCGGGTATCGCCACCGCGCGGGGGCGCGGATTGAACGCTGTGGTGGTTCCATCGAAAGGTAAGTCGCGAGAAGAACATGACCGAGAAGTTGTCGCCGCACTCAAGCAGCACCATGTGGACCTGGTCTGCCTTGCCGGATACATGCGCCTGCTCTCGCCATGGTTCGTGCAGCAATTCCCGCGGCGGATTCTCAACATCCATCCCTCGTTGCTGCCCGCGTTCCCCGGGCTCGAAGCGCAAGAGCAGGCCTTCGCTTATGGGGTAAAGGTTTCTGGATGCACCGTGCATTTTGTTGATGAAGAACTCGATCACGGAGCGATCGTTGTGCAGAAAAGCGTCGCTGTGCTCGATTCTGACAACGAGCATTCGCTGGCCGCCCGCATCCTCGAGCAGGAGCACGTTGCGTACACGGAAGCCATTAACATTGTGCTGGGTGGCAAGTACGAGGTGAAAGGTCGGCGTCTGCTCTGGACCGCCTAGCGACAGCCGCTATAATCGACGCGCATGCCTATTTTCGCCTCAGTCGACGAGCAACTGACGTATCTCAAGAAGGGTTCCGCGGAAATCATCCGCGAGGCCGATCTTCGCACCAAGTTGGAGAAGTCGCACGCTACGGGAAAACCGTTGCGCGTGAAGCTCGGGATGGACCCGACGGCTCCCGATTTGCACCTGGGGCATACGGTGGTGCTGCGCAAGCTGAAACACTTTCAGGATCTCGGGCACACCGCGATCTTTTTGATTGGCGACTTCACCGGGATGATTGGCGATCCGACGGGGCGCTCGGCCACGCGTCCGCCGCTCACCCGCGAGCAGATTGAGGAAAACGCCGAGACTTACAAGGCGCAGGTCTTCAAGATTCTCGATCCGAAGAAGACCGTGATCGACTTCAATCGACGGTGGTTCGCGAAGTTTACCGCCGACGATTTCGTCCGCTTGATGGCGAAGTACACGGTTTCGCAACTGCTGGAGCGGGAAGACTTCCACAAGCGCTTTCGAGGAGAAAAGCCCATCGCCCTGCACGAACTGCTTTACCCGCTGGTGCAGGGCTATGACTCGGTGGCGCTCGAAGCGGATGTGGAGCTTGGCGGCACCGACCAGAAATTCAATCTGCTGGTGGGACGCGAGTTGCAGCGGACTTACGGGCAGGAATCACAGGTGGTGCTGACTACGCCGATTCTCGAAGGGCTCGATGGCGTGCAAAAAATGTCGAAGTCTTTGGGGAATGCTATCGGGATTCACGAGCCGCCGCTGGAGATGTATGGGAAGGTGATGAGTATTTCTGACGAAATGATGTGGAGGTATTACGAGCTGCTGACCGATGTCTCGATGCAATGGATCAAGAATCGCAAGTTGCTCATCGAGCATGGAGACAACCCATTGGTCTCCAAGAAAGAGCTGGCTGGCATGATCCTGCGGGACTTTTATTCCGCGGAGGTGGCCGCGAAAGCAGCGGAGGACTGGGCGAGGTTGCGCCAAAAGGAGCTTCGTATATCCGACATCCCGGAAGATGTCGAGGAATGCAAAGTCCCACTCAGCGAGATTCAGTTACATGTTGAGGACCCTGAGGACGCGCGCTACTCGCAGGACGGCGTGGGCTTCGACCGTGGATTTCACGCCATCGGGATGAGCGGCACTCTATTCGCGATACGACTTGACCGCCTTCTAGCTAAATGTGGCCTGGCGGATTCAACGACAGACGCCGCCAGAAAACTGAAAGCCGGCTCGGTAAGGATCATAGACCAGTCCGTGAAAGACCGGGAATACGTGGAGAAATCTCCACGTATCAATCTCATCTTTCAGGGCTCATCCACGCGGCTCGTATTGAGGGTGGGGAAGAAAATGAAGGTCGCTGTGATCAATCGTTAGTTTCCAGGCTTCTGGCCACCGACAATTGCGTTCAGTTGGATTAGCCCCGCACAGCCACTCTTATGTGCTTTTTACGGCAGCAAGCCGAACACGGCTATGCCGTTCGTCGTTCCTACGAACACCTTGCCGTTAACGATCGCTGGCGTGATGAACTTGTTGCCGGCGCCGAATTGGTCGCGGCCGTTGCTGGCCTGGTTGCTGTTGTAGAGCTCGTTCAGATTCGTGGCGTTGTAGGCGTGCAAGACGGCCGGGCTGGAGTTCTCTACCGCCCACACGATGGCGTTGCTCGTGCCGTTCGCCGAGATGCTGGGTGTTGCTCCGGGATACTCGAAACTGGTAGCGGTCTGCGAAGTTGCGCTGGTTGACAGTTTCGCATTGGTGATGGTGAAAGCCTGAATGGGGCTTCCCACCGATCCGTAGTAGACCGTGCTGTTGAAGTAGGCGGGCATTGCCCAGACTCCGCCCGGCAGGGCTCCTGCTAGTTCCTGATAGATGTTGTTGTTACTCGAACTGAACTTGCCCATGGAGTCGCGATTCACAAGGTAAAGATTGCTGTCTTTGCCGGCGCCGACCGCGAGATGCCAGGTGTTGCCTGAGCCGTCGCTCAGATCGGGCAGCACGATCATTCCACCGGAACCCAGGTCGGTGTCACCGCCGCTCTCTGCCACTCCATTGTCCATTTCGAAGTAGTCGGCCACGGCAAGACCGCTTGAAGTGGAGAGCTTCATGAAGGCGTTGCCGTAGTCGCCGTCACTGGGAAAACCGCTGGAGTTCAAGGTGGTATCGAAGTCACCGTTGGCATCGAGGAAGTAGATGTTGCCCGAAGTGTCGGCGGCGAGCCCGGCTCCGGCCATCCAGATGGCGCCTTCGTTGCCGTTGGGCGTCACGTTCAGCACGCTGGTCTGGGCCAGCGTGGATTCGCTGTAACCCATGATCCATCCCGTGTAGGGGCGGATGTCGCAGTGTGAAGCCCAGCCGGTATAGATGACGCCATTCAACAAGAGCAGGGCGGCGCGTTCTTTGTATTGCGCCGGATCGAAGACCACGCTTCCGTTGCTGCTGTTGTCGCCGGTTCCGGGATAGGTCGCCTGAATATCCACGGGTCCGCCGAACAGTTCTGTGCCGAGTGCAAGATCGAGCGCGTGCAGACGCTGGTAATAAGTAGATCCGTTCTTCGACATGGCGACGACGTAGACGGCGCCGTTCGGGCCGCGGGTGCGATCAATTACCGGCGTGGAGGTTATGCCGATTTCAGGACTTACTTGACCGCAACCTCGATTGTCGGACGCCGTCTCGCCGGATTTCAACACGGAGACTTGCCAGATGGTCGCACCGGAATCCGCGTCGAAGGCGTAGACCGAGTCGTTCTCCGTGGGAACGATGAGCACATTGTGCGTACCGTTGTTCGGAATCGCAACCTTCGAGGCGTAGAGAGGCTCGGCGTCAACCAGACCATCCACCGGGTAGAAGCCCAGCTTGCCAAACTTTGCCGAAGTGACGTTGCTCGTGGTCAGCGTGGTTTCAGTCAAGTTCTGTCCTGTGCGCGCGATGTCGTTGTGGTAGGTCAGCACGTCGGTGGTTGCGGGCGCAGTGGCATTTACCGTGAGAGTGGCCGCGTTGCTGGTGATGTTTCCGATGGCATTGCTTACCACTACTCTGAACTGCGATCCGCTGTCGGCAGTCGTGGTGGCAGCGGTGGTGTAACTGGCGGAGGTTGCGCCTGGGATCGGAGTATTGCCCTTCTGCCACTGATAGGTAAAGGGAGTCGTTCCTGCCACCGTTAACGAGAAGGTTGCCGTTTGGCCTGCCGTAACAGTCTGGTTCGCGGGCTGGGCGGTAATCGAGGGGGCGGCCGCGCTGACGGTTGTAGTGCCAGGCTCAGATACGCCGCCGCAGGCGGCCAGCATCAGACTAACTATAAGAAACAACGCTACTTGCGCTAGGCGTCGCAGTGTCACGCTCCCTCCAGGAAACCAGCCATCTGGCATCGATCATGGCATTCGTAGGGAGGGGTTGGGAGGTTACGATAGTCAGAGCCTTTCCGTTTCTGGAGGGCTCCGACGCTGGCCGCCCGGACAAGTCCGTGCGGGCTTTCTCAATCCCGCGTGCCGTTCCACTCTGTTACTCTCAACCGCGAACATGCGCGCGGCCGCCATCCTCGGGCTGGGATGTTCCCAAAAAGACCTCAAGCTCTTCCAGACAGACGCAAACCTCGACTGGCGTATCGGGATGCCCGCGAGCGCTGATCAAGCTGACCTCATCCTGCTCTTTGGCGGCGACGGCACTATCCATCGTCATTTGAGTCAGCTGGTGAAGCTTGGCTTGCCGGTGCTGGTCGTACCGGCCGGCAGCGGTAATGATTTTGCACGGGCTCTTGGACTGAATCGCGTACGCGACTCACTGGCCGCGTGGCGACGGTACTGCGGCGGACAAGACAATCTGCGGACCATTGATCTGGGAGTAATCACTCCGCTTGAAGCTGCGGAGGCGTTGCCACCCAACGAAGCCGCTCGCAACTCGGCACTCGGCACTCGGCACTATTTCTGTAGCGTGGCGGGCGTCGGACTTGACGGCGAAGTGGCGCGCCGGGCTGCCGCGCTGCCGCGCTGGCTGCGCGGACATGGCGGCTACGCTTTAACCCTGGCTCCAACGATCTTTCGCTTTGCACCGCTGCCCATGAAGATCTTCACGCCAGACGAAGCCGGCGGCTGGGAAACTCGCAGCGACCAGCCTACGATCCTGGCGGCATTCGCTAACACCTCGACTTACGGCGGTGGCATGAGGATCGCGCCCCACGCGCGAATGGATGACGGGCAACTCGACGTCTGCGTGATTGGCGGCATCGATCCCTTCAAACTTGCGTGCCTGTTTCCCACGGTCTACTTTGGCCGACACTTGAGCATCCGGGGGGTGGAGTACTTCCAGGCAGCGCGGGTACGCGTGGAAACTGAGGCGCCGCTCGATGTATATGCCGATGGCGAGTATGTGTGCCGGACGCCGGTCGAGGTAGCCGTGGAACGCGGTGCACTGAGTGTCATTGTTCATCCGTCACAGACAGGTTTCTAGTTTCTGGTGTCTAGTTTCCAGTATGAGTCATTCCTACAGGGATCTTATTGTCTGGCAACGAGCCATCGCCATGGTCACTGAAGTCTATCGCGCAACTCAGTCGTTTCCCCGCGAGGAGGCCTACGGGTTAACGAGCCAGTTGCGGCGGTCGGCGGTCTCGGTGGCCAGCAATATTGCCGAGGGCCAGGGCAGGATTTCCAAACCCGAGTTTCGACAATTCCTGGGCATGGCCCGCGGGTCCTTAATCGAGATGGAGACTCAAATCGTCATCGCTCGTAACTTGGGGTACATCTCACGCGACACTGACGAGCGGCTCGCAGGTAGCTCTGGAGAAGTGAGCCGTCTGCTGCATGGCCTGATGCAATCGCTCCAGCCGCATCAGCCCCTCCGAAAAACGGGAAACTAGAAACCGGAAACTAGAAACTTCTTCTCTCCCCAGTGTTAAACTTTCGTCATGGCTGAAAAACGCTCACGCACCCTGCTTTGGGTTCTGATTGGCGGAGGAGCATTCTTCCTCTTTGTGCTGGCCGTGTTCTCGCTGGTTTACCTGACGCTGCACGCGGGCAGCAGTGAGACCGGATTTGCCGGTTTTGGCGACCGCATCGGCGTGGTGGACCTCGACGGCGTGATTCTGTCGCCGCAGCCGGTGGTCGGCCAGCTCAAGAAGTTCGGCGACGACTCTTCGATCAAGGCCATTATCCTGCATGTGAACTCGCCCGGCGGCGGCGTGGCTGCGTCGGAAGAGATCTACCGCGAGGTGAAACGCATCCGCGAGGAAAAAAAGAAACGCGTTGTGGTTTCCATTGAGAGCGTCGGCGCCAGCGGGGCGTATTACATTGCTTCAGCCTCGAACAAGATCTATGCCGACCAGGGCAGCATTGTGGGCTCGATCGGCGTGATCGCGCAGTGGGTGAACTACGGCGACCTGCTGAAGTGGGCCAAGCTGAAGGATATTGTGATCAAGACCGGCGAATTCAAGGACACCGGAAATCCTACGCGCGATCTCACTCCAGCGGAGCAGGCCTACATGCAGTCGCTGATCGACAACATGTTCGGGCAGTTCGTCCAAGCGGTGGCCGATGGGCGCAGCATGAAGTTCGACGACGTGAAAGCCATCGCCAACGGCAAGGTGTGGACCGGCAAGGAAGCCCTATCCATGAAACTGATTGACGATGTGGGCGACTTTGAAGCGGCCGTTAAAGACACGGCGAAATCCGTAGGCATCTCGGGGGAACCGACGCTGGTGCATCCCGAGAAAGATCGTAAGACAATGCTGGATCTGCTGACCGGCGACATCTCACAGTGGATCCCCGGCCGCGAAAAGATGCTGGAGGAGCAGGTGGGGTTTTATTACCTGTGGAAATAGGGTCGGCGTTGCCTTCAGGTCTTGCGAATGTGCGGGTTTTGGGTGAACGCAGATGGACTTCACTTCCCGTCCCCAAAACTGTGACTTGCGTACAACCCTTGAAATTTGAGAAGGTTATGGAGATTGCCGACATGAGCCAAGGCGATCGGTGGCAGGTGGCTGCTGCTCAGTGAAAGGCCGAGCCGGGAGCGAAGGGACATTATGACGAAAGCCGACTTGATCGATGAAGTCTCGCGTTTAGCGGAACTTACGCGCAAAGACAGCGAAGTAATCGTGGAAGCGATCTTTGACAGCGTGGTGCGGTCCTTGCGCGCAGGCGACAAGATCGAGATCCGCGGCTTCGGCAGCTTCCGCACCCGCCAACGCAAGGCGCGCATGGGGCGCAATCCCAAGACCGGCGAAAAGGTCGAAGTGCCCGCCAAGAAAATTCCTTTCTTCAAGCCCAGCAAAGAGCTGAAGGATCTGGTGAATGAGGGAATCGTCGATGCGGCGGCTCCGCCTTCGGCCGGTCCTACTAGTTAGCCCACTAGTTGGCCCACTGCTTAGCGAGCCTGCTTCGCGAAATACAAGTCTGCAACCTTCAGGGCCAGCTCCTCGGGATTCGTGTCAGCACGGTTGGCGAGGATGATGATGGTGAGCTGGTCATCGGGGAAGCGCTGAATAGTGGTGCGAAAACCAACCGTATCCCCGTTGTGTGACATGCGCCTGTGGCCCTGGTAGGGATCTAGAAACCAGCCAAAACCGTAGCTCACGGTTGCGCCCTCGGGAGATTTCGCCGGCCCGTCTGTGGGTTGCACCGAAGTGAGGGCCGGCTGCATCTCGGCTTCACTCAGCACAGTGTGAAGGCGTAGAGCGCGGTCCCACTTGGCCAGGTCGTCGAGCGAAGAGTAGATGCCTCCGTCGCCGAGAACGGCGGATGTGGGGCTCTGGTCGGTCTCTTGCCAGGCGTCGTCTTTTCTGGTGTGGCCGTAGGCGCGATGCGGCACTTCATTCTTTCCTTTCTCATAGGCCAGCGTGTTTTTCATTTGCAGCGGCGTGAAGATTCTCTCCTTAAGAAATTCGCCAAAGGGTTTGCCGGATACTTTTTCGACAATCATCGCCAGCACGGCGTAGCCCGAATTGCTGTACTCCCACTTCGTTCCTGCGGGGAACTTCACCGTGGTTTGCTGCTCGAGCAGCTTTAGAACTCCGGCATCGAGTATTTGCGGAATCTTTTCTTCCGGCGTACCGGGATATTGCTGCGACAGCAGGTCTTCATAGTCTTTGAGGCCGGAGGTGTGATTCAGCAGATTGCGCACCGTGATCGAGTTGCCGTAGGCGGGGAACTCCGGAAAGAAGTGGGTGAGGTGATCGTCATAGCTGAGCTTGCCGTCGCGTGCCAGCAGCATGATGCACGCGGCCGTGAATTGCTTGGTGAACGAGGCGAGGCGGAAGTTGGTGCGCTCATCGATCTTCTGCAGGTTGCGCAGGTCGGTGACTCCGTATCCGCGGCGAAAGACCACCCGGCCGTGATGAACCACTAGCGCGGCAGCGCCGGGAGCTGTGGCGGACTTCAGGCTGGCGAATACGGCATCGATCTGGCTGGATGAAACTGGGCCGGACGGGACTTGGCTAGACGATCCTTTCCCGGACGATCCTTTTCCAGACGATCCCTGGCTGTGCGCGGGAGCCGCGTAGATGAGCAGACACAGCAGGGGCAGGACGCTGGTATTTGTTTGTCGCAACATGATCTCTATCTCCGGGACTTTACTCTTCTAAGGGGACCGCGTTCGTCGCGGATTCCGACGGCTGCCATCATTCGTCCGGTTTTTCCTTTCTCCGCGCGATGTGAAAATAGCAAGTCGGTGCGGCAGCTCGTGCACAAGGGCGAGGTTTCGATATTCTTCCCGAGCACTCCTACCGCCAACAACTGTTGGCGATTAGCCTCCACCAGGTCGAGAAAAATCTTCTTGGGCAAATCGCTGTGACCGGGGGCGCGCGCAGTAAGGAACAGCATGGGATATTTCTCGCGCACTGGATCAGATTCATCGACCTCACGGAACAGCTTTGCCGCGTATTCGAATTGTGACTCGAAATGGGCGCGAACTTCCTCGCCCACTTCGTAACAGCAGCCCTGAATGCCGGGACCAATCGCAGCCTTGAGGTCGCGCGGCCGACTGCCAAACCTGCGGCGCATCTCACCCACGCCCTTCTCAACGATGCGCTTGACCGTTCCCCGCCAGCCAGCGTGAAACACGCCCACGGCGCGGCGCTTGGGGTCGACCAAAATGACGGGTAGGCAATCGGCAGTCTGAATGCCAAGCAACAAACCAGGAGTCGAGGTGATGAGGCCATCGCCAGCAAGCTGCGCCTCGGGAAGCGCGTGAACGAACCGGATGATGTCGGAATGAACCTGACGCAGCGTCACCAGCGGCGAAAGTTGGGAGCCGGCTCTCCGCGTGGTGTTCCCCCGCGTGCTGCCCCCACCGAGTCCACGCAGGAACGCAGCACGGTTGCGCTCGACCGCGACTTTGGAGTCGTCCTGGGTGAATCCCAGGTTCAGCGCGTGGCCGCCGTATGCACGGGAAAATCCTCCCAGGCGCGTGGAAAATCCGTGGACGAGCCACGAAAATTTGCTCAGGTGTGTGGCCCGAAGAATGTTGAGTTTGCCTTGCTTGGGAACCCGGTTCGGCACCTACCCATGTTACCCGTCGGCCCAGCGTTGCCGCACCCCAGCCAGAAACTTTTGCTTGTCCGCTCGGATTTGCCGAATGAGTGGTTGATTGCCGGTGTTTTCATGCGCGGCTGCCCAAAGCACCATTTCCGTAAGTACCGGGGCCAGATCGATTCCTTTCGGCGTCAGCAAGTAAAGTAGCTTGCGTCCGTCCGAAGGGTCTGGTTCCGTGGTGATGATTCCGTGAGCGACGAGCTTCCGCAGGCGATCGGCCAGGATGTTGGTGGCGATGCCTTCGTAGCACTCCAGAAATTCCTTGTAGGTGCGCGCTCTCCGCAGCATCATGTCCCGAATGATCAAGAGCGACCAGCGGTCGCCCAGCATCTCGACCGAAGCGTTCAACGGGCATCCCGACCGCCGTTTTGGGCCTGTCTTTTTGGGCACCATCTTGACCTGTTGCAGATTGTAGAAAGATTACTTGCATCTCGCAAGTTACATGTGAATACTGTTCCGGTAATTTGTCAGTCCGCCGGCAACGTATCACAACGCAACTCCTCAAGTCTGCAATATAGCGTCGAGGTAAAAGAGATCATGGGCAAGGTAATTGTTTCAAACGTGGCGTCGCTCGATGGCTTCTTCGAAGGGCCGGACAAGGGATTGGATTGGTTTATGCCCGACGAAGAATTTTTTGCATATGCCAAGCAAATGCTGCGCGAAGCGGGTACTCTGTTGTTCGGGCGGGCGACGTACCAGCACATGGCGAATTACTGGCCGACGGCTCCGGTAGATGAAATCGCAGATCAGATGAATAATCTGCCGAAGATTGTTTTTTCCAAGACTCTGCAACGGGCGGAGTGGAATAATTCGAGGCTGGTCAGCGGCGACATTCAGGAGGAGGTCTCGAAATTGAAAAAGCACCTGGGCAAGGACCTGGTAATCCTGGGCAGCGCGATGCTTGCATCCCATCTTCTGCAACTTGGTCTGGTCGATGAATACCGGGTGATTCTGACGCCTGTCATGCTGGGCAAGGGCACGCCTTTGTTCAAAGACGTAGGAGAAAGAATTCGACTGAAACTCATAAATGCGAAAGCGTTTGGTTCGGGTGCGGTTCTACTTCGCTACCAGAGAACCTGACAAAGAAGCGGACGCCACGGAGGAAACAGTGAGCAGGGTTCGGGTATTAGTGGGTACACGCAAGGGCGCGTTTGTGTTGACGGCAGACGGAAAGCGGGAGAAGTGGGACGTCAGCGGCCCGCACTTCGCGGGATGGGAGATGTATCACGTGAAGGGATCGCCTGCCGATCCGAACCGGGTGTATGCGTCGCAGTCCAGCGGATGGTTCGGACAGTTGATCCAGCGCTCCGACGATGGCGGCAAGACCTGGCAACAGCCCGGGACGCCGCACGGAGAACCGCCCGCGCCAGGTCCTCCGAAGGCCGCGAGCAACAAGTTTGTCTACGACGCGTCTGGGGAGACCGGCAAGCCGCTCACCACGCATCAGTGGTATGACGGTACGCAGCATCCCTGGGAGTTCAAGCGGGTGTGGCATCTTGAGCCCTCGCTCGACGATCCCGACACGGTGTACGCGGGCGTGGAAGACGCCGCTATCTTCCGCTCGACCGATGGCGGCGAGAACTGGCAGGAACTCTCCGGGCTGCGTGGCCATGGGACCGGTCCCAAGTGGCAGCCGGGCGCGGGCGGTATGTGCCTGCACACCATTGTTCTTGATCCCAGCAATCCGCAGCGGATGTGGATCGCAATCTCAGCCGCGGGTGCGTTTCGCACCGACGATGCCGGCAAAACCTGGAAGCCGATCAACCGCGGACTGTATTCCAAATACATCCCGAACCCGACGGCCGAGGTGGGCCACTGCGTTCATCACGTCGCGATGAACCCGTCACGCCCGGGCGTGCTGTTCATGCAGAAGCACTGGGACGTCATGCGCTCGGACGATGCCGGCGATTCCTGGCAGAAGATCAGCGGGAACCTGCCGACTGATTTCGGATTCGTCATCGACGTGCATGCCCACGAGCCCGAAACTGTTTATGTGATCCCGATCAAGAGCGATGCGGAGCACTTTGTTCCCGACGGCAAGCTGCGCGTTTTCCGCAGCTGTACGGGCGGAAACGAGTGGGAGGCACTCACTAAAGGTCTTCCGCAACGCGACTGCTACGTCAACGTGCTGCGCGATGCCATGGCGGTTGATTCTTTGGATAAATGCGGAATTTATTTCGGCACCAGCGGCGGGCAAGTCTACGCCTCGGCGGACGCTGGAGATAGCTGGGCCCCGATTGTCCGGGATCTTCCGGCTGTGCTTTCGGTCGAGGTGCAGACGCTGCCATGATCCGGGTAATACTCCCGCAGCATCTGCGAATCCTGGCCCAGGCCGGCAGCGAGGCGACACTCGAGGTCAAGGGTCAGGTTACGCAGCGGTCGGTGCTCGATGCTCTTGAAGCCCGGTATCCCATGCTGCGCGGTACGATCCGCGATCATGTTACGCAACAGCGCCGGCCGTTCTTGCGATTTTTCGCCTGCGAGGAGGATCTTTCCCACGAGTCGCCGGACGCTCCACTGCCGGACGCAGTCGCGTCGGGGAGAGAGCCTCTTCTGATCATCGGAGCGATTGCCGGAGGCTAGGGGCGGCCGAGCCATTTGCTCCTGCTCTGCTCGTCCGCTATAGTTTTTCCTAGCCATGTTTGAGGATTTCACTGCTACCGACCGTTGGACGAAAAAACCGGTTCACTGCGTCTATCAGGCGCTGATCGTCGCGATTGCTACACGGCACGCCGATGCTGTCGACGTCAAGTTTCTGGTCGACGGAAGAGCCGTCTGGGTAGCGCTGCCGCACCCGGCGTGGGTGGAATACAAGAACCGCACTGGCAGAACCATCACCGATTCCCTGGCGGTTGAAATTGCCGGCCATTATCTGAAAGCCGCGCTGCAGGCCGGCGAAGGCCTGGGCAGGGACATGTACTCGCTCACGGTCGAGGAGACGCTGGCGCATCTGGAGGCGGTCGTCACCGCAATGCAGGCGCCGGTCACGGCATAGAACGGAAATTTGCCCTGGTCCTCTTGGCTGAAGGATCTTGTTTTGGAGCCGCGAGGCGCTGCCTAGGCCTTCTTGAGCAGGCGAGTCAGCCAAATCAGGAATATGGCGCCAATGATCGCCACCACGATGCTACCGATGATGCCGCCGCCGGGATAGATGCCGAGAGCATTAAATATCCACCCACCGACGACTGCGCCGATGATGCCCAAGACGATGTCCATGACCGCGCCGTAACCGCCGCCTTTCATGATCTTGCCGGCAGCCCACCCCGCAATCAATCCAACGATGATCCACCAAATGAAGTTCGTGAGCATTTGATCCTCCCGTGATACCGGATTTCGAGCTGCAGCGCCGCCAATTGGTTGCTGGAGCAGGCGCCGCAAGCGTGGTGGTGGGAGACTAGTGACCTTGAGGTGATCTGTCAAGCGCGGCTCCGTGATTTTCCGTCTGCCGTATTGTCTGTGATTAAATCAAGTCATGTTCGCCCGCAAGATTCGCGTCGAGTACGAGGATCGGGGCCGGAGGCTTCCCTGTCGGCTGAAGTGGCTAGACAGCTTCTCCATGCGCAACTTCACGAACGCCAGCGTGTTTGACGATACCGTGCCGGTCTCCGACGGACTGATGGAGATCGGCAGCAACGTCCCCTTGGAGCAACTGCGTGATGCCATGGAGGACTGGTTCCGGCGAAAGAGCTACCTGCCTAGGGACTCGAAGTTGTTACTGGAAGAGATCTGACGGCTGGCGGACACTATCACAAGAACCAGCGGTCAAGATATGACAAATTCTTGACAAGATAGGCGCAACTCTCCGGAGATTCACAAGTCATACTAATTTTAGGCAGTCATTGGACCGGAGGAGATGGCAATCAGCTTCCCTGAATGAGTTCCTGGAGGTCCGTACATTATGGGCCACAAAGTGGGTGAGAAATCACGACTCTTCCCGTCGTCCAGCGTTTCCGAACCGCCTTTGCAGGAGCGAATCGGTCATTCGTGGGGATCTGCGCCCACGAACTTGCGGGACATGAAGTTCTTCCGCTCCTGGCTGGTCTACGATTCCGAGATCCAGACTGGCGTGGCGCGCGGCGTGAACTGGAGCGTGGTCGCGGGGCTTGTTTTGGCATTCGGCGTCAGCGCCGGCTTCTGGACTGGTGTGGGGCTGATGATCGTCCACTTCTGGAAGTAAGGGGCCGCGGCTTGTCTGGGGTCGTTTGCCCGGTTACTCGTCGTAGTGCAAGAGTGACATCACGTCGTAACCCTTGAGCTTCTCCCGCCCCTTCAGGAAATCCAATTCGACGACGAAGCCGAGTCCTGCAATCTCCGCGCCGAGCATGGACGCCAGCTTGGCGGTGGCCTCGGCAGTACCTCCGGTGGCCAGCAGATCGTCGACTATCAGCACGCGCTGGCCTTTCTGGATGGCGTCCTTGTGCATCTCCAGGGAGTTGGTACCGTATTCGAGCGCGTAGTCGAACTTCACGGTTTCGGCGGGAAGCTTGCCCACCTTGCGCACGGGAACAAACCCGGCGTTCAAGCGGTAGGCCAGCGCGGGCGCGAAGATGAAGCCGCGAGCTTCCATGCCGAGGACGAGGTCGATCTTCTGGGAGACATAGTGCTCGGAAAGCCGGTCGACGAGCGTAGCGAAGCCGACTTTGTCTTTCAGCAGAGTCGTGATGTCGTAGAAGAGAATCCCCTTCTTGGGGAAATCGGGAACTTCGCGGATCAACTTTTTCAGTTGGTCGGCATTCATGCCTGTGGGCGACAATCTACCATGCTCCTTCGATGCGGAATGAACTGAGTCCGGCGGCGGGCCGGGCTTCGGACTCTTCGACTGCATCCACGCGGGCGGCCCGCGGCCCTTCGCGCAGACGCGAGCGCAGTCCGGAGAGCTGATCGCGAGTTCCCTGGGCCAGCACCTCGACGCCGCCATCGGCATTGTTGCGAACCCAGCCCGCGATGCCGAGGATGTGCGCCTCGCGCTCTACAAACCAGCGGAAACCGACGCCCTGCACCCGGCCACGGACCACAAAGCGGCGAGCCTCAGTCCTTTTCTCTGTGGAAAGTTGTTGATGGTTCGTCACTTCACAACCTTGTAGTCCGGCGGAATCTCGAAGAGTGCAGCGTCAGGCTCGCTGCGGTCAAGCTCGCGAATTTCTGTGGTCGTTTCATCGCTGCCCGTGTTCGTGTTTCTGTACTTATCAAGGACGATGATCTTCAGATCGGGCGAGACCCACTTCTCCCCCACTTCCACGACATCGCCGTGCACGCCATCGGAAGGAATCAACCGCGTGGTCCGCGTGCCTACAGCATAGATCCCGTTGATTGTTCGTCCCCCAAGATTTTCGCTCGTGGCCTTCCCGAAATCTTGCACTTTGGTGGGAACCGGTCCCGTGCCCCAGCTCTGCAGCGAAGCCATCTTGCGCCCTGGAAAAAGCTGAATGAACTGGTGTCGCAATGGAATATACAGATTAACGATATTCGGCCGGCATCGATCATTGCCGCAATTTGGATTGTCTGATGCAAAGCTCTCGATGCGCGTTCTTCCCTGAGAATCGCGCATCTGGACTACAGTACCTTCACGTCGCACCCGAGTGCCGTCCGCTAAGGTTTCGAAGCCCGTTCCTACGACTTGCGCGGTATAGGGCAGATTCGGAACATAATCGTGGGGATCTTGGCACAACGCGTGGCTAGGGCAGGTGACGGCGGCAAGGGCCCAGAACCAGAGCCATAGCTTCCGCGTTTGTTCGCGTCGGTCCACAGGAGAATTATCGCCCGACTCTCGAAGGGAATCAACGAAAGTGGAAGTCATGCCACTGTTTATTGCCGACCGTACTTTACGCCCGCGACAAATACACACCCTCAGCGGTATCCACCTTGATCTTCTCGCCCTCATTGATGAATGGAGGCACTTGCACCACCAGCCCGGTCTCAGTCTTCGCGGCTTTGGTTACGCTTGATGCGGTCGCGCTCTTCAGTCCGGGTTCAGTCTCGATCACGGTGAGCTCCACGGTCTGCGGCAGCTCGATGCCCACGGCTTTACCGTCGAAGAATTCCACTTTAATCTCGAGATTGGCGATGAGGTAATCCACGGCATCGCCCAGAACCTCTTTGCTCAGGTGCGTCTGCTCGTAGTTGGAAGTATCCATGAAGTAGTAGCTGTCGCCATCGGCGTAGAGGAATTGCATGTCGACCTCGTCTACGTTGACCTTTTCGATGGGATCGGGCGAGCGGAAACGGTGCTCGAACATGGCTCCGGTACGAAGGTTGCGCAGCTTGGCCTGGATGAAAGCCCGCAGGTTACCGGGCGTGCGGTGTTCGACGCTGAATACAGAGTGCAGATCATTGTTGTGCTTGATGATCATGCCGGGACGCAGTTGGGTGGCAGGGATCGACATCGCTTGAAACAATCTCCTTAAAATAAATGCGGTTTGCAGAGCAGACGGAAGGCGGGCAGCCCACATTTTCCGCCGCACAAGGGCCGAAAAATTATTTTACACTCAGGTGGCGGGAAAGGGAACCTTCCCGAAGCCGCACTCATCGTAGGCACGCCATAGGCGTTTCCCTTGGGCAGATTCGCGGCCACGCTTGCGGAGGACTAGAATTGGGGCTGGCGGGATATTGCAGCCGGAGGAAATTATCCCTGGTGTTCCCGCAATGTGGAAATGAGGTCAAATCATGCGCTTTGGACGTTATGAATCTTCAGATGGAAACAATGTAGGGACCGCCGTAACTTTCTTTCTGGTTGGACTCGGCGCGGGAGCGCTGGCAGCGCTTGCGCTCGCCCCGAAAACCGGCAAGCAATTCCGTCGCGACCTGAAACGCGGCTACGACGATGCCAAGGACACGCTGCAGGATTGGACTGAAGAAGCTAAAGACCGCACCCGCGACGTGAAGGAACGCGTGAAAGACGTGGCCGAGCGCGGCGTCGATCTGGCAGGAGACCTGCGCGACGCGGCGCGCGAGAAAGTGGAACCGCTGCGGCGGGCTGTCAATCGCGGGTAAAAGACGCGGTGAGCTCTCGGGTTGATTCCTTGGCGCCAGACCCTAGCGCCGGTCCTATTGAAAGATTGCAGCGAAAAATCTTCCGATCCGCCGCAGCAAGCCACGTTGCTGTGGCTTTGCCTGAGGGTTTGGAGCCGGATCAGGCGGCAGTTGTGCTTGAGTCTGTTGCACGTCTGGCCGGGCTGACGATTCCATCACGGGAAGCGCCACAGCCTTAGCCGTAGGCGCTGGTGGTGCCTCGGGACTTTTCTTGGCGTGGAAAACCATTGGCGCATCCACCTGGATGTGAACGTCATCCGGTTGCGAAGGTGGCAGGGGCTGAATTTCGGGTCCGCTGGAAAGCGTCTGCGGCCCATCGTTCTTGCCCGCGTCGCTGCCAGGCTTCGCTGTACTTCCCGGTAAAGCACCTCCTTGAGCGAGCGTGGCATTCGCCGGCAACTCCGAATCCGGAGTCGCCGGGGAGGTATCTGTCCGCATCACGGGAGCTGGCGGTGGGCAGCCACATTCCAGCGGGACATCGGTATCAACCTTGTCGATCCGTCCCGAGTGAAACACCGCCTGCTCGGTGGGTTTCACCTGATAGACGCGGTCGCCCATCAGCTCCGAAACGATCGCCGAAGAGGTGTTCCCCGTCAACGCCCGCACACAAGTGTTGCCAAGCACGTCAGTGCTGACTGCGTAATGGAATTCTCCGGGGCCCGCGAACAGGATTCGGAAATCCGGAGTGAGTACGGTATCCGCAGAGGCATTGAGTGCATAGTGAGTTTCCATCGCGCCCGTGCTCATGCCCAGCAACAAGTCCTTGGCGTTCTTCGCAGGCGTCACTGAGAGCGTGGTTCCGGGACAAACGCGGACCTCGCCTCCTCTCGACAAATGCAGTACCGCAGTGTCGCTCCCGGCAGTCAGGGATGATGCCGCGGCGAGCCGTTTGCCCGCCACCACGACCTCGCCAACCCCGCTCGTCACAGGCACGACCGCCGGCGTGGCGGCGGGATTCAACGACAGAACTTGCGGGGGCTGAAAGGGCGACTTCTTGCTGGCTGTGTTCGGGTCTTCATTCGAGTCTTCATTCGAGCCCCCCGCGGGCTTCAGCCGCACCATCAGGCGGTTGCCGGCAACGTCCCAGGTGTAGCCGCATGGAACCAGGAGATCGAGCACAATCCTAGTAATGGGAGGATCTTTTTGGAATTGCTCGGCCCGGATGGTGAGAATGTTTTCCTGCAGCACGGGAATCCGCTTACGCTGCAGTCCCATGCTGGCATTGGATAAATCGATGACCAGCCGCGGAGGCGAATCCAACAAGCCAATAGTGGGTACAACGGGGCGAGTGGAAACAACTTCAACCGTCGGCGCACCGCGCTCGCGCAACACGCGGACACTGCTAACGACCGCGGCCTCCGCCTTGGGGGAATTGGTCTTCTGAGCTTCCACATTTTGCGACCAGGCCCTCGTGACCACCAGCACCGCCAGCAGCACAACCCCGACAAATTGGATGCCAGATCGCGGCAAACGAAATCCCCTATGAACTGTGAACGAAGATCGACTGAGCCTCTGAGTGGAACCTTATCACTTGTCAGTGAGGTAAAGAAGTGGCAGGTTAAGCGGGTGCCGGTGACAAAGGCCGCGACAACGTTCCGAATGCCCGCTCACTTCGTCAAGAACTCAGAGCCTGCACTGCGAGTTGTCCCGGTAATGTCGTCCCGGAAATTGTGCGCCTTTTCGGGAACCCGCTTTAGCTCTGGGGAAGGAATTCGTACTCTTCAATGACCGCGGCCACAGCCATTTTGCCATCCGCAGCGCCATCCTCGATCCGCACAACGCGCCCCTTGCATTGCACGCGGATACTCTCCGTGAGCGTGATTTCGGGCGGGAGCGTGAGCGTGAAGCCGAGCGGAGACCCACGTTCGATGGGTGAGTCGAGGTAAAGACAGATGCCGCGCGCGCTCACGTCGCGGATTTGAGCCGATTCGTCGTGGTTAGAGTTTCCACCGCGAGCTACGGCAACAGGGATCCGGAGCGCGAAGCGTCGTGCAGCCCTTTTTTCGTCCTGGGGTTCTGCCATGCGTTACTCCAAGCTAATGAGGTGGCGGTAAACTATCTTAAGAATGACGTTTACAGGCCTGTTCCGTCAATACCACCCTTGGGGAGGCGAGTGGCACGTTCCGGTGGGCGCGAGGATGGAGTAACTGCACGCCAAACATTCGCGAGCGTCCGAGGCCTGGTGCAGAGCACACGGCTCGTACCTGCGTGTAAACTGCAAGCGGGAGGGTCTGAGTGGTCTTCGTTCTCGACAACTACGATTCTTTCACCTACAACCTGGTTCAGTATCTCGGGGAACTCGGCGCTGAGGTTCAGGTGCACCGCAACGACCAAGTCACGGTTGCCGACGTCGAGGCGATGCAACCGGAGCGCATCGTTGTCTCGCCCGGTCCATGCACGCCCCAAGACGCAGGCATCAGCATCGATCTGATACGGCACTTCGCCGGGAAAGTACCCGTTCTCGGTGTCTGCCTGGGACATCAGGCCATCGGCGCGGCCTTTGGCGGCCAGGTGGTGCGCGCCCCTCACCTGATGCACGGCAAGACCAGCGCCGTCACGCACGATAACAAGAGCATCTTCCGCGGTTTGCCGACACCCATGACGGCCACGCGGTATCATTCACTCATCGTGGAAGAAAAAGATCTGCCGGCAGAACTCGAAGTCAGCGCCTGGACCACAGAGAAAGATGGAACTCGCACCATCATGGGCCTGCGCCACCGAAAATTTGCCATCGAGGGAGTGCAGTTTCATCCCGAGAGCGTGCTGACGGACGGGGGGAAAAGGCTGGTGGGGAATTTCTTAGATTGTTGTCACTGACCGCTGGCTCTGGCCATCTCCACTGCCCTCAGCAGCGCCTGCGCCTTGTTCATCGATTCCTCGAATTCGCGCGCTGGGTCGGAATCCGCCACGATGCCTGCGCCCGCCTGTAAGTACGCGCGCTTGCCCTGCATGAGCATGGTTCGAATGCCGATGCACGAATCCAGATTCCCGGCAAAATCGGCATAGAGTACGGATCCGCCATAGATGCCGCGACGCACCGGCTCCAACTCTTCGATGATCTGCATGGCGCGGACCTTGGGCGCTCCGCTCAGCGTGCCTGCGGGAAAACAAGCGGCAAAAGCATCGAGCGCACCGAGACCTTGGCGCAGCGTCCCTTCCAGTGCCGAGACTAGGTGCATCACGTGGGAGTAGCGCTCAACGTACATCAGGTCCTTCACCTTGACCGAGCCATACTCGCTCACCCGCCCGAGATCGTTGCGGCCCAGATCAACCAGCATGACGTGCTCGGCCCGTTCCTTTTCGTCGTTGCGCATCTGCTGTTCGAGGCGCAGGTCTTCGGCCTCGTCGCGCCCGCGCGGATGCGTGCCTGCGATAGGGCGGTATTCGAGCTTTCGTCCAGTCACACGCACCAGCATCTCGGGCGAAGACCCTAGGATCTGCGTCTCCCCCATCCGCAGGAAATAAAGATAGGGCGAAGGATTCACCTGACGCAGGGCGCGGTAAAGATCGAACGGCGCAACTTCAGGGATGAAGTCGAGCCGCTGCGAAACTACCACCTGATAGATATCACCCGCTGCAATGTATTGTTTGCAGCGCTCCACGCCGCGCAGAAATTGCGCTCGCGTGGTTCCGGAGTGGATCTTGAGTTTCCCCGGACGGGGCTTGGCGGATTTGCGCCACATCGCCGGGCGCAATCCCGCGGCCAGCTTTCTTTCCAGCGCGGCAATGTCGCGCAGCGCCCGGTCGTAAGCACGCCGCGGACTTTCCCGCGAAACGTCCGCCGCAGCCACGATGTGAATTTGGTGGCGCAAGTGGTCAAAGGCCAGGAGCCGGTCGAAGAACATCAGTTCGCAATCCGGCAGAGATAGGTCGTCTTTCGCCCACCCACCAATCTTTTCCAGTTGTCGCACGACGTCGTATGAAAAATAGCCGACGGCGCCAGCGGTGAACGGTGGCAGCCCGGGCATCGCGGCCGGCTGATGCTCGTTTAGCAAGAGCTTTACGAACTGAAAAACGTCTCCTTCGTGCCGTTCGCGCCGCTGTCCGCGTTGAATCTCGATGGCCGAACCCCGCACCCGCACGCGCATGTAAGGCCGCGCTCCCAGGAAGGTGTAACGGCCGATCTGTTCGCCGCGCTCGTTCGATTCCAGCAGAAACGCGTGCGGTTCGTGTTCAGCAATCGACAGAAAGGCGGAGACCGGTGTGAGCAAATCTGCGCTTACCGACTTCACGACCGGCACCAGCGTCGCCGAGCGCGCCAGGCGCGAGAATTCCTTGAACTCGGGATATAGCATAGGAAGGCTGAGGATCAAAAATGAGGCTCGCCCGACGGTGGCATCGCCTCTCGGTTCATTATAGGGGAGGCGCCACGGCGCTCTTGTCCACGTCCGGAAGTAACCCCGTCGGAGCCTAGAATAGACAGCGAAATAGTGACCCGTGAACCAACACCGCAATTGACTCGCGCGGCCCGCCATCGGAAGATACCAAGGATAGAGTCCGGGGACGCAGCCCTCGTGCGGCCGGGGAGCCTATGCGGATCAAGTTCTGGGGCGTGCGCGGTTCCACGCCCACTCCACAACCCGAGAACATGCGCTATGGAGGCAACACCTCCTGCGTCGAAGTGCGCTTCGGCGACCGCATCTACATATTCGACTGCGGCACCGGATTCCGCGTGCTTGGCCAGCAACTGCAAAGTGAATTCGGCGACCGGCCTTTTTCCGCGCACGTCTTTGTCTCGCATTTTCATTGGGACCACATTCAGGGCATGCCGTTCTTCCGCCCTTTGTATGCCAACGCGGAAAACCGGTTCCAGTTCCAGTGCTCGGCTCGAACCCGCAGCCTGAAACAAGTCCTTGCCGACCAGATGGCCGCGCCTTACTTCCCGGTGAAAATCGATGAGATGAAGGCGCAGCGCGACTTCTATGACATCGAGAGCGGACGCATCACTGTGGAAGACGGCGTCCAATTGCAGACCGCGTGGCTCAACCATCCTCAAGGATGCATGGGCTTCCGCCTCGAAACCAAAGATGGAGTGCTCGTCTATGCCACCGACAACGAGCCCGGCGATGGTGCCTTCGACAAGGCCGTCCGCAAGCTGGCCGAAGGTGCGGACGTGCTGATCTATGACGCGCAATACTTACCTGAGGAATACGAGGCGCGCCGCCGCGGCTGGGGACACAGCCACTGGCGCGAAGCCGTCAACGTGGTGATGGAGAGTGGTGCCAAAGAGCTTGTGTTGTTCCACCACGATCCCGATCACACCGATGTGGTCATCGACAAAGTCGTGCACGAAGCGCGCAACTACTATCCCAAGGTGCGGGCGGCGGCTGAGGGAATGGAGATCGTGCTGTAGAGCATGAGTCGCAAGAACGATAACCCGCATCGCGGGAAATCAGACAGCGAGAACCAGCGCGGGATAAGTTGGCCTGTGAAGGCAATTCTTGTCTTCCTAGCGCTGCTGGTGGGCCTCTTCGATCATGCATTGGGCGGTTGGGGGGAGCTTGTCGCCCTAGCTGCGGCTGCTGTGGTCGTTCCCGTCCTTCTCCGCCAATTTCGTAGATTCTGGAGCATGGGCCGGTTTTGGCTCACCGTCTCGTTACTGGCGATTGTCCAGGTACCCTTAGTCATCGCTATACGGCCTTGGGTCGACCAGCATGGCCGAAGTTCCACGCTGCTTTTCGTGGTAGTTGACGTCATGTTCGTAGGCGGCATGATTCTGTGGGTGTGCTCAAAGTCGAGCCCAGACTAGTTTCTAGGGTGCAACCCGGTCATTCGCTTCGATCGAAATTCAGGGTGTGCCCGCCGCATGGTGCGCAACATCTGTATGCGCAAAGTCTGCGCCCTTATAGAGCAATTCCTCTCCCAAGCTTTGGGCAAGGGCATAGCTAAAGCAGTCGCCGAAATTCAGCCGCGCGGCGTGACCGCTGCCCTTGCCGTAACGCCGCCAGGCTGTGCGCGCCACTCGCACCTGCTCATCCGTGACGGGCTCGACCTCGATTTTGGCGCGTGCCAGGAATAGGTCCAGATCGTCCCCGGCTCTTTCTCCGGACCTCGCCTCCAGCACGATTGCTGTTTCCAGCAGGGTCGCCGCAGATATCCGACGCGACCCGGCAGAAGCCAGGCGCCGCAGCAAGCCGTCGGCATCGGATTCTTGTTGCAGAATGCCCACCAGCGCGGATGTATCGATCACCATTATTTCGGCAGCCCGTGCTCGTCGTAGCCGATGATTTCGTCGGGGCTGCGGCGGTCTCGTTTAGGAAGAGACGCGGACCGGCGGGCGATGGCGGTGAGGTCCTCCATCAGCTGTTCCTGCTTCCGCGAGGCACGCACCCGCTGGTAACGCTCGCGCAGAGCTTGCAAGATGGTCTGCGTCAGGCCTTCACCCGTCAGGCGAGAGAGCGCGCGGGCAAGGCGCTCGACCTCCGAGTTGCGGATACTCAGTGGCATGACTGGATTATATACAAAACAGGATGTTATATACAAGGGTAAAGTCGGCCGATAGACCCGTCCCGGCACCGGCCATCGCCTCGGGGCCTTATCGACCGGCGAATTAGTGGGAACCGGATGACGGCTGGGGCGCAGGTTTTTCCGGGTACAAACGGTCGAACTCCGGGTCGTCATGTAGAAGAACGAGGTCCGGATCGCGGCGAGCCCACTCCGCGTCCTTGAAACCCGCTTCCCAGGACTTGCGCAAGGTATCGAGGGCTTCCACCTTCTTTTTGAGTTTGCAGTAGAGGCACGCGGCATTGTAGAGAATCGAAGCTTCATTGGCACGCAAGGTAACCGCCAGGTTGAGTTCGCGCAGCGCATCGTCCGGACGGTCCAGAGATGCATAGTCGGAGCCCAGCAAGATTCGAGCCCGTGCATCCTCGGGCACCTGCTTCAATTGGTTTTCCAGGGCTGCCATTTTTCGCTGACGCATGTTGCGCGCCGCCTCCTGTTTTCCCAGGGCGCCAAGACAATTCAGGATGGGCACATAAACGTTGTAGTCCTCACCGCTGGCTTCAATGGCGGCCTCGGCAATGTCCACAACTTCCTGGTAGCGTCCGGTAGCGAACAGGGCGCGGCAAAGCAGGTAATGGGCGCCCTCGCAGTCGCGCTTGCGTTCGATCGCCTTCTTCAACATGCGCACGGCTTCATCATGCAATGAGGCCGCATACAGCACCCAGGCCTGGCTGACCTGCACTTCGGGCAGGTCCCAGCGCAGGGCAACAGCCTTGCCCGAGGCTTCGCGCGCCCGTTCCACCCACGCTTGATCGCGGCTGAAGGTCCAATAGAACATGGCGCAGGCGTTGGCACTTGCGGCGTAAGCGAGGGCGAAGCTGGGATCAATCGCCACCGCGTTTTCGAACATCTGGAGAGCGAACTCGAGATCCCGACGGGTTTGCCGCCGGGCGTAGCGCTTACCGCGTAGATAGAGGTCATAGGCCTGCAGACTTTCCGTTGGCTTGATGGCCAAGGCTTCAAGCTCCTCGGGAGAAAGCGTCACGCGCAGAGCGTCAGCGATTCTGCGAGCCATTTCATCCTGGACTTCGAAAACATCCTTCATCTCACGGTCGAAGCGATCCGACCACAGCGGAAAATCGGTGTGCGTATCCACTAATTGGGCATTGATGCGCAGGCGGTTCCCGGCGCGCGCCTCACGCTGGAAGCGCTCCAGCAACTGGCTGTCCTGGGCCATCTCCGCAGGAAGAAACTTCAGGGCCACGCGGCGCCCAAGTTGGGAGTCTTGGGCTTCGTACACCACACCCATGCCCCCGGAGCCCAGCTTGCGCAGAATTCTGTAATGTAGGAGTGACTGGCCAATGAGGGGGGTCCGGATTCATATCAGCCGATTGATAGTATTCGGTGGTAGTGGTGCCGTCAAGGAGACGGCCGGCTGCCAGCCTTTGCCTTGCTTCCCTGCCGTCCCCGCTCATATACTCTGAACGTTTGCCCGTTCACTCCGGGAACTCGTCCCGGCGCCCGGCCAATACCTCGAATCGCGATCATCCCGGAGAATACTTTTATGACCACGATGACTGCCCCACCACATGTCGACAAGGAAAGCAATCCATGGGAGTCGCAGCGGGCGCGTTTTGACCTGGCTGCCCAGAAGCTCAATCTCGACGACGGCTTGTGGCGGGTTCTACGCTATCCCAACCGCGAACTGACGGTCTACATCCCGGTCCAGATGGATGACGGGCACCTCGAAGTCTTCACCGGATTTCGCGTGCAACACTCGATTGCGCGGGGCCCGGCCAAGGGCGGCATCCGCTATGCGCCCGACGTTACGCTCGACGAAGTGCGCGCTCTTGCCAGCTGGATGACCTGGAAGTGCGCCGTGGTCAACATTCCTTTCGGTGGGGCTAAGGGCGGTGTGATCTGCGATCCGCATAAGATGTCCATGGGCGAGATTGAGCGCATGACGCGGCGCTACACCTCGGAGCTGATCGAATTCATCGGACCGGAAAAAGACGTGCCCGCTCCCGACGTCAACACCAATGAGCAGATCATGGCGTGGATGATGGACACTTACTCCATGCACATGCGGCAAACGGTCACGGCGGTCGTGACGGGAAAGCCCATCAACATCGGCGGCTCCCGCGGACGCCGCGAGGCTACCGGCCGCGGCGTGATGGTAGTGTGCGACGAAGCTATCAAGAAGCTCGGGCTGTCGCGCGAGAGCAGCCGCGTGATTGTGCAGGGCTTCGGCAATGTGGGCTCGAACGCCGCGCACCTCATGCATCAGGCCGGATATAAAGTCGTGGGCATCGCTGAAGTGGGTGGCGGCCTTTACAACAAGAACGGAATCGACTTGAACGGTCTGGTCGAATTCCGCCAGAAAAACGGAACAGTACATGGCTTCCCCGGGGCGGAAGCGTACGATGCCGCAGACTTGCTCACGACAGATTGCGAGATCCTGATTCCCGCCGCGACGGAGAATGTCATCACGTCGCGTAACGTCGATCGCGTGAAATGCCGCATCCTGGCCGAAGGCGCAAACGGCCCCACTACGTCAGCCGCCGACGATGTCTTAACAGACAAGGGAGTCTTCGTGATCCCAGACATTCTGGCCAACGCCGGTGGCGTGACGACTTCCTATTTCGAGTGGGTGCAGGATCGCCAAGGCTACTTCTGGAAAGAGTCCGTGGTCAACGAGCAATTGGAAGAGATCATGATCTCCTCCTTTGGGGATGTGGTCCGTTACGCGGAGACGCACAAGGTGAACAATCGCATTGCAGCCTACATGCTGGCCATTGATCGCGTGGCCTACACCATCCGCCAGCGGGGAATTTACGCGTAAGGAGCATTTATGAAATCGATTTGCAAAACTCTTACGGTAAGCGTTCTCGCACTGCTGTTCGCCGTCTCGTTGGCAACCAACGTTGTTGCAGGTCAGGAACCGGGCTCAAAGCCTGAGTCCATGGCGTCGCCGGCTCAGATGGCGAACGCCGCAGCCGCCGACAAGCTCGATATCAACACCGCGACTGCCGATCAGCTCAAAGCTCTGCCCGGCATCGGCGACGCCTACTCGCAGAAAATCATCGCAGGACGTCCCTATCGCACGAAACTGGATCTCGTGCACAAAAAGATCATCCCCCAAGCCACCTACGACAAAATTAAAGACCAGATTATCGCCAAGCAACCGAAGCGGGCTGCGATGGCTCCAGCCGCACCGAAATAACCGAGACGCGGATTTCAGCCGGAAAGCATCGCGGGACAAGGGTGTCCCAACTGTGCATTCCTATGATTGCGTTCCCTCCCACCGTGGAGGATAATCTAGCTGTCTCCCGGGCAACCTTCCGGAAACGTTGCTGAGCCGCGGTGAACCTGCCTAATTCCATCACGCTGATCCGCATCTGCAGCATTCCTCTGCTGATCTGGCTCTTGTCTTCTAATCATTTCAGCAGCCAAAACGGCGTTAAAGAGTTGCTTGCCTCCGCCGTGTTCATCGCCGCCTCCATGACCGACGGCATTGACGGCTACCTGGCTCGCAGGCGCGGCCAGATTACGACCATTGGCATCCTGCTCGATCCCATGGCCGACAAACTTCTGATCGCCGCGGCCTTCGTCACTCTGGTGCAGTTCAATCCCAGCCTGGTTCCGGCCTGGATCGCGGTGATCATCATTGGCCGCGAGTTCCTGGTAAGCGGCCTCCGCTCCATCGCTGCGTCCGAGGGTTTCACCATTGAAGCCAGTGAACTGGGCAAATTCAAGATGGTAGTGCAGATCGTTTCCGTGGTCGCGGTTATTCTCGACCACCGCTGGAAGGAGTGGCCGGTTTACGGAAACTTCGTCTTCCCGGTGCACTGGATCGCCTACGTCTCAATCTGGTTCGTGGTCTGCGTTTCGCTGGTCTCGGGCGTCGATTACTTCGCCGCATTCTGGTCGAAGATTGACCAGCGCGTGTCCAAGCGCCGTCGCCGCGCTTTCATTCTGAGCCGTCGCCGAAAGCCGCAACCGGCCCCGCGGCCGGCAGATGCCGATGTCGCCCCTACAACATAATTCGTCCTCGGCAGTGGCTACCGGCCAGGAATTCTCCCGCGAGGAACGCAATCAACTGCTTCGCCTGGCTCATGACTCCATTTCATTCGCGTTGCAGCAGCGCGAGATTTCTCTGGATCCTCCCACTGCTCACCTTGCCGAACTCCGCGGCGCTTTCACGTCGCTCCACCTGCGCGGAGAATTGCGCGGCTGCGTCGGCTATGTTCTGCCCACCTGCCCGGTCTACCGGGCTGTGGCGGAAACCGCCCGCGCCGCCGCCTTTAACGACAACCGCTTCCCGCCAGTCACCTCAGAAGAAAATCCCAATCTCGAAATTGAGTTAAGTATTCTCTCGCCAGCGCACCCGATTCGGGTGGAAGAAATCGAAGTCGGCCGCCATGGTCTGGTCATCAGCTGGCACGGCCGCCGCGGCCTGCTGCTCCCCCAAGTCCCCCTCGAACACGGCTGGGACCGCACATGCTTTCTGGAACAAACCTGCCGCAAAGCCGGATTGCCCCTGGACGCATGGCAAAAAGGCGCGACCATCGAGGCCTTCACTGCCGAAATCTTCCGCGACAAAAACGGCCCGTGACGATTCGCCTCCAAACATAAAACCGGGGACGGTTGCCCGTCCCCGGCTCAACTCTGTTCTGTGCTACTTGCGAGAGTTACTGCTGTTGCGCCTGGTCGTCCAACTCCACGCCGTCGCCGGCGTGCAAGTCTTCCATGGCAAACACGATCATTCCGGTTGCCGTGGTGGGCGTGGTCCCGATGACGACGATCTCGCCTACCGCCCGTCGCGGCAGGTCCTTCACGTGAATCACCGGGCCGTTGCCCTTTTCCCACAGGCCTGGATCGAAGGAGGGCTGCTTCTTCTGCGTGTCTTCACTGACCGAAGCCCGGAACGAAAGCGAATCTACCGGATCCTCCAGGGTCGCCTGATAGTTTCGTACGGCGCGGAAGTAGTCGCCGACCTTCACGCCCTGGTTCGCTCCCACGTTGAAGTAAACCTTCTGACCCGTCCCGAGCTCTGAGTCAAAATCTTTGGCCATCACGATGCGCCCGGAAACCTTGCTGCCGGTGGGCAGGAAGCGGTCAAAACGGAGCGGCGGGTGAAATGACACCATCGGCTTTTCGGCGAAAGGAATTGCCGTGTCTCCAGGATTGAGAGGATCACAGGAGTATTCGACCTCCGCCACCGCCGTCTTGCTGCGGG
>JBAUVZ010000334.1:0-22419 GCA_049583505.1 Candidatus Sulfotelmatobacter sp.
CGTCTCCTCCTTGTCCTCCCTGGAAAACAGCCGCTTCGCCGCGCTGGAACAACAGAGGGACGCCAACTCCAGCCAAGCCATGTCGCAAACCATTGCCGCCAATTTGTGTTTGCTCGTGCTAACCGCAGGCCTCTTTCTGCTCATCCGCTTCCACGAGCGTGCCCTCGAACAGCAAGCCGCACAAAACCGGCAAGCATTAGCCGAGCGCGATTCGCAACTGGAGAAACTAGTCAGGCTAATGTCTTCCGCCGCCGACCAGACTCGCGCTCAGATTGCAGTCATCGAAGAGAATGCCCGCCTCTTGCTCGAAAAATACGACGGATTCCTGCCCCCACTCGGCTACGCCTGCGCCCAGCAGATCAAGGAGGCAACCGCACAACTCGAACAACTCCGCAAGCATCTCCTCGGCCGCCCAGAGTCCGACATCCACGAACAAGCGGCCTAAGGGACGGCGGCACGAGTTTTCGTGGGCGGTTCAGGTTTTGGGTGGCGCAGCGGTTCACCGCTGCGATACAAACGCCCCAAGAACCAAGCGGCTTTAGCCGCTCGGACGGGTGGCCCACTCAAGCCGTCTTTTGGCTTGAGTGGGGATTTCCATCGAAAACTCAGCCCCTGATCCGCGTCGAGTCGCGAAGCGACGGCATTCACTAGCCCCGCACACAAGTGCGGGGAAAACAAAGTCAAACCGAACCGAGTCCCGTAGGGGACGGCACCCGACTCCCGCCGGGCGCACCATCCTTAACGTGATGTAGGAAGGAGGTTGCCTTGCGATGCCAGCCACTTTTCAATAAACTGCTCAACCGAAGGCGGAGCCTTCCTATGTTGCCATCGAAGTCGTTTGGCTGTCTGGTCCTACTGTGCGCCATTCTGCTGTCGGCTCAAGACGCTCCCAAGACTATTACGCTAACCGACAAATCGAATGTTGCCGCCGACGACATAGTGAAGAGACTGCAGAAAGAATGCCCTAACGTCACCATTGCGAATGACCCCTCCAAGGCCGACTATTCACTAGAGGCCATCAAAAAGACAACACGTACGGGTCTCGATATCCAGCACGTTAATGAATTCTACCTTACCCTATTTGACCGTGACGACAACACATTCAGCGCCGTGACAAACGAGTCTCTAAGTCACACTCTGAAAGACCTGTGCCGCGCCATTAAGACAGCTGTAATGGTCGAGATAGTGGACACGAAAAACCTAACGCAATCCGTAGATGTCCGCGGCGAGGGTCCCGGAGTCGTGGACGCCGCCGCAAACAGCGCTACAGGGAGGAGAACCCACACGGACAGTTCGACCATATACGTTATTGTCCACGGCGAGCATGCACTGTTGGATTGTTATGAACGCCGAACAGGGTGCTCAACCATCGCTCCCGGCAAGTACTACGGTGAACGGAAAGGCGATGGTATTTGGGTGAGCTACAGAATGCCTATCACACACGAACCAATGCGCAACCACTACAAGATAGCCGGAAGTTGGTAAGGCGAACCTCCACGTCGAAGTGCGGGCGGGTGGCCAACCCAAGCCCGGTTCTGGCGTGGGTGGGCAGTTGGTTGCCTTCAACTACCCTGCATCACACCCCAGCGAGAAGCGCAGGGCAGCACACACCTCATTCATCCGTGCGGAACTAAGCTGGGCCACACGTTTCCCCAGGCGCTGCTGCGACACCGTAACTGCATTGTGCAGGTTCACCGCGCACGGGGACTTCATGCCGTTCTCACTCAGCACGACCTGACCTCGGGCTATTCTTCCGGCCACGCA
Organism: Candidatus Sulfotelmatobacter sp.; assembly: GCA_049583505.1. Taxonomy (GTDB): domain Bacteria; phylum Acidobacteriota; class Terriglobia; order Terriglobales; family Acidobacteriaceae; genus Sulfotelmatobacter. Next base: position 1,765 of record JBAUVZ010000334.1, read on the forward strand.
GCCTCCGATTCCCAAGCCCGCGCTTCCGCGTCGGCCCGCGACTGTCGCGAGTAGCCCTGGCGGTCGCGCTCTTCACTGGCCCGCAGTTCCAACCGCCGGAGATGTTCCCGCAAAGCATCACGCACCAAAGCGGAACGGTTTCGCTTAGTGCGCTTCGCGGCTTGGTCGGCGGCCTGTAACAGCTTCTTATCCAGCACGATTTGAACGATTTCCATATGTGGGGTCTATTCCCTCAGTACACTTCACATCGGCAACATTTCAAAAAGCAAGCCTCAAGAAAATTTCCACAAGCCATTGTGACATCTAACCTTGTCCACAGCCCATCCCATCAGCGAAGATGGTCGAGGCAACGACGGTTGGCACAAGCCAATAGGTTGCGCGAGAAGTCCTTTGTTTCAAAGATTTTAGTATCTAAGCTCTTTGACATCTGGATTTTGCAGGCCAAACCATGCTTAACCCCATGATTCCAAAGATGAGGGGGGTGGGGGAGGGGTACCCGATTTTCGCCTCAGGAACAGGCGATCAACGCCTGCGGCAACGACGCTCCAAACTCTATTTTCGCGACGAAATCAGTTATGGTCGTGTCATCTTCTCCGGCTTAACCCACTGGTCAAACTCCTCGCCGGTAAGATAACCCAGCTTCACCGCCGCCTCGCGCAGGCTGCTGTGTTCCACGAGCGCCGTGTGGGCGATCTTGGCAGCCTTGTCGTATCCCACTTTCGGCGCCAGCGCCGTCACCAGCATCAGCGAATTCTTTACGTACCAATCAACCTTCGCGCGATCGACCTCGATGCCCTTGATCATGTACTCAACATATCCATGGCAAGCGTCAGCGACCAGCGTGACCGAGTGCAGGAAGTTGTAGATGATCACCGGCTTATACACGTTAAGTTCGAAGTTACCCTGCGAGCCGGCGAATCCCACCGCGGCGGTCGCGCCATGAACCTGCACGCAGACCATGGTCATAGCTTCACATTGCGTGGGATTCACCTTGCCCGGCATAATCGACGACCCAGGTTCGTTCTCAGGAATGGATATCTCGCCCAGTCCACAACGCGGCCCGGAAGCCAGCCAGCGGATGTCATTGGAAATCTTCATCAGCGAAGCGGCCAGCGTTTCCATCGCCCCCTGCGCGTAGACGATCTCATCATGCGCCGAAAGCGCGGCGAACTTGTTGCCATGAGAGCGGAAGGGAAGTCCCGTCAGTTCGGCAATCTTCTTCGCAGCACGTTCCGCGAACTCAGGATGAGTGTTCAGTCCCGTGCCCACCGCGGTTCCACCGATGGCGAGATCGTAGAGTCCCTCCAGCACCTGCTCCAGTCGCTTAATGTCACGCTCGAGCAGACTGGCCCAGCCACCGAACTCCTGCCCGAACGTCAGAGGCACAGCATCCTGCAAGTGAGTGCGCCCAATCTTTACTACGTCATGGAATTCCCGCGCTTTGGCTGTGATCGCGTCATGCACGTTCCTGATCGCCGGGATGAGCGCATTCTTCACCCGCTCCGCACCCGCGATGTGCATTGCGGCGGGGAAGGTGTCGTTCGACGACTGCGACATATTCACATCATCATTAGGATGAATAGGCTTCTTCGATCCCATCTCGCCGCCTGCGATTTCAATGGCACGGTTCGAGATGACCTCATTCACGTTCATGTTCGTCTGCGTGCCGCTGCCTGTCTGCCAGACGCGCAGAGGGAACTGGTCGTTCAGCTTGCCCGCAATCACTTCGTCGGCAGCCTGCACAATCAGCTTCGCCTTGTCTGCCGGCAGCTTGCCCAGATCCTGATTTACCAGCGCGCATGCCTTCTTCAGCGTGCCGAACGCGCGGATCAACTCCGGCGGCATGGTGTCACGCCCAATGTTGAAGTGCAGCAGAGAGCGCTGCGTCTGCGCCCCCCAATAGACATTGGCCGGGACTTCAATCTGTCCCATACTGTCGGATTCAATGCGCGTACGAGTCGGCCGGTCGCCGGAAACTGACATAGGTGTCCTGATTAAAGCGCGATGAAGTAACCGGGAATTATAGCGCGGACCAGGCGCTCCGCCGTGTGCCCGCACACACGACCTTTTGCCGTAGGAAGTCTGCCGTGGCCGCGTGCTAAAATCATCGGCTTCTGACCTGCGCTCGTTCCTTGGTTGAGCGCAAGCTGTCAGCGAGTTCCATGCCTGACTTCTTCACTGCCGAAGACGTTGCTACGCTTCCCAAGGCCAAAGCTCGCTCGGATCCCGACACGCGTACCGATGTCCTGGTCATCGGAGCCGGACCCACCGGCCTGGCCTGTGCCATCGAAGCCCAAAAGCTTGGCCTCAAAGTCATCGTCCTCGACAAGGGCTGCCTGGTGAATTCGCTTTTTCACTATCCCGCGGGCATGATTTTCTTTACCACGCCCGAGTTGCTGGAAATTGGCGACATCCCGTTCACCACAGCCCAGCAGAAGCCTACTCGTGAAGAGGCTCTCGAGTATTACCGCAAAGTCACCGAGCATTACCGTCTCGATATTCGCCAGTACGAGTGGGTCAAAACGGTAATGGGCGAAGACGGAAACTTCAGCATCACAGCCACGGACCGCGCCGGCCGGCCCCACGACTACCGTACGCGCAAGGTGATCGCCTCGACCGGATACTACGACTTGGCCAATCAACTCGGCCTACCCGGCGAAGAGCTGCCCAAAGTCTCTCACTACTATGCCGAGGCTCATCCTTACTACGACACGGATGTGCTGGTGATCGGCGGCAAGAATTCCGCCGCCATCGCAGCCTTGGATCTGTGGCGTCATGGCGCGCGCGTTACCCTGGTCTATCGCGGCGCGCAACTGCACCACCACGTCAAGTACTGGATCAAGCCCGACCTCGAGAACCGGATCAAGAACGGCGACATCGAAGCCCACTTCAACAGCTCAGTGCAGGAAATCGGAGTGGACTACGTGGTCATCGTCACGCCGCGCGGACCCGTCCGCCTGAAGAACGATTTCGTGCTGGCCCTGATTGGCTACCATCCCGACTATGACTTTCTGCGCAGCATGGGGATCGAGTTGTCTGACGAGCAGTGTCGTCCAGTCTGCGACCCGGTTTCGCTTGAGAGCAACGTCCCCGGGATCTATGTGGCGGGCGTGATCGTCGCCGGATCGCGGACCAACGAAATCTTCATCGAGAACGGCCGCTTTCACGGCAAGCAGATCGCCGACGACCTTAAGCGCAAACTGCGCCCGGAATCCTGAAAACCGTCGCCGCTATTTCAGCAAGTACTCCTTCACAAACATTACCGTGGCATAGAACTGATAGTCGCGGTTCTTCTTCTTGGCGAACCCGTGGCCTTCGTCTTTGCCCAGCAGCCACCACACCGGAGTTCCATTCTGCCGCACGACTTGCACCATCTGCGCCGACTCGCTGGCCGGAACGCGCGGATCGTTCTGTCCCGCAATGACGAACAGCGGCTTGGTGATGTTCTTCGCGTTGTTCGCTGGAGCAATTCTTTCTAGGAACTCGCGCATCTTAGGATCGCGTTCGTCGCCATATTCGACCCGCCGCAGGTCCTGACGGTATCCCGAAGTGTGCTCCAGGAATGTGACCAGATTCGACGGTCCTACTACATCCACCGAGCAGCAAATGCGATCGTTATAGTTCGTGGCCACAGCCAATGTCATGAATCCGCCGTAGCTGCCGCCTGTGATCATAACCTTCCCCGCATCCAGATCCGGCTGCGTCTGGATCCAATCCAGCAGGGAATTGATGTCCTTGTACGACCCCTCGCGCAGAAAACCATTGTCGAGCGTCTGAAACGTCTTGCCATATCCCGTCGAGCCGCGCACGTTGGGATAAATCATCGCGACGCCTAGCTCGTTGATAAAGTAGTTGTCGCGGCCGAGAAAATCGGGACGAACCTGACCTTCCGGCCCGCCATGAATGTCGATGATCACCGGGTGCGTGCCGGCGAACTTTGCCGGAGGTTTATAGAGGAAGCCGGAGATGGAGCGGCCATCCCATGACTTCCAGTGGATCAACTGCGGTTCCGCAAATCCCGAAGTATTCAGGCCGCCGGTTTCACTGAACGTCCAGCGCTCGACCTTGCCCGAAGCCGTGTCGACGGAATATGCATCGAAGGGTTGACTTGCGGTGCTGAGCGAGAAGGCCAGTTCGCGGCTGTTGTTGCGCCATTCGATGCCGCCGATCACTCCGACCGGCAGCTTGGGCACGGGAACTTCCTTGTTCGTCTTGGTGTCGAGAACGTGCAACGCGCTGATCCCGTCCTCATTCGCTACGAAAGCAATCCGGCGCCCATCCCTGGAAATATCGACCTCATCTACGTCCCAGTTAAGCGCTGGAGCCAAAACGCTGACCTTCCGGCTACTTAGATCCATGTAGACCAGGCGTTGAAATTCCGAGCCCTGATCGCTCGTCAAGTAGACGCCTTTGCCATCCTTGGCAAACCACGCGTTGTGGTATGCCACGGTCTCTGATCCCGCCTTCGGAGTCAACAAATCCTTCTTGCCCGAAGCCGCGTCCACCAGCCATAGGTAGCTTTCCGTCGCCGACACATAGTTCTCCACCAGCAACTGCTTGCCGTCCGGCGACCAGTCAGAAACGCCCCATCCGCCTCCTTCCATCTGCGCGACCATATGCGCACTGGAGGGGTCGGTTGGGTTTACGACCCAGATGTCCACGTCGTTTCCGCTGCGCCGGGTGGAACCGAAGGCGATGCGGTCCCCTTGATACGACCACCGTGGACCTGTGTTCCGCGACTTTCCATCAGTGAGCAGCGTTGTATCACCGGTGGCCAGGTCATAGCGGTAGACCTGAAAGAACTCGCCACCGCCCACATCTTTCGTGAACAGGAAGGAGTCGCCGTTCACCGGCTGGTAGGTTGCACCGCCCACGCGATCGGGAAAGAACGTGAGTTGGGTGCGCGCTCCGCCTGGAAGTTTCACCTGATGCACTTGAGTCGTGTCGGCGAAGCGGGTCTGGATCAGCAGTTCACGTTTTGTCGGGTGCCAGCTTGCGAAAAATGCCGCGCGAAACTCGCTGTAGCGTCCGACGGTGTCAGCCAACGCGGCAGGAATCTTGGGAATGCCTTCGACTACCAGATTTTCGTTGGGAACAACTTCGCCGCTTTGTCCGAACGCCAGCGTAGCGAAGAGAAGGACGGCTAGCACTCGCAACCACAACGACAACAATAAAGAACGTTTCATCAGTCAACTCCTCCGTCCTTGGGACGAATCTGCACGTGTTCCGTTAGCGGCACGCCGCGTGCATCTTGGGCTGGCGATGAAACGCAAGTCAACGCCCGAGTTCGTCCACACTCCAGTCAAGCCCGAAGCCCGAGCCGAAGCCCGATCTTTGTTACCCTAACCCTTCGCATGGAACCCCAACCAGAGCACGTGGCTCCGTCAATCTCGTTGGCGTCGTACCTGCGGCTGGTGCGCGGTAACCGCAATTTCCGCCGGCTCTGGCTGGCGCAGATTGTCAGCGAGATTGGCGACTGGTTCTACACACTTTCCATCTACACTCTGCTGCTGCAGGTGACCGGGCATGCCGGCTCGGTGGCGCTGGCGCTCGTACTCCAAGTGTTGCCTCAGACTCTGATCGGGCCCACGGCGGGAGTGGTGAACGACCGCTTGCGCCGAAAATACGTGATGATTGCCGCCGATCTGGTGCGCTTCGGTGTGGTGCTGGCCATGCTGCTGGTGCGTTCGCGCTCCATGGTATGGCTGGTCTATCCACTGCTGCTGGCCGAGACCATCATGGCCGCGTTCTTCGAACCGGCGCGCAGCTCGGTGATTCCCAACATCGCTGCCAGGGGAGAAGTCCTCATCGCCAACACGCTGTCTTCGGCTACCTGGTCAGTGAACCTGTTGATTGGTGCCTCGGTGGGTGGAGTGGTTGCAGCCTTCTTTGGACGAGATGCGGTGTTCATCCTGAACGCGTTATCGTTCCTGGCCTCGGCTGCTCTCATCGGAGGAATGCACTTTGCCGAGCCGCACGCCGAATCCGCGGCTCGGCTGCGTCCGCGCGATCTGGTGGATTTTTCTCCCGTGCTGGAAGGCATTCGGTACATACGCAGTCATCGCACGCTGCTTCCAACGGTGTTCGCGAAAGCCGGCGAACTGATGATTGGGCCGAGCTGGGTGATCTTCACTGTAATGGGCGCGCATGAGTTTGCCGTGCATTGGCGCAATGTCGATGCCGCGCGCGGAGCAATGCTCGGCATGAGCATCCTGCTCGGCGGACGCGGCTTGGGAGCGCTGGTTGGTCTGCTGGTCTCGGCGCGCTGGGCGGGCCGCAGCGACCGTAGGCTGCAACTCGGCATTCTCTTCGGTTATCTCACTATCGCGGTTGGATATGGGGCGCTCGGGAGCAGCCGAACCGTTTGGATGGCCAGCGCGTGCGCCATGCTCGCGCACATGGGTGGATCAACGGTCTGGGTGTTTTCCACCACACTGTTGCAGTTGCATACCGACGACCGCTTCCGCGGCCGCGTCTTCTCGGCTGACCTGGGCTTCTCCATGCTGACGATCGCCGCGGGCGCTTACCTTTGTGGACGCTTGCTCGATGCTGGCGTCGCCGCTCGCACGGTCGCGACTTGGACGGGATTAGTTATGCTGATTCCCGCAGTGTTGTGGGCGCTGGCGATGGGGGAGGGTAAGGAGCGAACTACTGAGGCTTCTCTCCCAGACTAAAACTGGTTTCATCACCGGGCCGGCAAGGCACAACTTACAGTGGGCTTTGCCCCTTGAGGCGCCTATCCGATCAGCCGGTCAATCTTGGCAGCCATGATGAAGTCGCTCTCAGTGAGGCCGTTGATCTTGTGCGTCCAGAGCGTGATCTCGGCCTTGCCCCACGCGAGCAGAATGTCGGGATGGTGACCTTGCTCCTCGGCCAAGGCTCCCGCACGATTCACGAAGTCGAGCGCCTGCTTGAAATCGGGAAAGGTGAACGCCCGGGTGATGTGGTGCTGGTTGACCACGCTCCATTTGGGGACGATCTTGTGCAGCGCGTCGAGTTCCTTGCCCTTGAGCGGAGGCACGCCGCCGCGGCAGGGGACGCATTTCTTATCGGCTAGTTGTTCGGTCATTGGACCTTCGTTCGATCTTAGAAGGGAATATCCTCGTCCGTGATCGGCCCGGATCCGGCAGTTGCGTGTTCGGGTTCCGGCGTGCGCTGGTCGAAATTGTTGCCTCCGCCGGCTGACACGCCGCGCGAGCTTTCCTTGAAGTCTCCGCCACCGCTGCCTTCGCCGCGTCCGCCGAGCAGGATCAGGTCGCTGGCGACCACTTCGGTCATGTACTTCTTCTGGCCGCTGGTCTTGTCGTCCCAGGAGCGGGTTTGCAGGCGGCCCTCGATGTAGACTTTGCCGCCCTTCTTCAGATACTCGCCCGCAATCTCGGCCAGGCGCTGCCAGAGCACGACGTTGTGCCACTCGGTGCGGTCTTGCCATTCGCCGCTCTTGTCTTTGAAACGCTCGTTGGTGGCGATGGTCAGCTTAGCCACGGGCGTGCCCTGCGGCGTGTATTTGACCTCTGGATCTTTCCCAAGATTACCGATCAGTTGAACCCGGTTGAGACTTTTTCCTGCCATGGGGTGCTCCTTCGCAGGGGTCCACTATAGCAGAATTGGATGCGTCGAAATGGTGCGGACTGCACAAGTGTTGAAACGAAGTATCATTTTGGGCAGGCTTCAGGCGCGATAGTAACAGCTGCGTGTGGAACGATTCGGGTTATAATCACGCCATGCCTCCTGCACCCGGCGCCACCAAAGCCGTCGGCATGGTTCCCGACGAGATGAAGGCCGAACCCAGGTCCAAAGGCCTTACTACGCCTCGGAAGAAGAAGCCGAAGGAACTGGCCGTGATTACCGAGTGCTGCACCGGATGCGCCGGTTCGCCGGCCTGCGTGGAATACTGTCCGGTAGAAGATTGCATGTTCTGGGTGGCGGACGAGGACAGCACGCCCTTCGGGCGCATCGCGGTCGATCCCATTCTCTGCATCGGCTGCAAGAAGTGCCTGAGCAAGGGTCCCGACGGCTGCTTCCTTGACGGCTGTCCTTGGGACGCGATCGTCATGGTGGACACTGCTGAGGTGGAAAAAGAAGTTGGGGCGATGACGATTTAGAGCCCCACTGATCAGTTCTTCTTTGCCTTCTTCACAAATGCCTCCGACCTGCTGTCTTCTTCCCCAGAGTGTTCAGGACTATTTCCGGGCTCGGGGAAATCAGTGTCGGCGCCTTTGACGAGCGGGTCCTGGTCGCGGTGACCGAGTTGCTCCGAGAGGCCGAGGTTGCCGTCGTGGTCGTGTTCCTCGATTTCTGTAGCGCCCTTGGCGCGATCGGGATCGTTGTCAGAGATTTTATTCATGATGAGTGCTCCTGTTCTCGAGGAAAGCTACTGACTCGGCCGGCCTGCGGGCGCGACGCCGAGCTTGCGGAGGCGCTCGCGAGCCTGCAACGCTTCGTTAGACTTCGGATAGCGCTGGATGAGGTGGCGGAGCTCCGTCACGCCGTCGTCCTGCTTGCCGAGTTCGATCAGCGCAAATCCTTTTTTCAACTGCGCGGAGGCAGTCTTGTTTCCGGTAGGGAAGTTCTGCACAACCTGGTCGTAGCTCTGCGCGGCCTGCTGGTATTTTCCCTGGCGGAATTGAATTTCGCCGAGATAGAAGTAGCAGTTCCCGGCTAGATCGGTGTTGGGATAGAACTTGATGTAATCGGAGAATTCCTGGGTGGCAAGATCGTTCTTGTCGCCGTTGTAATCGCGTAGAGCATTGTTGTAGAGGACATCGGGCGGCGGAGCCTGTGCCTGAGCCTGCTGCTGCGCCTGTTGCTGGGCCTGCTGCGCGGCCAGGCTTTGCTGGGACGACTGCATGTCCTCGAGTTGCTTGCTGACTTTGGCAAGACGGGCCTTGAGTTCGTCGAGCGTGTCGTTGAGGGCCTGGAGTTGTCCGCTGAGCTGGTCAACGTGCGTGGACGAGTCTCCCTGCTGCTTCTGCAGCGTGGCCTGTAGGTTCGTAAGTGCAGCGACGGCCTTGTTGACCGTGTCGGTATTCTGCTCGACCAGGTTTTTCATGACGCCCATGCGCTCGTCGAAACTGCGCTGCATGGCAGTCATCTGCTCCTGGAGTTGTTGCACCTGGGTTTGCAGTTGAATCATTTCCTTGCTGGCGCCCCAAGCTGGGGTGACGGCCAGCCAAAGCGTCGAGAGCAGGGCGAAAACAATGGAGCAGCGTCGTAGTGTCATAGGCGAGGTTTCCTGAAATTCTATTTTAGACGGGTTGGCGGCGTTGTGGGTAAGGAAGATGGTCGGGAATACGGAAAGTCAGGGGCGGAGGGTTGCTCCGCCCCCGAGAGGTAAAACGTCCGACTATTTTTGATAAACGAAATGGCCGCGGCGGTTCTGCTGCCAACAGGCTTCGTTCTCTTCCAGGCAGAATGGTTTCTCCTTGCCGTAGCTGATGGTCTTGATGCGGCTGGCGTTGATGCCGCCCGTGGTCAAGGCATTCTTAACCGAACTTGCGCGCTGGTCGCCCAGGGCCAGGTTGTATTCAGTTGAGCCGCGGTCGTCGCAGTGTCCCTCGATGGTAAAGCCGATGTTGGGATGCTGATTGAGGAAGGCCACGTCGGATTGTATGGAAGCCGACTGATCGCCGCGAATGTCGGACTTGTCGTAGTCGAAATAAATGTCCTTGACGTTGTGGCCGAATAAGTCTTCATCAGTAGGCGACGGAGTAGTCGCCGCTGGCGGTGGCGGCTGAGTGACGGTGAGGCGCGCGCTGGCCTCCTGGGTTCCGCCGGAGCCTTTGGCGACCAGGTGATAAGTCATGGAATCGGCAGGAGTGACCTGCCGCGATCCGTTGGGCTGAACGGCGCCGATGCCATCGATGGAAACGTCGGTGGCATTGGAGGTTTGCCAGGTAAGGGTCGCCGACTGCCCCGTCTGAATCGTATCCGGACTGACGGAGATCGCCGCGGTGGGCGACGCCGGCGGGGGTGGTGGGGGCGGCGGGGGCGGAGCTGCTTTTTTCGCGCAAGCGCCGAGCATAAGCACTGCGCACAGTGCGATTAAGGTTGCGAGCGTGTTCAAAGTTTGCTGCTTCATGATGGTCTTCCTCACGTTTGATCCTCCTGCGAACCCGAAAATAGTTTTCGAGTTCAAACGAAGTGTCTTATTTCCAACTCCAATTTGGTTGCGTGTTGCGTCCAGTAAAAGTTAACTGATGCAGTTTGGTGCCGTCGGCAAGCATCATCCAGATTTCTTCCTTCCCGGAACGGCTGGACTGAAAAACGATGTGGCGGCCGTCGGGCGCCCAGGAAGGAAAGTCGTTGCGCCCGCCATCGTGAGTGAGTTGAACCCATTGTTTGCTGGCGATGTCCATCAAATAGATGTCGGAGGAGCCGGGCTCACCGGGACCATACTTGCGGATCCACGCCAGGGTGAGAAACTGACCATTGGGCGACCAGTTGGGCGAGACCGCGTAACCCTGATCGGTCATGCGCTGCTGGTTGGTGCCATCGGCCTCAATGGTATAGACCTGAGGCAAACCGGTGCTGCCACTGACGAAAGCAATCTGCGCGCCGGTCTTGCGATTCCACACGGGCGAAACGTCCGGTCCCTTGTTGGTGGTTATCCGGTGAAGGTTGCCGCCGGAAGCATCGCAGACATAGATCTCGGAATTGCCGCCGCGAGAGGATGAGAGCGCGAGGTGGGTTCCGTCGGGCGACCACGCGGGCGAGAGATTGGTGCCGCCGAAACGGGGAAAGCTGACCAGGCGATTGAGATCCATTGAGTACATCAGAATGTCCCAGCCTGACTTGGTCAAGGAACTAAAGGCCAGGCGGGAACCGTCGGGCGAGATGCGCGGCGAAAGCGAAGTCGAGCCCTGGTGAGTGAGTTGGCGTTGATTGGAGCCGTCGTAGTCCATCCCCCAGATTTCCTTGGAGCCGGAGCGATCGCTGACAAAATAGATTTTGCTCTCGGCGATCCCGGGAATGCCGCCGCCCAGCCGGAAGATAATCTCGTCGGCGAACTTGTGGGCGATGACGCGGGCCGCGTCGTCGGTCGCGACGTCGGTGTATTGCTTACCTAGAACTTGCGGCGAAGCGGTGTTCTTAACGTCATAGAGCCAGCCCTGGACGGTGATTTTGCCGCCGGCCGTGCCGAGATTGCCGAAGGCCAGCATGGCAGCATTCGGCGGGGGAGCATTCCACAGCTCGAACGTGACTTCCGTAGGCTGGCCGGGCACTTGCAACGGATAGAAGCTCTTGGAAATAAGTTCGACTACGCCGGAGTTATCCAGGTCGTTCCAGAAGGTGTCGTTGAAGCTCTTGAGCAGGGCGTCGTTCTGAGGATCGCTGGTGGAGGGCTTGAAGTCGGGCACGGCGAGCCGGACTTTGTCGACGCCGAGGCCGGAACCAGTGCGAACCCAATCCTGCGCAAGGGAAGTTGAAGCGAGGAATGAGGAGAACAGAATCAGGAAGCTCAGGGCGCTCAGAAGCCGTTCGCCGGTGGGGGCGGAGTGCGGGGCTTGTCTGCGTCTTTCGTCCATCCGTTTGGTGCCGTTACGCGAACCCGGGCAAAAGGATACCGTATACGACAGTATCGTACTCCGATATGTTTTCGTTGGCAAGTTACGATTGATCATAGTCGCGAATCTCGAACCTCAGGAATAATCAGATGGATGCCCGTAACGCGTTTCCCAATGCTGTGGATCGGAATGTTTTAGGAATCACTTTAATGGATGTGTTCAACCCGTAAGTCCGCAACTTTATTTCTTGCTGTAATCAAACCAATACTCTACTGAGATCTTGTTGCCGCTGTAGTCAGGGGGCAGCGGGCCGAAAGTATCGATACGCTGCAGTGCACGAGTGGCGGATACGTCGAGCGAAGGCACTCCGCTGGACTGTTCGACCTGCACGTTGTAGGGATGGCCATCGCGAGCGACGTCGAAGGTGATGTAGACGCGCTGCGCGCTGGTGATCCGGGGGTCGACTTCGTACTTGAGCCAGTTATCCGAGACCTTCCGCTGAATGATCTGGACGTACCAGCCGTACCTTGTGCCAAAATCGCCGCCGCTGCCGGTGATGCCGAAACCGCCCTTGGCGCCGCCGGCGGCGAAACTACCATAAGGGCCGCTAACGGGGCCGCCTTCGCCGAAGGCGACCTGGTTGGTCTCTTCTTGGGGCTCCGGCTCGGGCTTCGCCTTGGTCGGGGTGGGTGGCTTCTTCGGCTTGATTTTGGAATTCTTGCCCTGAATCTCGATCGCGTCCGGCGCCTTCTCTTCAACCTTAGGTTCTGACTTGGTGACGCCCTTGGATTCGTTGGCCAGTACGTTTTGGGTCTGTGCTGGCGTGGCAGGCAAGGGAACCGTGCTGACCAGCGTGACGCCGATCGCTGAACCGTCGCCTCCTGAGCCCCAACCTTCGCCAGGCGATCCCTTGAAAACCAGCGGGTAGAGCAGAATGATGGCGGTAACCGCAATGTGAAACCCTAGGGACCAGGTGAGGGCGCGTCCCCAGTTGTCGTGCTCGAAGAATATCTCAGCGTTTTGCGCCATTTTGTTCCAGAGGCTGAGTGACAATGCTGACATTCGTGATGCCCGATTGCTTTACCGCGTCCATGACGGTGGCAAAGGCGCCGAAGGGCACGTTCTCATCGGCGCGGACGAAGATGAACTGGTTGCGGGGATCGCGGATCTTCTGGCGCAGTTTGGCGGCGATCTGGTTGATGTTGATGGCATCATTGCCGAGGAAGACGCGCTGATCCTTGTTAATGGTGATGACGACTCGCTCCTCAGTAATTTCCTTGACCGCGCGGGTTTTCGGCACGCTGACTTCGATGCCCGACTGCAGAACGGGTGCGGTGACCATGAAAATAATCAGCAGGACGAGGACCACGTCCACCAGCGGAGTAATGTTGATGTCGGCGAGCGCGGTCTGGGTGCGGCCGTTGGGCGAGGTGAACGCCATCAACGCCTCCCGTCGGCCGCGTGCGCCTGAATATTCTCGATGGCGTTGAGGACTTCGAGGGCGAAATCGTCGCTGCGAGCTGCAAACTGCCGAATCGAGTTGCCGATCAGGTTATACGCAATGACGGCAGGGATGGCGGCCGCGAGTCCGGCTGCGGTGGTGATGAGAGCTTCCGAAATGCCAGGGGCAACGGCGCGCAGCGTTGCACCGCCGGCGGTGCCGAGGCCGTGGAAAGCGTCAATAATGCCCCAGACCGTGCCGAACAAGCCGATGAACGGAGTGACAGCGGCAGTGATGGCGAGCCAGGGAACATTGCGCTCGAGGCGCGTGATCTCTTCCGAGGCTCCAATCTGCATGCCGCGCTGGACCGCTGTCAGGCTGCGCAGCGAAGTGCCCGGCCCGGCGAGTTGGCGCTTGTATTCCTGGAATCCACCTTCGAAAACGCCCACCAGCGGGCTGGGACGGAACTGATCGGCGACGGTGGCAATATCCTGCAGACGTTGTGCTTTGCGAAAAGCACGCAGGAAGCGTCCACTCTGCAAGCGTGCGCGGCGCAGCAGGCTCCATTTGGTGAGGATGATTGCCCAGGAAATCAGGCTGAAGGCAAGCAAAGTGAGCAAAACGAACTTGGCGACGGCTCCGGTACTGGAAACCATATCGAGAATCTCGCCGCCGATAAAGAGTGCAGAGTATGGGAGGAATTGCATCTTGGTTTGGATGATACCTTGAGGCGATTATAGATGATCATGGCACGCACTTCGCGGCACGTATCCCATCCGTAAACTTTCTTGCCCTTTCGTGCTATGCTGCGCAAAACTTCAACATCGTCGACCGAGGACGGCCTGTGCTGGTTGAATTGCGCCTGGAGAACTATGCGGTGATCGACAACGCAGCGGTGGAGTTCGCTTCCGGACTGAACCTGCTGACGGGAGAAACCGGCGCGGGAAAATCCATACTGATCGATGCGCTGGCTCTGCTGCTGGGGGAAAAGGCCTCGAGTGAGGTGATTCGCAGCGGGGCTGAGCGCTCGATGGTGTCGGCCGTTTTCGAGAGCGAAGGCGCTTCCGGCGACGCCATTGAGAAAGTGCTGGAGCACAACGGGCTGGATGAATCGGAAGACGGCTCCCTGATTGTTCGTCGTGAGATTGCGGCTGGAGGCAAGGGTCGCGTATTCGTGAACAATCAGGCTGCAACGGTCGCGGTGCTGCGGCAACTGGCGCCGCATCTCGCGACCATCCATGCCCAAAACGAATCGCTTCTGTCGTTCGACGCTCCAGCGCGGTTGGGATTGCTGGATGGATTTGAGGGAACTCAGGTCGCGCCGGTGACGGCTGCATTTGAGGCGTGGAAGGGAATTCGCGAGCGCATCCACGATCTTGAACAAGGCGAGCAGGATCGGTTGCGCCTGGTCGATCTGTGGATGTTTCAGAGACGGGAGATTGAAGAAGCTAAGCTGCAGCCAGGCGAAGACGAGCACCTGGAAACCGAGAAGCGCGTTCTGGCCAACGCGGAGAAGATTTACAGCGCTGCCATGCAGGCATTCGATCTGCTGTATGAGGGCGACGGTTCCACATCTTCCTCGATGCGGGCCGCACAGAAGCAGATTGAAGAATTGGTGCGCTATGAGCCAAAGTTTCAGGAGGCTCTCGCTGCTCTGGAGACCGCGCGGATCAGCGTGGAAGATGTGGGAGCCACGGTGCGGGACTATGCGGGCGGCATCCATGCCTCACCGGAACATCTGGCGGAAGTGGAAGACCGTTTGGCTTTGCTCGACCGGCTGAAGCGCAAGTATGGTCCAGCGCTCGAGGACGTGATCGCGTTCGGTGCGGACGTGGCTCGCAAGCTTTTAGAGATCGAGAATAAGGACGAGATTCTGCGCGAGTTGCGTGCCGAACTAGCAAAAGCCGGCACGGACTATTTGCGGGCGGCCCGGGCACTCTCGAAAAGTCGCCAGGAAGCGGCGCGGAAACTGGAGAAGCTGGTCGAGGCCGAGATCAATGATCTGGCGATGAAGTCGACGTTCCGGATTGAGATGACGACTGGCGAGGAAGAAGGGAATTGGGCAGCGACTGGAATCGACCAAGTCGTCTACATGATTGCGACGAATCCGGGAGAACCGATGCGGCAACTGGAACACATCGCGTCGGGCGGGGAATTGTCCCGGGTGATGCTGGCCTTGAAGGTGAGCGTGGAAGCGGGGTCCCATCCAACTCCTGGCAAGAAACGCCCAGGATCGGGCACCCAGCGCACGATGGTGTTCGACGAAATCGATAGCGGCATTGGAGGCCGGGCGGCCGAATCCGTTGGGAAGAAGCTGAAGGCTCTGGCCCGCGCCAATCAAGTTCTATGCGTTACTCACCTGCCGCAGATCGCGACATTTGCCGATCAGCATTACGTAATCGAGAAGAAGGAACGCAACGGCCGCACGCGGACCACGATCCGGGCCGTCCTAGGTGAGGAGCGTACGGAAGAAGTAGCACGCATGCTGAGCGGGGCCAAGCTGACCGATACTTCGCGCAAGCATGCGGAGCAGATGATTAAGGCGAATGCATAGGCCGGGCCAGCCAACTTGATCATCCAGCCTCTGCATCTGTAGTACACGGAAAGAAACCGTTCCCTGCACGGAATCCCCACCCACTGCTAATCCCCGCCGTTTCTTTGGCTTACGTTGACCAGAAGGGTACTTTCCGGTACTTATTAGTATCGCCGCAAATGGGGTTCGTGTACCCTGATCGCACAGGTTCCAGGCCCTGATTTTGCATCTTATTCGCTCTGGGGAAGATCACAAGAACGGGAGTTTTGATGGTGCCAAATAGCCAGGGAAAGACTTTGCTTTTGTTGAAGCCGCGAGGCTTCTGCGCTGGGGTGGTGCGGGCCATTGATGTTGTCCGCATCGCGCTCGAGGCCTTTGGGCCTCCCATCTACGTGCGCAAGGAAATCGTCCACAACAGCTTCGTGGTGGACGAGTTGCGCGGCAAGGGCGCGATCTTCGTGGATAGCGAAGATGAAGTCCCAAACGGCGAGCGCGTGATCTACAGCGCGCACGGGGTTTCGCCCGAGGTGCGGGAGCACAGCGCCAGGCGCGGCCTGCGCGTGATCGATGCGACGTGCCCGCTGGTGACCAAGGTCCATGTCGAAGCGGTCAAGTTCGCCAAGGAAGGGTATTCGCTGATCCTGATTGGGCACCACGACCACGATGAGGTGATTGGAACGTTGGGCGAGGCTCCGCTGGTCACGCAGGTGGTGGGGAATCCGGAGCAGGTGAAGTCGCTGACCGTGCCCGATCCGGATCACGTGGCTTATCTGACCCAGACGACGCTTAGTCTGGATGAGACCAAGGACATTATCGCCGCGTTGAAGAAGAAGTTCCCCAACATCAAGGGACCGGCCGCGCAGGACATCTGCTATGCCACGGAAAACCGCCAGGTAGCCGTGAAGGAAGTGGCCTCGGAATCTGATCTACTACTGGTGGTAGGGTCGGAGAACAGTTCAAATTCGAATCGTCTGGTCGAGGTGGCGCGAAACCTGGGCACGAACGCACATCTCATCGACAGCTTCAAAGACATTGAGGCCGCGTGGTTGCTGGACGTGAAAACCATCGCGCTGACGGCTGGAGCATCGGCGCCAGAGTGCCTGGTGGAGGAAACCATGAAGTTTCTGGCCACTAAAGGTTTCGACAACGTGCAGGAACTCGAAGTGATGCCGGAAAACGTCCGCTTCGGGCTGCCGCCGGAGATTGTCGAGGCCATAGCCGCCGCTCCGGCAAGCGCTAGCGCGGATTAACGGAGTATGGGCGGCATTCGTTGAGGTGAATTCAGTGGCTCAGGCTAGGGCTGTGGCGCTCACCATTCGGCTTTGCGTTATTCATGTGGACCCCGACAACGGGCGAGGCCATTCTCGTGTTCCTCAGCCTTCTTGTGGTCTTGATTATTTTGGCAGTTGTACTGAGCAAATATAAGAAGAGGGAAGGCGAGAGTTACAACCTCAGAGGCTGAAGCTCAATTGCGCTTTGGGCGAATTGACGGATGAATGGAGCAGTAAGCGGATGGATACAGACTCCCCCGATTCAAGCATAGCTTCCGCACCACAACTTCGATTTGGCAAGATCGACGGGTTGGCCAGCCGCGTGGGCGCTGCCATGGACGCGGCCCGCCGCCGGCTTTTTTCCGCTCAGCACGAAGCTGGTTATTGGTGTGGGGAGCTGGAAGCCGACACTACGCTGGAATCGGATTACATTCTGCTGCACACGTTGCTGGGGACCGGCGACCCGGAGCGCTTCCAAAAAGCTGCCAACTGGATTATTCGCCACCAGAATGAGGATGGCGGGTGGAGCATTTATGCGGCGGGGCCGTCAAACGTCAGTGCGTCGGTGAAGGCGTATTTCGGGCTGAAGCTGGCGGGATACAAGGCGGATCATCCCGTGTTGCAGCGGGCCCGGAAGAAGATCCACGAACTGGGCGGGGTCACCGAGGTTAATACTTTTACCAAGATCTATCTGTGCTTCTTTGGGCAGTATGATTACGATGCCGTGCCGGCGATTCCGCCGGAGATTGTGCTGTTTCCCAACTGGTTCTGGTTCAACATTTACGAGATTTCGTCCTGGTCGCGGGCCATCCTGGTGCCGCTTTCCATCTGCTACGCCAAAAAGCCCTTCAAGAAGATTCCGCGTGAAATGGGCGTCGAAGAGCTGTTTGTCGGAGGCATGCAGAGATCACGCATGCACCTGCACTGGTCGAAGAAGGTGGTTTCATGGCGCAACTTCTTCCTCTGCCTGGACCGCATGACGCATTGGTTTGAGCGAGTTCACGTGCGTCCGCTGCGTTCGGTAGCGCTGAAAGTGGCAGAGAAATGGATGCTTGAGCGGTTTGAGATGAGCGACGGACTCGGCGGCATCTATCCCTCGATCATGAATTCCATCATCGCCCTGCGCTGTCAGGGATATTCTCTCGACGATCCCCAGGTCATCCGGGCTCTCGATGAGTTTGAGAAACTCGGTATCGAAGAAGACGAAACCTTCCGCATGCAGCCTTGCATGTCTCCGGTGTGGGATACGGCGTATGCAATGTTCGCCCTGGGCGAGGCGGGGGTGCCGGCGAATGATCCGCGCATGGTAAAGTGCGCGGACTGGATCCTGCAGAAGCAGGTGCGGACTCCCGGCGACTGGCAGATCAAGAACAAGAAGGGGAAGCCAGGTGGGTGGTACTTCGAGTTCAACAACGAGTTTTATCCGGATGTGGATGACAGTGCGATGGTTTGCCTGGCGCTGAGCCGGGTGGAGCATCCCAATGGACGCTACCAGCGCGAGTCGGTGCAGCGGGCGCTCGACTGGATATTGTCGATGCAGTGCAAGAACGGCGGCTGGGCGTCGTTCGACAAAGACAACGACAAGATGGTTTTCCAATACATTCCCTTCGCCGATCACAACGCCATGCTCGATCCGCCGACCGTGGATATTACCGGACGCATCGTGGAGATGATGGCCGCCTACGGCTACGACCAGAACCACCCCGCCGTGAAGCGGGCCATTCAATTTCTCCGCAACGAACAAGAACCGGATGGAAGCTGGTTCGGGCGCTGGGGCGTGAACTACATCTACGGCACGGCGCTGGTGCTGCGCGGCCTGGAAGCGATTGGCATGCACAATCACGAGCCTTGCATCCAGCAGGCTGCGGAGTGGCTGCGCATGGTGCAGAACCCGGACGGCGGCTGGGGCGAGAGCGTGGGATCTTATGACGATCCGACGCTGCGGGGCGTGGGGCCGAGCACCCCTTCGCAAACGGCGTGGGCCATTCTTGGAATCCTTGCGGTGGGCGATACGCGCAGCGATTCCGTGGCCCGCGGGATTGCGTACCTGCTCCGCATGCAGAAGGAAGACGGGTCGTGGGATGAACCATATTTCACGGGCACCGGCTTTCCGCGCGTGTTCTATCTGAAGTATCACCTCTACCGCCAGTACTTCCCGCTGCTCGCGCTGACGACGTATGCCAAGGTGATGGAGAAGGCCGAAAACTAGGTCTCAGTTCTCAGTTCCCAGTTCTCAGTGTCGCTCACCAAGCGTTGAGGCTCTGGCTGAGAACTGAGAACTGAGAACTGAGAACTGCTCTGAAAGTTTTCGTTACAGGCGCAACCGGATTCCTAGGCTCCCACGTGGCTCGCGTCTTGGCCGAACAGGGAGCGGATCTGCGGCTGCTGGTGCGCCCGACCAGCAACCTGAAGAACCTGGAAGGCCTGATCTCCGGGACGACGAAGGCCGAGACCGCGACCGGCGACCTGCGTGATTCGGCATCCCTGGGGAAGGCGATGGCAGGCTGCGAAGTTGTGTTTCACGTGGCTGCCGACTATCGGCTTTGGGTTCCGGATCCAGCTGAGATGTACCGCTCGAATGTGGAGGGGACGCGGGCCATTCTGGAAGCAGCGCGCAAGAATGCAGTGCGGTGTGTGGTATACACGTCGAGCGTGGCGACCATGGGTTTCACCGGGAACGGGCATCCGGCGGACGAAGATTCTCCGGTTTCGTTGGCCGACATGATTGGTCACTACAAGCGCTCGAAGTTCATGGCCGAACAGGTGGCGATGGAAGCGGGCCGGGGTGCGATGCGGGTGGTCACGGTGAATCCGACTACTCCAGTGGGCGAGCAGGACATCAAGCCGACTCCGACCGGACGAATCGTCGTCGACTTTCTGAAGCGGAAGTTTCCCGCGTATGTGGAGACGGGATTGAATCTTGTGGATGTTCGGGAATGTGCCCGGGGACACGTTGCGGCTTTGGAAAAAGGCAAGACCGGCGAGCGCTACATTCTGGGCGGAGAGAACCTGACGCTGAAGCAGATTCTCGATAAGCTCGGTGCAATCGCGAACTTGCCGTCCCCTAAAGTGAAGCTGCCTTACTTAGTTGCCTATGCAGCGGGCGCGGTGGATCAGACCGTATCGGGCCGCCTGCTGGGGCGCGAGCCGCGGGCAACCGTCGAGACGGTGCGCATGGGAAAGAAAAAGATGTGGGCCAGTTCGGGTAAGGCAGAGCGGGAGCTGGGTTGGAAGATAATCGCCGCTGAGGGCGCGTTGCGTCGGGCAGTGGAGTGGTTCCGGGCTAACGGCTATGCCTAAAGTCGCCATCGTGGCTGCGCTCGAGCGCGAAGTCAGCGGGCTGACCAGAACTTGGAGTCGCATTGAGCAAAAATATGACGGTCGCAGATTTGTTTTCTTTGAGCGCGAGGAAATGGTTGTCGTGTGCGGCGGAATTGGCGCGGAGGCGGCGCGGCGCGCGGCCGAAGCCGTGATCGCGTTGTACCGCCCCACACGCGTGCAGTCGGTGGGGTTTGCCGGGGCGCTGGACGCGGGTCTGCGCGTAGGCGATGTCTTCGCACCCTCCGTTGTCGTGGATGCACGCGACGGCAGCCGCGTCGAAGTCGATGGCGCTGCCGGACGGGTTCACAGCACGCTTGTAACCTCCATGGCGGTGGCCGGGGTGCGGCAGAAAGCGAGCCTGGCGCAGGCTTATGGAGCACAGGCCGTGGATATGGAAGCGGCCGGCGTGGCCATGGCAGCGCGCGCACACGGAATTGCATTCGGCGCGACGAAAGTGATCTCCGATGAGCTCGATTTTGAGGTGCCGGACATGAGCCGCTTCATCGACCCACAAGGCCGCTTCCGGACCGCGAGCTTTAGCGCCTTCCTATCCCTGAGGCCCAGCCTGTGGAGACGAGTTGC
>JBAUVZ010000335.1:0-6983 GCA_049583505.1 Candidatus Sulfotelmatobacter sp.
TAGCGAGTCCACTGCGTAATCTTCTTGCGTCCCAGCTCGCCTTCCTTTTGCAACTTCGCCAGCGGCTCATACACGACGGTCAGAAGTTGCAGGATGATCGATGCCGTGATGTACGGCATGATGCCCAACGCAAAGATAGTCAACCGGCGCAGGTTCCCGCCCGAAAACAGATCGACGAAACCAAGCAGCGACCCCCGGTTCTGATTAAAGAAATCTTCCAGCTTGAGAAAGTTCACGCCCGGCGTGGGAAGATGACCGCCCAGCCGATAAACCGCGAGCATGGCCAGCGTAAACAAGACCCGCTTGCGCAGGTCAGGGATGCGGAAGATGTTAGCCAGCTTCCCCCAGATTGGAAATACTCCGCTCTCTCCAGCCATTACTGCAAGACCTCAACCTTGCCGCCAGCCTTGGTGATTTTTTCCTGTGCCGACTTGGAAAACTTGTGCGCGTGCACGGTAATCGCAATCGTTAACTCGCCGTCGCCCAGAATCTTCACCGGAAGCTTGGCCTTGATCACTCCCGCTTTGCGCAACACCTCCGGCGTGATGGGCGCGGCGTGCAGATCCCTGTCCAGCGCCACCAGCCGTTCCAGACTCACGATGTTGAATTCCTTGCGGAAAATATTGGTGAAGCCGCGCTTCAGCATGCGCCGGTGTAGCGGCATCTGGCCGCCTTCAAACCCGCGGATCAGACGCATACCGGTGCGCGAACGCTGCCCTTTGTGTCCGCGGGTGGACGTCTTGCCCATCCCGGAGCCCATGCCGCGCCCCACCCGCTTGCGCTTTTCCGACGCCTTCTTCGGTGCTCGAATATTCGATAAATTCATAAATAAGCTCTCAGCCATCAGCTCTCAGCTTTCAGCCACAGCGGTTTGCGCCGAGGGCTGATAGCGGAAAGCTGATAGCTCCTACTTCAAGATCTCGACCAGATGCGGAACCTTGGCCACCATCCCGCGAATCGCCGCATTGTCCGGACGCTCGATCACCTGGTTCAACCGCGTGAATCCCAGTCCCTTCACCACCAGCTTCTGTCTCACCGGAGCGCAAATGGCCGAAACCACCCACTTGAGGTGAATCTTTCCGGCAACCGCCTTCGGTTTCTTCGTCGTCATCGCTAATTCCTCAATCTCGGTACTAGGTACTCGGTACTCGGTACTTCTTAAAGTTCCTGCATCGACTTCCCGCGCATGGCAGCAACGCCCTCTCGGCTCTTAAGGTGCCGCAGCGCATCGAAAGTCGCTTTGATCACGTTATGTGGATTGGTCGTGCCGATCGACTTCGTCAGTACGTTCTGGATTCCCACCGAGGTCATCACCGCGCGCACCGCACCCCCGGCAATCACTCCCGTGCCCTCCGGAGCCGGCTTCAGCAGCACCCGCCCGGAACCATAGCGCCCGAGGATCAGATGTGGAATCGACGTCTGCGTCAGGTTCACCTTGATCAGATTCTTCTTCGCCGCTTCGATAGCCTTGCGAATGGCCTGCGGAACTTCCTTGGCCTTGCCCGCGCCATGTCCCACCACCGCCGCCGAAGGATCGCCCACCACCACCAGCGCCGCGAACGAAAGATTCTTGCCGCCTTTCACCACTTTGGTGACACGGTTAATCGCTACCACCTGGTCTTTCAACTGAAACGAATTCGCATCGAGCTTCTTGATAACAGTTGGCATTCTTAAACCTAATTTCGTAGTTTTGTAACTTTGCAGTTTAGTAATTTTGCAATCAAAACCCTTACCCGGATTTCAAATTACCAAATTACCCGATTACCAAATTCCCAAATCCCTAGAACTGCAATCCCGCTTCGCGCGCCGCATCAGCCAGCGCCTTCACCCGCCCGTGATAAATGTAGCCGCCACGGTCAAACACAACCTTGCTCACACCCTTGGCTTTGGCGCGTTCCGCGATGGTCTTGCCCACGGTCTTCGCAGCCGCCACGTTGCCACCGGTACGCCGGTCTTCCTTTTTGCCCTCGGCCGAACTCGCAGAGACCAGCGTCTTGCCGTTCAGGTCGTCGATCACTTGCACATAAATATGATTCAGCGAACGGTACACATTCAGCCGCGGACGTTCCGCCGTCCCCTGCATCTTCTTGCGGATGCGCTCGTGAATGTGTCCGCGCTTCTGATTCTTCGATTTCTTCGTAAACATAGAATCTGTCCCCTGCCCGGTGCTGACGATTACGCCTACTTGGCTCCGGTCTTGCCGACTTTCTTCTTCAACCTCTCGCCTGCATATCGCACACCCTTGTTCTTGTACGGATCGGGCGGACGCAGCGAACGCATTTCTGCCGCCACCTGCCCCACTTGCTGCCTGTCGATTCCAGTAAGCGAAATCTTCGTCTGTTTAGGATCGACCGCCGCCTCGACGCCGGTCGGCAGCGGGTACTCGATGGGATGTGAATAACCCAGGCTGAAAACCACCGTCCCCTTGCCCTTCATCTCGGCGCGGTAGCCGATGCCGACGATCTCCAGTTCGCGCGTCCAGCCCTTGGTTACGCCTTCAACCGCGTTGTTCACCAGCGCCCGCGCCAGTCCGTGCAGAGCAGCCTGCGAATCGTTCTCGCGTATGGCGACGATGTTCCCGTCCTTTTGCTCCACTTTGATGCCCGAGGGAAGAGCCGTGTCCAGCTTGCCCTTCGGCCCCTGCACCAATACCGTATTGCCTTCGATTTTGACCGTCACCCCTTTGGGGATCGGGATCGGCTTTTTCCCAATTCGTGACATAAGAGCTTCTAGCTTCTAGCTCCTAGCTTCAAGCCAGGCGCTTCATCAGTGATTTACTCTCTAGTTCAGTCTGTTCATTTCTCGCAGCGTGATTAGCTAGCAGCTAGGAGCTAGTAGCTAGAAGCTGCCCTACCAGATCTCGCACAACAACTCGCCGCCGACGCCTTCCTTGCGTGCCTGGCGTCCGGTCATCACCCCGCGTGGCGTGGTAAGGATGTTGATCCCCATGCCCCCCAGCACCCGTGGAATCTCGCTGCGGCGCACGTAGACCCGGCAGCCGGGGCTCGACACACGCGCCACGTTCGAAATCGCCGCCTCATTGTGCGCGCCGTATTTCAAATAGATCCGGATAATCTTGTGACCTTCTTCCTCGGTGGCTTTGAAATTCGAAATGTAGCCTTCTTCCTTCAGGATGCGGGCGATCTCCACCTTCAGCCTGGAAGCCGGAACGTCCACCTTCTGGTGCCGCGCCTGCAGCGCGTTGCGCACCCTCGTCAGCATATCTGCGACCGGATCGGTCAACCTCATCGTTTGCTTCTCCTCTCGCCACCCGTTCGCTCCGCATCCAGCGGAGAACCTGCGGCGGCTCGTTTACCTCTTAACTTCCGTACCACTGTCATCCCTCTTACGGCCGTCAACCTGAGCGAGACGTTTGTTGTCTCGCGGAGAGCCTGTCCCGAGCTTGCCGAGGGAGTCTCATCCCGCACGCTCGCGACCCACTACCAGGACGACTTCGCGACTCCAGGAATCTCCCCGCGCAGCGCAAGCTCGCGGAAGCACAAGCGGCACAGCCCGAACTTGCGCAGATATGCGCGCGGCCGTCCGCAACGCTGGCAGCGGTTGTGCCGGCGCGCGGAAAACTTGGGCTTCTTCTCCCCTTTGTTCCGCGCCAGCTCAAACTTCTTTTCGATCTTCGCGTCCTTGACTCGCTTTGCTGTAGTCATGAAATCCTTAAAGAATCTTTAGTTCTGAACCCTGAAACTTTGAAACCTTCATGCCGTCCGGAACGGCATCCCCAGATGCTTCAACAATGTCCGCGCCTGGTTGTCATTCGCCGCAGTAGTCACAATGGTGACATTCATACCCTTCTGCTTGTCGACCTTCTCATAGGAAATCTCCGGAAAGATCAACTGGTCGTGCAAGCCGAGCGTGTAGTTGCCCCGTCCATCGAACGACTTGGTGGAAACTCCCTTGAAGTCGCGCACCCGCGGCAGAACAATATTCACCAGCCGGTCGAAAAATTCATACATGCGGTCGCCGCGCAGCGTCACCATGGTTCCAATAGCCTGCCCCTCACGCACCTTGAACGCCGCAATCGATTTCTTCGCCTTCGTGATGATCGGCTTCTGCCCTGTGATCTGTCCCAGTTCATTCACCGCGGGATCCATCACCTTCGAATTCTGCGTAGCTTCGCCCATGCCCATGTTCACCACGATCTTGTTCAGCCGTGGAACCGCCATCGCATTCTTGAGCGTCAGCTCCTTCAACAGCGCCGGCGCCACTTCCTTGTCGAAGCGCGTGCGCAGCCGCGGCCGCTCCTTCGCGCTATGCCGCGCCTGCTCCGGAGCTTTCTGCTCCTGCCCCGAATCCTTCGAGGATTTCTTGTCTTTAGCCATCGCGTCTCCCGATACCATTTAGTAATTTTGTAATCGGGTAATTTAGTAATTGAAAACCCGCCCGTTCTCTTGGGTGGTTTCAAATTACAAAATTACTCAATTGCCAAATTTACTTATCCAGCGTTGTTCCGCACTTCTTGCACACCCGCACTTTCCGGTCGCCGCGCACTTCGTGCCCGATTCGCACCGGCCCGCAGGTCGGGCACACCAGTTGCACGTTGGAGAGCGCAATCCGGCTCTCCTGCTCGGCAATGCCGCCCTTGATGTTGCGCTGCGGGTTCGGCCGCACGTGCTTTTTCACCATCATCACGTGCTCCACCAGAATCTTGGTGTCGTCGGGAAACACGCGCAGCACGCGTCCTTCCTTGCCCTTGTCCCGCCCCGTAATCACCTTCACGGTATCGTTGCGGCGGATATCCACTCGCTTGTGTACTGTGCTGACAGTTCGCATTCTCTAAAGACCTGATTTCGTAATTTAGTAATTTGGCAATTCTGTAATTTGAAATTCAAAACCCTAAACGTCCCTAAACGCGATTTGGATTTTCAAATTACCCAATTACCCAATTGCGAAATTACCCAATTCTTAGATAACTTCCGGCGCCAGCGAAACAATCTTCAAAAACTTCTTCTCACGCAGCTCCCGGGCCACGGGACCGAAAACACGCGTCCCCACCGGCTCGCCCGCATCGTTGATCAGCACCGCGGCGTTCTGATCAAAGCGAATGTAGGTACCGTCGCGCCGTCGATGCTCTTTCCGCGTCCGCACGATCACCGCTTTCACCACTTTCCCCTTCTGCACTTGCCCATCCGGAGCGGCTTCCTTCACCGAGGCAGTGATTATGTCGCCGAGGCCGGCATTCAGCCCGGTCGATCCGCCAAGCGGCAGAATCATCTGCAGCTTGCGGGCGCCGGAGTTGTCGGCCACCTCCAGCATGCTTCTCATCATCACTGCCATAGCAATCTCCCGTCCACCTTGTCATCCTGAGCGAGACGTTTTTTGTCTCGCGAAGGATCTCGTACTCACCGAAGCCCGCCCGTAGCGAAGCGAGCAGAGCGCGTTCGGCGTGCTTCCTTACTTGACGTCCTGCTCCAGCACGATCTCCGGCACCAGCGTCGTCTTGCGCACAATGTCCTTCAACTTCCAGCGCTTCAACTTCGAAAGCGGACGCGTCTCTTCCAGCCGCACTACATCGCCCACATGCGCCTCGTTCTTTTCGTCGTGCGCATAAAACTTCTTGTTGCGCGCCACCACCCGCCCGTAGAACGGATGCGCCTTCTTGCGCGTTACCTGCACCACAATCGTCTTGGCCATCCGGTTCGAGACCACTTCTCCTACCACTTCCTTGCGCCGGCCCTGCACCTGCTCGCTCGGCGGCGTTGCAGACTTCTTGCTTGCGGTTTCCGCCATCAGCGTTTCTCCGTTGCGGCCGAGCGCGTGCGCTCGCCTAAAATTGTCTTCACTCGCGCAATGTCCTTGCGCAGCCCGCGAATCTTCTTCAGGCTCTCAGTCTGCCCCATGTTCAGCTGAAACTTCAGCTTGAACAGCTGGTCCGCGAGATCCTGCCCCTGGTGCTGGAGCTCGGCGTCGGTTAAGTTGCGAATCTTGTCGGATTTCATAAATTCAGTTCCAATTCCCGATGCTTAATGCGCCGTCTCGCGCTTCACCAAAGCCGTGCGCAGCGGCAGTTTATGTGACGCCAGTCGCATCGCTTCGGTCGCATCCACAATCGTGACCCCTTCCATCTCAAACAGAATCTTTCCCGGACGCACCACCGCTACCCAGTGATCGGGAGCGCCCTTGCCCTTGCCCATACGGGTTTCGGCCGGCTTCTTCGTAACCGGCTTGTCGGGAAACACCCGGATCCAAATCTTGCCGCCGCGCTTCACAAAGCGCGTCATAGCCACGCGGCTGGCTTCAATCTGCCGGTCAGTAATCCATCCCGGCTCCAGCACTTTCAGCCCGTAGTCGCCAAATGCCAGCGTGCTGCCGCGCCAGGCTTTGCCTGTCATGCGCCCGCGCTGTTGCTTGCGGTACTTCACCTTCTTTGGCATCAACATAAGTCAGCTCTTCCTAAAACGCTCCCACGCCCGTCTGCTGCTCCCGCTTCTTCGTCGGAAGAATCTCGCCCTTGTACACCCAAACCTTCACCCCAATCACACCGTAGGTCGTCCTCGCTTCCGAAAACCCATACTCGATGTCGGCCCGCAGCGTGTGCAGCGGCAAACGACCCTGCAGGTACCATTCTGAGCGCGCGATTTCATTTCCGTTCAACCGTCCGCTCACCCGCACTTTGATCCCCTTGCAACCGAAGCGCAGCGCCGAATCCACAGCCTTGCGCATGGCGCGGCGGAAACCCACGCGTTTTTCCAGTTGCAAAGCAATCGCTTCCGACACCAGCTGGGCATCAAGCTCAGGCTTGTGCACTTCCTGGATGTCGACAAACACTTCGCGGGTCGTCTTCTTCTGCAAATCGCCCTTCAGCTTGTCGATCTCCGCGCCTTTGCGCCCGATGATAATGCCCGGCCGCGCCGTCTTGATGATGATGCGCAGCTTGTTGCCCGGACGCTCAATCTCAATCGAGCTCACGCCCGCCGACTTCAGCTTGTCCTTCAGTTCGTTCTTCAGCTTGATGTCTTCGAGCAGCA
>JBAUVZ010000336.1:0-12349 GCA_049583505.1 Candidatus Sulfotelmatobacter sp.
TCTTGCCTGTGAACGGTTTCTTCCCCGTCGACATTTCGTACATCACCACGCCAAACGAAAACAGGTCGCTGCGGAAGTCGATTTCCTCGCTCCGCGCCTGCTCCGGCGACATATAGACCGCCGTCCCCGGAATCACCCCCACCGCAGTCAGCGAATTGTCCGCCGCCGCCCCGGCTGCTCCATCGCTATCGGTCCCCACGTTGTGCAGCAGCTTGGCCAGCCCGAAATCCAGCACCTTCACCTGCCCCGTGGGACACAGGAAGATGTTCGCCGGCTTAATATCCCGGTGCACGATCCCCTTGGCGTGCGACGCCGCCAGCGCGTCCGCTACTTGGATGCTGATGTCGAGCACCCGCTCGGTCTGCATCGCCTGTCCCGAGATGGCTTGCTTCAGGCTTTCGCCCTCCAGCTTCTCCATCACAATGAAGGGGTGCCCGTTGTTATCCTCAATGCCATGAATAATGCAGATGTTGGGATGATTTAACAGCGACGCCGCCCTCGCCTCCCGCCCGAAGCGTTCCAGCGACTTGGGGTCGCCCACCATGGTTTCCGGGATGAACTTCAGGGCGACGTGCCGCCCCAACTTAAGGTCCTCGGCCTCATATACGACGCCCATACCACCACCCCCGAGCTTCCCCAGGATGCGATAGTGGGATACCGTCTGGCCAATCATGAGAGGACCCAATCTCCGAACGCGGTAATGTTAGGCCCGCCGGCGGCTCCGGTCAACTGGCCCGTTTTGATGATTATCGTTCCCAAACTGACAACCAGCCTATCCTTTTGTGTCCGCATTCTGGTTCCAGGTTGCCCCTCGGCGACTACTATGAAGCTAGCAACCCTGAAATAGCGAGGCGGTTCTGATATGACGCGGATGTCTGGGAACTACTCTCCTCAAATGCAAGAGGCCATCCGCCGCCGCGCCACGGAACTCTACCAGCAGAGCGGAGCCCTCGCAGGCCGCGACGTCGAAAACTGGTACCAGGCCGAAGCCGAAATCCTTCGCGAATCCGCCGCGCACCCCATTCGTCGTGCCGTTGTGGTCAACCTCCAGGGCGTGGTCTACACCGGGGAATACGACGCCACCGCTGCCGATGGCTACACTCCCGGCGAATGGAAACCCGGCGACCCCGTCCCCATTCGCCTCTCCGGCAAAAAACTCTACCTCCGCCGCCCCAACGGCCGCGAACTCCAAACCACCATAGTAAAGAGAATCGGCTAGGGAAAACGAGCCTTGTCATCCTGAGCGAAGCGAAGGACCTATTCAACTCGCCTGCGCCACCCACCCCATAAAGATCTCTACTCGCCGCTCTACTCCCCCACCCACAGCCCCGCCGAAGCTCCCACCCACTCGATATTCCTGTTGTGATCCACGCCCATCATCAGCCCCCGCCCCATGCGGATAATCGTCAGCACCGCCTTCAACTCCTCTTCCCACACATACATCACCCGCACCTCCGCCTTAGTCCCGCCAAACGGAGTCTCAATCACCGGCTCAAAGTGCAGCCGCTCCTGCAGAATGTATTCCGCCCGCTTCTCCGCCGGAATCGCTGCGATATCTTCTTTTTTCGGCGCAATCACCACGCCCAGCCCGGCGAACGAATACAAGGGTTTCAGCGCATAGTTCTCCAAATCGTCAGGAATCCGCTCCAGCCGGTCCAGAAACCAGGTCTTCGGCACCGACTCATGCCGCAGATACGGAATGGAGAACTTGCTGATCCGAAAATACCAGTTCGGATGACCCGCCCACTCCACATCAAGATCGTCGCGCCAATCAAACCTCAGCTTCACCCGCTTGCGCAGCAACTCATCCACAATCGCCCGGTTATAAATCCGCCGGATCGGCACTTGTCTTCCGTTTCGCTCGTAGTAAAGCCGCGACCCGTCCTTCTTGATCGCCTCAATATCGACCGCCCGAACCCCCAGCATCTTCTCCGTCAGCAGAAAATCCGGCAGCGTCTTCTGCTCCTGCGGACGAATCTCCATCAGGATCACGTTCTCTGGATCATGCCCGCCCACAATCGCCCGCCGCAAGAGTTCACGGTACGAGTTCTCATCCAGCCCGCTCAAGAAGAACTGCAGCCGCTCTCCGCCTCCGATGCCCTTCAGCCCATACACGTCGATATAACTCTGCGCCAGCGTCACCTGATACGCGTAAAGGGAGGGGAAGGCCTGCAACTCCACCAGCTTGGGCTCCAATTCGCCGCTAGCATCGCGCACCAGCCCAAAATCCACCTGCACAAACATCGGATGCGCCGGCTCATTCGCAACCCGGAAATCCGCCGGAATCGACGCGTTCGACCGCGCCAGGTACTCGGGACTATCCACCAATTGCCGGATCAATTCCTTCCCATCCTCAGCCATCCGTTCCAGCAACCCCTTGGGAAAGAAACAAGGAGTCTCCGCTAGCCGAAACGACACATGAGTTCCGCAAGCGTCATCAATCCGCCGCAGGAATGTCTGATATTTGTCGGGAGTAAATCTGGCGTTGAACGGCTTTCGAAGGGAAGGAATCATGCTGACGGATCATTCTAACGCCCTGTCATCTTCAGCGGAGAAAGACGCGCACGAGTGGGCGTCTGGTGAAGTCGAAACCCTGCCCTGGGCGAAGCCGGAGGGGACCCTTATAAGCTAATAATCTCCCGCAGCCTCGCAAGGAGTTCTCTGCACGAACAACCACGTTACGCTTCCACCAAAAACTTCCCATCCCGCATGATCTGCTCGTCGTCCACCCAGATGTTAAACTTACGCCCCACTACATCAATATGGGTCGACGAATCCCACTCCGCTCCGGTATGTGCCCCATAAGGATTCCCAAACGCAATGTGCACTCCGGGATACTTCTCATCCTGCAGAATCTGCCCGATCACTTCCTTTAAATCAATGTTCGTCCCGATGGCAAACTCGCCCACGCGGTCGCTGTTCTCATCCGTGTGCGTGTACTTCCAGAAGTCATCTTCCAGTTCGCGATTTTCTGAATGCGCCTCGGTCAGCCGGTTGTTTTTCATGTGCACGGTCAGCGGTTTCTCCCGCAAATTGCCAAACTTCGCGCACAAATAATCCCCCACCACGCCGTCAATCACGAACGTGCCATTCACCTCGCCCGGCGTCGTAAAGATTTCCCCGCCCGGCAGGTTCCCCCACTTTTCCGGAGTGATTATCCCACTGGTCTTCAGCCACTTATAATTCGGATTCAATTCCGCCGTCAGATCCGTTCCCGCTGCCGTCTTCGCCCGTACCCGTCGCGCCTTGCGCACCATCGCCACCACCTTGGCGCTCAGCCGGTCCACCTTCTGAAAATCTGCCCGCATGCCTTCCAACATGATCTGCCGGTTGATGTTCACCATGTGCGCGTGCCGGATCTTCCGCCGGTTCACCACATCCGTCATCTGCATCCGCGAGTGCAGTTCATCCCTCTGTGCCTGCACCGCAAAGATCGAAACTTGGCTGGTCTCCAAATCCTCAACAATCTCCCGCGGCAAATCCTTCAAAGGACGCTCCGCCAGATCCTCCAGCACCCACGCTCGGTAGGGCGCGCCCAGTTTCTCCAGTTCGCATGCGATCGACGCCGCAATCTCCAGCGTGACTTCATCCGTGATTAGGCAAACTTTCTCCTCAGGCTGCACCCGCAGACAAACCTGCACCGCATTGCGCGCTCCAGGAGTGAATTCAGGATCAAAGGAAATCTGGCTGATGCGGGTGCCCCATCCTTCTCGCGTTCTTCGCGAGAGAGCCTGCCCTGAGGCCGTCGAAGGGGCGGGGGTTTTGACTCCATCGGCAGGAATGCTCATTACCCTACTTTTCTCACAGAAGCCGGCTCGTTTTCCGCCAGCCCTGCCTCCGTCTCCTCAATAATGTAATCGACAACTTTCTTTAAATCTCCCGTGTCCTGATACACGCGTAACTGTCGGTCCGCGCCGCTGCCCGTTTCCAGCATTTTGTGGATGTAGCTCAATTCTTCCCGTGAGTCCAGTTCATCGACCACGTCATCCACAAATTCCAGGTACTCGAGAATCAAATCCTTGGCCGGCACCTCTGTCTGCTTACCGAAATCAATCAGCTTCCCTTCCATGCCGTACCGCGCCGCCCGCCACTTGTTCTCCATGATGAGCGCCCGCCGGTACAGCCGGAACCCCTGATTTGCAGTATGCAGCTTGTACAGCTTCGCCACCGTCGCCTGAATCAGCGCCGCCAGCGCGATAGTCTCATCCGCCCGCATCGGAATATCGCACACTCGGAACTCAATCGTATTAAAGAAAGGATGCGGCCGGATGTCCCACCAGATCCTCTTCGCATTATCGATGCAGTTGGTCTTGATCAGCAGCTTGATGAAGTTCTCGTACTCGCCCCAGCTCGGAAAATAATCTGGAATGTTGGTCCGCGGAAATTTGTCAAACACCTTGCATCGGTAAGATTTCAGTCCTGTATTCATCCCCAGCCAGAACGGCGAATTCGAAGACAATGCCAGCAGGTGCGGCAGAAAATACCGCGCATGATTCATCATATGGATCGCGGTCTCGCGATCCTCAATCCCAATATGCACGTGCAACCCGAAAATCAGGTTCGCCCGTGCCACCAGTTGCATGTCCTCGACAATATGTTTGTATCGGTCGTCGGGATAAATCTCCTGCACCCGCCAATCGGCAAACGGATGCGTCGCCACCGAAGCCAGCCGCAGCCCGTTCTCCTTGGCCAGGCGCACAATATCCCGCCGCAGCATCTTCACTTCCGCTTTGGCTTCCTTGATGTTCTTGCAAACCCCAGTCCCTACCTCGACCACGGACTGGTGCATCTCCGCCTTCACCCGCTCCTGCAGGATCAGCTGGCCCTTTTCCAGCAACTCCGCCTGAATATGCGACCGCAGATCCCGAGTCTCGGGATCGATAGTCTGATATTCCTCTTCAATCCCGATAGTGAAAGTAGGAGGCATAAGCTCTAAAAACTTTGTCATTCCGAGCAGAGCGAGGAACCTGCTGTGCGCCTGCAGCGCCTCTGCGCTGACTGGCATAAGAACGCTTAAACAGTATAACGAATGAGAAGAATGAAGCTGCGAGATCACTAAAACAACAGTAACGACCGTCCTGAACTACTTAGCCGCCTTGCCCCGCTTCCGCTCCGCCACCCACCCCGGTTCAGCCTTGCGAGCTTTTTTCGACGGCCCATTCAGAAACCCAGCCCACCGCAATTCCTTCGCCGGATTCTCCCCGCTCAACGCCATCTTCACCGCCATCTCGGCCACGGCATTCACAATCCAGTCAAAATTCTGCTGACCCACGGACGTAATCTCGGCATCCGGCGCCGGATTCAGAAAATCAATCGCGTAAGGGACTCCACCCTCCACCGCAAACTCCACGGTGTTCAAGTCATACCCCAGCACGCGGCACAAAGTAAGCGCGTCCTTTTCGATCCTACCCCTTAAAGCTTCTGACGACGGTGGCGGATTCCCCTTCACATACCGCTCATGATGCGGCGCCCGCGGGTCGTACTTCATAATGTGAACTTTTTCCTGCCCCACCACATAGCAGCGGTAATACTCTTCAAACACCACGCCATGCTGCAGCGTCATGCACAGATCGCCCGTCTGGTTGTAACGCTCGAACAATTCCTCAGGCGAATGCACGTGATAAACATGCTTCCACCCACCCCCCGAATAAGGCTTCAAGAAAGCAGGGAAGCCAACGTAATCAAACAGCTCCTGCCAGTTCAAGGGATACATTAAGTTCCGCATCGACTTGTCGGTGGTTCCTTCGGGATGCTTGTTATGCGGCAGAATCACCGTAGGCGGAATCGCCACGCCCAGCTTGTGCGCCAGCGCATAATTAAAAAACTTGTCATCCGCCGTCCACCAGAACGGATTGTTCACCACAATCGTCCCGTGCAACGCGGCGTTCTTCAAATAAGCCCGGTAAAAAGGAATATCCTGGGAGATGCGGTCGATGATCACGTCATACTTCTTAGGCTCATCCATCCGAATCCCGCCAATCTTCACAAACTCCGCCGAAACCCCCTCGACTCCGAGCGAGTTGATCTTCTCCACTACCGCCGGCGGAAACGTATTCTCCATCCCAAACAAAATCCCAATCTTCTTCACGACATAATCTCCATTCCTAATTTGTCATCCTGAGCGGAGTGACAGTTTCGCGAAGCGAAGCAGTCACGCAGTCGAAAGACCCCTGCCGTCTTCTCGAGCCCCGATGCCGGCCCTAAAAATACTTCCCCGCCATCCTCTGCCAAAGCGGCCAGTCATGCTTCGAATTATCTCCATAAACATCCAGCCAGTGCGGCACCGCCTTAGCATTCAGAATCGCCGAGAGCTTCACGTTGGCATCCAGACAAATATCCCAGTCCGCCGACCCCAACACAATCTTCATCTGCCGGTAGCGGCTCAAGAACCAGTCATCATTCTGATTAGGCAAATAGTCCGGTGGACAATTGAAGTAGCAGTCGTCATCGTAATACCCATCCAGAAATTGATGGATATCGAACGACCCGCTCATGCTGACGCAGTGCGTCACCACATCGGGATGCTTGAAAGCAAAATTAACCGCGTGATAAGCCCCAAAGCTGCACCCGGTCACCGCCAGCCGCGGCGTCTGATTCTTCCACCGCATAAACGGTACGAATTCATGAAGAATGTAGCGTTCATACTGCAAATGCCGCAGCACCCGAACCTTAGGGTGCACACCCTTGTTGTACCAACTCTCGGTATCGATGCCGTCCGGGCAAAACACCTGCAAGTCGCCGCGCTCAATCTTCGGCGCCAAAACGCCAATCATCCCCCGGTCTTCATATTCAAAAAACTTCCCCATGGAGGTCGGAAACACCAGTAACGGCGTCCCGGCATAACCGAAAACCAGAGCCTCCATCTCCCGGTTCAGTTCCTGGCTGTATCCCTTTTGATATTCGCGATTCATTCTTCGGCAGTCCCGGCAGACGGAGTATCTTACCTGAACGGGAACACAGCAGGCTCAATTTTGTGCTGACTGCGCCGCTCTAAGCCCGCAAATGATATCGTGATACGAGATATGTCCTGGAGGTTGCCAAGACTGATCCCGCGCTCCGCGCCTGTCATACTTTTAGTTCTCACTGTCGCCGCCGCTACTGGATTCGCCGCCGTCAGCCATCTCGTCGCCCGCTTCAACGCGAACCAGCAGTCCCGCGGCCGCAGGCTCTACCAGCAGGGTCTCACCGACACCAGCGCCGCCCGCTACGACGACGCCATCGCCGCGTTCCGTGCCGCCCTTACCTGTGATCCCGCGAACTCGCAGTACCAGCTCAGCCTGGCCCGCGCCCTGCGCGACAGCAACGACCCCCGCCTTCTCGACGAAGCCGAATCCTACCTCCTGGCTCTCTGGCAGCGCACTCCTCAGGATGCCGCTGTCAATCTAGCTCTCGCCCGCGTTGCCGCACACCGCGGTTCCATCGAAGACGCCACTCGTTACTACCACAACGCCATGTACGGAGTCTGGAACTCTGACCCCGACTCCAATCGCAGCAAAGCACGCATCGAACTCATCCAGTTCTTGCTCAAGAAAGGCGCCCATGATAAGGCCGAATCCGAACTCATGGCGCTCGCCACGGCCTTGCCGGCCGATCCCGCCGCACGTCTCCAGGCCGCACGCCTTTTCGCGCAAGCTCAGGACAACGCAGGCGCGCTCGCCCAATACGAAGATGTTCTCCGTCTCAATCCCGCAGACTCCGATGCTCTGGCTGGAGCCGGCGAAGCCGCATACCGCTCCGGCAACTACGCCGCCGCCCAGCCCTATTTGCGTGCTGCTGTCAATGCGAATCCGCTGGATGCCAACTCTCGCCAGCTTCTGGCATTAACCGACCTCGTCCTCCGCGTTAATCCCTTCCGCCGTCACATCTCTGACGCCGAGCGCAACCGCCGCATCGTAGCCGCCTTCGAGCAGGCCGAGAACCGCCTCACCGAGTGTGCCCAGCGGACCGGCGTCGACCTCAAAACTACTGCACCTTCCACCTCATCCCCGCTTTCCAGCCTGCAATCGCGCTGGACCGCCGCCAAGCCAGATCTAGCCCGTCTCCGCTCCCCCGCGGAAACCGACCTCCCCGACACCATCATGGACGTAGTCTTCCAAATCGAACAGCAGACTGCCGTGACTTGCGGCCAGCCGCAGGGCCTTGACCTCGCCCTGCTCCTCATCTCCCAAAAACGCGAGGTCGCCAGCCAATGAGCAATCCCCCCTCCGCGAACAATCCTCCGGCTGCGCCGCCGCTCCGGTCCAACACCTCGCGCCGCTTGTTTTCCACTCTCGAAGGTGTCTTCAACGAGGAAGTTTTCTTCCTCATCCTCTCTGTCTTCATTGGAATCTTTTCCGGCCTCGCCGTAGTCTGCTTCCGCCTCGCTATTGACTGGATGCACCTCGCCCTGCTCGGTCCGCTTCCGCAAACCCACGGGTGGCGCCTGTTTGCGGTTCCCTCGATCGCGGGCCTGGTCGTGGCCGCACTCGTGATGAAAGTATTCCCCGCCATCCGTGGCAGTGGCGTAAATCAGACCAAGGCCGCGCTCTACATCTACAACGGATTCATTCCGTTTCGTACCGCCATCGGAAAGTTCATCTGCTCCGCGCTCGCCATAGGCTCCGGCCAATCCCTTGGTCCGGAAGATCCCTCTCTTCAGATCGGAGCCGGCATCGCCTCCGCTTTAGGGCGTCAACTCCAGATCTCCCGCGAAAAACTCCGCCTCATGGCCCCGGTCGGGGCCGCCGCTGGCCTCGCCGCCGCCTTCAACGCTCCCATCTCCGCCGTCCTCTTCGTCATCGAAGAGGTCATCGGACGCTGGAGCGCCGGCATCCTCGGCTCCGTCGTTCTCTCAGCCGTTTCCAGCGTCGTGATCGTGCGCTGGTTTCTCGGCAGTGAGCCGCTCTTCCGCATTCCCGTCACTACCTTCAAGCGTCCCACTGAACTCATCGCCTACGCCGTCCTCGGCATCGTCGGAGGCCTCGCTTCCGTAGCCTTCGCCAAATCGATCGGGTATCTGCGCCCCCGCCTAAAAGCTTTGCCGCGCTGGACGCAATACTTTCAACCCGCGCTCGCCGGGCTCCTCGTCGGCTTCATCGCCTTCCTCGGCGCTCCGCAAATTATGGGCGCTGGCTACGATTCAATGGACCAGGCCATGCACGGCCAGTACGCCTGGAAAATGTTAGCCATACTGGCGGTTCTGAAAATTCTCGCCACCACTGTCTCTTTCGTGAGCGGTGCTCCCGGCGGCATGTTCGCACCCACGCTCTTCATCGGAGCCATGCTCGGAGGCGCCGTCGGCGACGTCGAACGCATCTTCTTTCCTCAACTTACCGGATCCACCGGAACCTATGTCCTGGTCGGCATGGGCGTCCTCTTCGCCGGATTCCTCCGTGTCCCCATGACCTCCGTCTTCATGGTTCTCGAAGTCAGCGGCAACTACGAGATCATTGTCCCCGTCATTGTCGCCAACACGTTCTCCTACCTCATCTCCCGAAGCCTGCAGAGCGTTCCCATCTTCGACCTGCTCACGCGCCAGGACGGCCTCATCCTTCCCTCACTGGAAGAAGATCGCGAAGAAGCCATCCTCCGTGTCGAAGACGCCATGCTCCCAGTGCCTGCCACAATTCTCAGTGCCGAGGATT
The DNA here is from genome assembly GCA_049583505.1 of Candidatus Sulfotelmatobacter sp. Classification (GTDB taxonomy): domain Bacteria; phylum Acidobacteriota; class Terriglobia; order Terriglobales; family Acidobacteriaceae; genus Sulfotelmatobacter. The sequence continues at coordinate 9,624 of JBAUVZ010000336.1, forward strand.
ACGTCGACGCCAACGCCCGCCGCGTCCAGAATTCCACCGACTCGAACTTCCTGGTGCGCCTGCATCCCAGCGGCTGGAACACCATCAGCCGCGACCAGCTCCAACGCCTCTTCCGGGAAGGCAAGGGGGAACACACGCTCGGCTCCGTTCTCCCCTCGCAGTCTCTGCCTAGTCTCTACCCTGATCTCCCGCTCGACTCTGCGCTTCGCTACGTCAACGATTACCCGCTCGTACCCGTGGTCAATCGCGCCAACTCCCGCCAGTTGGAAGGCGTCATCTCCCGCGATTCGGTATTCAAGAAATACGGCAGCCGGCGCTCGGATGAAGTGCCAAGCCCAAGCTGACCTATCCAACACTGAAAGTGTGCCTCGCCCTTACCGTGGGCCCGCCCGCTTGTACCCGCTATATTTGATGATTTCTCGCACATGCACCGGTCCGGTCTTAAAAGCTAGCGAGTCATCTGATCGTGTGTACGCTGGAAACCAGTAACGCCCTTCCACTTGTTGGCGATAGGTCACAAACGTAGGCCGCAAGTCCGAATGCTGATGCTTTCCCGTCCGAATCTGGTCCGGACCGCTCTTGCCGCACACCTTCACGATCTGTAAGTCTTGCGCATCCACCCAGATCTTCCCTTGAAAATACCGCTTGCCTTTCTCTTCTTTCTTCGGTTCCACTTGAAACTCATACGTATCCAGATCGTCCACATGCTGTTGTCCGGAATAAGTCAGGTTGTACTGTGGCAGATCTTCGCTGGTCAGCAGGAGCGGCATGAAGACGCGGATGTCCTCCATGTCTTCCTGTGTGAGTTGAACTCCTCGCAACGTAGGCTGCGCTGCGAAGGTTACCGTCTCCAGGCGCTTGCCCTTCTCGTCGTAAGAAACGTTGGTCAACTCGTGAAATTCCCCCGTCACCTCTTTGCCGCTGAGCGTCTGCACCAACACGTCTTGAGTGTAGGTAAAATGAAATCGTGCGGCCTTTGTCAGCGCCTCCGCCGCCCCAAACTTCTGAATTACTTCCTGCACGCTCATCGTCTTCGGCGGAGCAGAATCCAGCGGTCCGTTGCCTTCTTCGCAATTGGTCTGCCCCCACAAACCCGTGGGCCGCAATAGAACCCATAGAAGAAGGAGCAGAATGATTTCTGCGACAAGCCGATGCAATTTCATGCCGCCCTCCTTGAGTTGCTATCCTGAGCGGAAGTTGTGCTTCGGGAACGCGAGGCACAACCGGCCCAGCAAGGAATTTCTACCATGGTCCCACCTTTCCAGGTTCTCACCCCTCCGATCTTTACCCATACCCTCTATCTTCCACACATGTGCAAATTCTTGCGTCTAGCCCTGTGCAGCTACCCTTAACTCGAATCCCAGCGGCCCCGGTTTGGTATGCGGATTGCCCCTATTATCCCCGGAAGCCGCGCCAATCGGGCATTCCACGAGCTCTTTCAAGCTATAGCAATTTCCCCCGGACTAGGATCATTCTTATGAAGACCACAATCTTCGTTCTCTGTTTCTTCTGCGCAACGGCGGCCTGTGCCCAATCCGCGACCGTGCTCAGCAGCACGGCCCAGCCCATTCAGATGTATGACCATCCCCAGCACGCCTCCCAGCACGCCATGGCCACAGAGAGCAGCCTGCTCAGCACATCTTCTTACAGCTATGCCCAGGGCGAGGTTCCACTTTCGGAGTTCGGGGGAACCCTCAAGCCGGAAACCCCTCTCGGCGACATCGCACGCGCCCTTAAGAAGGAACGCACCACCCCCGCAAAGCCCACCAAAGTCGTGGAAAACTAAATCGAGAGTTGGGAAAGGCCAGGTCGGCGAGATCGGAAAGATCGTTCGGAAAGATCATTCGGAAAGCGAGTTCGGCAAGATAGTTGAGGGTGGCAAACTCGGATCCTGGCCGGCCTCTGGGGTCAACAGCGCTGCGCTGACTGGCCCGCCACAACCATCCCACCCGACCAAGTCACCCGCCCGCTCCCATCATCAAAATCGGCATAGTCGGAGTAGAGGCCCCCGTGTCGTTTTCCACCGTGATCGCAAACGCCTTCGCCTCAATTGCCGCCGGCAGCAGAGGATTCACCACGCTCGCGCTCCCATGCGCATCGGGCTTGAATACTCCCGCCGGAATCGGAGCACCGTTAACCGGAATCAGCCACAGCTCATAAGCCTTGCCGAGCGGTAGCGCGGGCATGTTGTTCGCCAGGAAAACCAGACTGCTGCGGTTGCGCAGATAAAATGCCTTGCCCTGCGGCTGGGGTGGCGTGTTCGTTGAAACCAGCGTAACCCGCTGCGCCCCCGGATCAACAATCGGCGCCGCGATCCGCCGCAGCTCTTCCAGTTCGCGCGCGTTCTTCGCCGCTTCCGATCTGGCTGAGATCACACTCTCTCTCAGCGTCAAATTGTCCCGCGACAACAACACCACGCAGATCAGCACCGCTGCCGTAGCCGCCCATCCCAAAACTCCCCACCACGAACGCCGTGGCGAAGCCTGAACGATCTTGGGCCCGCGCGCCTCCCGCGCCACCGCATCCAGCAACCTCTGCCGCGCCCGCTGCGGAGGCCTTGGCCCCGCAGCCGACAGCGCAAGCAATGCTGTATCGCTGCGCAGTTGCTCCAGTTCCAGACGGCAAGCCGCACACGTCGCCAGGTGCTCGTTCACTCGCGCGCGGTCTTCTCCACGCAACGCATCCAGCGCGTACAGCGCGAGATCCTCGGCGTATTGTTCGTGCTC
>JBAUVZ010000337.1:0-35761 GCA_049583505.1 Candidatus Sulfotelmatobacter sp.
GTCCCAGATCCAGCCTTCACGCGTGTAGCTGGCGAGTTCGAAGTCCTGGGTGAGTTCGAGGGCGTCCACGGGACAGGCGTCCTCGCAGAGTCCGCAGAACATGCAGCGGCTCAGGTCGTAAGTGAAGTTGGTGAGTTCCTTGCGGCGAGTGTGCTCGTTGCGCGCGCTGGAGACCACGATCAGATTCTCCGGGCAGGCCAGAGCGCACAGGTCACAGGCGATGCACATGGTCTCGTCCGTATCCGGATTGACGTTCAGCCGCGGCGCGCCCCGGTAGCGCTCCGCCACCTGCGGCCGCTCCATGGGATATTGCTCGGTATAGATTTCCTTGGGATCCTGATAGCGGAACGTGACCTTCAATCCCTGCAGAAGGTCGATCAGAAAGACTTTGCGGAACAGGCTCTGCATCCCCATGACGGAGTTAGCATATCAGGTGCCAGCGGTCAGGGGCCAGTGACCAGTGATCAGTGGCCGGAAAGACACCTCTCAATATTCTGTCATCCTGAGCGAAGGAACCGCTTCGCAAATGCGAAGCAGTTTCGAAGTCGAAGGATCCCTACACCGTTCTTAGACCCTACGCTGGCTAAGGGAATTCTCCCCGCGCAAACTGTGGAACTTTCTCGGCCTTTCTTCCGTACTTCAAAGCAGAGGATGTTATGCGAGCCTATCTCGCCACCTTAACGCCCAAAACCCGTATGCTGCTCGCCGTGCCCGCACTCGTGATCGCGTATACCCTGGTGACCTGCGTGCCCCCGGCCGTGATTCGCGCAGTCGTGCCCGAAGCTGTGCGCTCGGTGTTGAGCCTGCTCTGATCGGATAGGGATCTTCCTCCCATCTCATCTCCTCCGGCGCCTGCTCCGATCGAATCACGCCGCCCGGTGGTACCCTGCTGCGTGGAGCTCTCCGTGCCAACGACTGGAGCAACAACCAACGACGAACTGTGGATGGAGGAAGCTCTACGCGCAGCGCAGCGTGCACTCGAAGCGGGCGAAGTCCCCGTGGGAGCGGTCGTCGTGTGCGGAGGACGCATCGTCGGCCGTGGCTGGAATCGCAACATCACCGACTCCGATCCCACGGCCCATGCCGAGGTCGTCGCACTGCGCGAAGCCGGAGCGACCGTTGGTAACCACCGTCTGGCTGACTGCGACCTGTTTGCTACAATTGAACCGTGCGCGATGTGCGCCGGAGCCCTGGTGCACGCCCGGATCAAGCGCCTGGTCTACGGCGCCGACGATCCCAAGGCGGGCGCCGTGCAATCAGTAATGCAGGTGCTGAGTCACCCGCAACTGAACCACAAAGTGGAAGTCCGCAGCGGCGTCCTGGCAGGCCGTTGCGCAGAACTCTTGCAAACGTTCTTTAAGAGCCGTCGGTAGCCGTTGTTTAACTGGCCACCGACCACTGCCTCCGGAGAGGTGCGTGAGCGGTTGAAACGATCCGCCTCGAAAGCGGACATACCTTAACGGGTATCGTGGGTTCAAATCCCACCCTCTCCGCCATACTTTCAGTAGAGATTATTTCCCGGCCATGATTCGCTCGATCTGCTGCAGGTGGTTGATATCGTGTCCCGCGATCATGCGGACAATGTGCTCAATGGTTTCCTGGCCGCGCTCGGAGTGCATGCCATACTGTTTCCACTGCTCGGGCGTCAAAGACTTGAGCAAGGCAAGATTGGCTTCCCGGACCACGCGAAACTGCTCGACCGACTTACGCGGATCGCGCTTCTCATAATGCCCGCTGGTCACCCAGGAATCCTGATCGAAGGCCGCGATCGGAGTCCCGGGCGCGCCCAGAATCAACCTCATACGGAACCCAATCACGATTTCCGCATCGCCAAGGTGGGCCACGATCTCGCTAACCGACCACTTGCCAGCAGCCGGACGCTTGCGCAATTTGTTTGTGGGGACGCCCTTGATTAACCGTTCGAGTTTCTTCGCCGTGGCAGCTTGAATTGCCAGAGGCTGCTTCCCTTCGACGTAGGCCGTCATCCGCTGAGTGTACTGCTGGGCTGTTTCGTTCATTTCATTCGTCTCCGCGTTCCTTTTCACACGAGGGTTGAGTGTGCTGCAAAGCTCTTGGCGCCGCTATCCGCTTCTTGCGCTCAATTTCACTTACCGCCTCTTCGTCAGACGGCGTCCCGATCCATACGTGAGCCGTGCACGAAACTACTGGGATGCCTTCTGCCCCGCTTGAAACGTAGTCCACGGTCCGGCCTTCATATCGCGCAGCAGCGGCTTTTGCCAGGAATATTCCGGATGCCGCTCCAGGAAGTCCGCCGCCAGGAAGTCCGCTCCGCAGCGATGCCCGGCCCGCGCCACAAAACTCATGTTCGCAGCCATCTTGCTGTCAGTGGCTTTACCTTGCACTGCTCCGCCAGGGTTGTAGGGACTCCACTCCCATTCCTTCACGCCGCGCGAAGAAGCATCCACATGGCCGCACAGCGTACGCTCGTTCGGCTGCGGCTTTTCTACACTGGAAGCCGCTTTCTCGAAGCTGTCCACGTGGTCTGACAGGAACTGTTCAGCGATCTCGACGTCAACGTTCCCTTTCGCCTGTTTCATCAGTTCTTCGGCGCGCGCATGGCGCGCATTCATCGATGACGACGCATCGTCAGGATCATATCCGCTGGTCTCCTCATGAATCAGCTTGGGATCGCGCGGGAAATTGGAGCTGACGAAATATCCATCTTTCGTTCTCCACAGGGGAGTGTTCTTCAAACCCAGCTCAAGATAGGCGATCTCCCCTGTCTTGCGGTCGCCGATCAGCCAGTCATTGGCATATCCGCCGTTGTTTCCTTCCTTGATGATGCGCACGTAGTCATCGATGCTCTGGGCATACTGCAGCGCCTTGCGCGAACGCATGAACTCCGGCTTACCATTCGGATCCCATCCCTCGAACTGAGCCATAGTGGTCTCGGTGATCATGATCCCGGCTGCGTTCACGCCGAAATCATCGTCGCTGGTAATCACTCCGGGGAAACCATCCATCAGAATGCACTGGCCGTGCTGCGGCAAGATATCGAAGACGATCACCCAGCGCTCGCCCGCGAGGTAGCTCGTCCAGTTGTTGTGCGCAATCACGATCTGGTGATCTCTGGTGTAAGCGCCGGTGGCGATAAACGCGCTGCAATTGCCCGGAGCCGCCAGCTTCGGTGCCTTCGCCGACTTCTCCCGCTTATTCAGCCACGGCACGTAGTAATCCGGAACCTCCTCAAACGCGTTCAGAGCGACGATGTCATACACATCCAGATCGACGCCATGCAGGTTAGCCCCATGCAGGTTCACCCCATGCGCCTTCACGCCGTCAGCAATGCCCCGCAGTTCCTGCTGATACTCGGCGTCGATGTGCGGCCACAGCATCTCGCCGTCTGCCGAAAAAACTCCCAATCACGCTGCGTTTGGCGGGTATCAAAAAGTTTGATCGCTTCCAAGGCATCGGCAATCTCGGGAGCCAGCAGATAGCCATGCTGGAATCCAATATCGGCGGGCGAACCTTCCAGATGAACATACGTCCAACCACCCTGCTGGAAGCGGTAAGCCTTCTCCAGGCGCGCATCGGAAGGTAAAGCGGCCTCTGTCTTCGCCGGTGAAGCGGAAGCAAGTTGAGGAACCGAGCCAGCGAAGGCGACGAGCACCATTGCCAAATATCGCAACGAAGAAAAGCCGGGCCTGTCAGACATTAGCGTCCCCTGTCAGTCCTAACTGCACGCAATTGTAACGAACTCGGACACTAAGAAACGCGGAGCACATTGAGTGCCCCGCTTATAGTGCCCGCCGAGCCGGTTTGCCGACGGCGACCGGTTAGGGCGCCGCAGCCGAAACCCACACTTTGTGCGGGGAAACCAGTTCCGCATTGGATACTTCCGTCGTAACCTTGATTCGCTGCCATCCGCTCTTTTTCTGCGGCTTGGCATTAAACGTCACCCAGTACTGATTGCCCAGATGGCGTCCCATGTCATCGAGGTAAGGGGCAAAGCTTACCGCGTTGCCGGTGAAGCCGATGGAATAGCCTTCGCCGCCGGTTTCCTCAGCCAGACGCGAGAGATAAATCTGTCCCCAATAGTTCTGCCAGTAGCTATGGCCGAGGTGCCCCACGCCGGGGTTATAGATGGCGTAGACCACAATGCCGGCTCGCGTGGCATCGTCGATGGCCGCGTCCAGGTAAGGATCCTGCAAATCGCCGCTCCCGTAATAGCGATCGATTCCATCGGATACCATCAGGACCTCCCGGCGGGCGGTGCTTTCCGGCCAGCGTTTGACCAAGTCACTGACAGAAAAATATGGGCTGGCATTGATGCCGGCAATTCCGAGCGGAAGGCGCAGGGCTTTCGCAGCTAGAGCATGATCGCTGGTCGGGTTCTGCTCCACCTTCGCCGTGCCGTTCTGCATGTAGGCCACGCCGATCCGGGTGGATGGTGGCTGGGCGGAGATAAACTGGCGAAGATCGTCCAGTTGTGAACCAAGCCTCTCGCTGGAACCATCATCGAGCAAAATAAACAATTCGAGCGCCGCGTGCTCTCCCTGCGCAGGAACCAAATCCACGACCTGGTCGCGATCACGGCCCTCGTAAACCATCACATCTCTGGGGCCGATTTCAGGAACAACCGTGCCGTGACGGGCTTCGACGGTGACCAGCACGTGAGCCGGTACCCCCTGCGGACCTGCATTCTGCGCACAAACGCTGCCGCTGACGCATAAACACATAGCAAACCCAACGATGGCGCTGAGTAGACGATAAGATTTATTCATGGATTTTCCTCCGCATCGTCGGTCCTTTTGTCCACCCGGGCAAACAGGACCTTCTACCGTTATTGGATGCGGCGGCACCCGTGTACGAACTTCACATGTTGATGCGCTGCTCGGTATGGCGCTGTAGATACCAGCAGGGCTCGTATCCGTCGCGAGGGAAGAGCGAATTGACGCAGGTTTGCGTCTCGGGAGGATTAAAGATGAATTCGGTCTTGCCGCTTTTCTGCGGCACCGCGTCGTAGCTGGTGACGGTGATTTGTCCGAAGGGCTGGCGATCGGTGGCGACCCGGTAGCGGAACACAGCGTAGTCGATTGCGTAGGCCAACGCCGTCAGGACCAGCGCGGACGAGAGCCCGATCATGATCACTCGCCTCAGCAAATGTTTGATTCCAGCAGCTAGCACGGAGGTCACCGGCGTGCCATTATACCCGCCGCACCTTCTCCCATCAGGCTGGTTTGTGCTTCCCCCTGCCTCTCGTTGACAACTCCCCGCTTCGACAGGCAAACTACCACGTCTGCTGATTACAGGCTGCGGACAGCGCCTACGGGCAATCCAAGAGGATAGGAGCAGCTTTTAAGACATATTTATCGGCCATGGAGCAGACAGTCTCCTATACGCTCGATTCCACTTTGGAAACCGTGGACCATGCGGAAGAAAAGGCTACCCGCATCGCCACGGAATTGGGCTTTGGCGAAGACGAAGTCATGCAGATTTCCATGGCGGTGCGCGAAGGTGCGGTGAACGCCGTCTTGCATGGAAACGCGTACGCCCCGGACAAGAAAGTGATCCTGGCTTTCGAGCGCACCGCTGAGGACCTGGTGATCACGATTCGGGATCAGGGTAAAGGCATTGACTTGGGCGGAATTCCGAATCCTCTGGCCCCGGAAAATCTGCTCAAGACTTCGGGGCGCGGCATTTTTCTTATGCGGTCTTTCATGGACGTGGTGGAAATCCGTCCGTCCCAGACCGGCACGGAAATAAAATTGATCAAGCACGTCCGCGGGCCATCCGCGGGCATCAAGGAGGGGTCTCAGTGAGCATGAAACTTAGCACCCGGCAGGTAGACGGAGTCACCATTGTGGACTGCAGTGGCCGAATCACCCTCGGCGAGGGCAGTGTCATGATGCGCGACACCGTACGTGACCTGCTCGGCAAGGGCAACAAGAAGATTGTCTTGAATCTGGGCGAGGTCAACTACATCGATAGCTCCGGCATCGGCGAGCTGGTCAGCGCCTTTACCACCACCAAGAACCAGGGCGGCGAACTCAAACTGCTCCATCTCACCAAGAAGGTGCACGACCTGCTTCAGATTACCAAGCTCTACACCGTCTTCGACGTGAAGGACGACGAAGCCGCCGCCGTCAAGGGTTTCAAATAACTCCACCGCCATTGGATGTCCGTGGCGCTTAGAACCCGGGGACTGGCCAGTCCAGTCCCTAAGCGTTCTCTCGCGTCCGCCTACGCCTCGGCATCGTTCCCCTTCCGGGAAAGACCGCCTAAGAATTCGGCCTAACGCGTCTTCTTCAGGCCTCGCCGCCGTAAGATTCCAAGTGGAGCTATGTTCAGCTCTTGAGAAACATCATGCCCGGCAATCGCTCTGGATATCCAAAATGTCTTCTGCACTGTCTGATCCTCTTATCTTTACCTGTATCTGTGGCACTTCGACTTGCCGCTTCCGACTGCCTCCCCATTCGCGATGCCAAACAGCACGTCGGCGAAACCAAGTGTGTAACGGGGAAAGTCCTGCGCGTCAAGGCCGGCGCCAAAGGCGTGCATTTTGTGGATTTCTGCGAAGATCAAATGGCTTGCCCTTTTACCGTCGTGGTCTTCCGGTCCGACCTGAAAGATGTAGGCGACGTCCGCCGCCTCGCCGGGCAAGTCATTGAGATTCACGGGCCCGTGAAACTCTATAACGGTCGCGCCGAAATCATTCTGAACCGCGTCAGCCAGTTGACCGGCGGCTCAACCCTGATCCCTCCGCTGCCCAAGAACTACGACGTAGAAAAGCAAGGCCACTATAGCGCCGGTAGAATGCGGCCCCCCAAAAAGCCCGCGAAAACCTACTCCACCCCCAACGCCACGGCGACCTATGGCAACGAGGCGGACGTTGACATTGGCGACCAACCGCATCAGTGAACCGGATCGCCCTACACCATCCCCTTCCTCAACTCTTCCAGCGGATACTTCGTACCCCGCCAGATGATCCCATCATTCCACAGCGTATGGCACATGGAGAGCAGCAAGGTGTACACAAACAGTGCCGTGCTGACCGGATGCAGCAGGAAATAATAAGCCGGAACCTTCGAACGCCGGGACATGCCCAGGTAAATCAGAAACATGGATGCCAGAGCGATGCCATAAGGCAATCTCTCCCACCCGCGCGCCACCAGCACCCCCAGAAACGGCATCAGGTTCAGGAACGCCAGTCCGAACGCCGAGATCACGGTGCGCCACCACTGGAAAGACAATACGGCGAAAAAGTTCTTCGTCAGATTGTCGACCACGCCCCTCGCGCCATGCGCCCAGCGAATCGAAATGAGGTCGCCGCCAAACACATTGCGCTGCGCGAAACCCGCGTTCTTCACTACCTTGCCGAGCTTCATATCGTCCAACACTTCCATGCGCAGCGCTTCGTACGTTCCCACCGCCTCATACACGCTACGGCGAACCAGGTTGAATGCGCCCACCCCCATGTGGTCCCGCGACTTCGGATCGGCCACCTTCCACGGTCGGTGCCCGAAGACGAACATGGTTTGAAAGAACGCAATCATCATGAACTCGCCCGGACGCTTCATGATCATCTGCGGAAACAACACCACATGATCCGCCCGCTCCGTCTCGGCGTAGGCCATTGCCCGCCGTACCGAGTCCGGCTTGAACTGCACATCGGCATCGGTAAACAACAGCCAGTCGCCTCTCGCCGCATTCGTGGCCGTCCACATGGCGTGGGTCTTGCCCAGCCAGCCCGCAGGCAATTCGCGATGATGGAGCACTCGTAGAACAGGGTGCCCCATTTCTCGAGTTCTTCGCGAGAAGTGGGGGCTCTTAACTACAGTTTCCATAATCTCGCCCGTCCGATCGGTCGATCGGTCGTTGACAGCGATCACTTCGTAGTTGTCATAATCGAGCGCGCGCAGGCGAGTCAGAGATTGCTCGATGTCCGCTTCTTCATTTCGCGCCGGCACGATAATCGAAACCAGCGGATTGCCGGAAGCAGCGATCGGATTGCGGTCCCATTCGGGTTTTGAGATGTCGGCCACGCTGGGCATGCCGATCGCAGCCTCGAGAATGCGAGAGAACCAGGCCAGCGCGAGAATCGTCCCTGCAATCCAGTGAAAGTAATGCATCCCGCCTAGGTCTTCCCCGCCTCTAATGCTGCGCCGTCGAAACTTACCCGCGGGGCGAATTTCATCCCGTAAAACAGTATGGCAGAAGACACCGCCATGGCGATAACCGGCAGGATGAATGCGGCCTGCAGCGAGCGCCGGTCCGCAACCCAGCCCATCATCGTGGGCGAAGGAACGTCGCCCAGAATGTGGATAATGAAAATGTTCACCGCCAGCGCCGTGGCTCGGATGTGCGCGTCGACCGAGTTGATCACCGCCGCGTTCAGCGGAGCCGTATTGAGCAGGAGAAAGAACGCCGCCAGGGCAATCGCCGGAATCATTGCCCGGCCCCTGACGAACAAAGCCACAATCATCACGGGCACACCCAGCGCCATGCTCGCTGCCGAAACCAGGTAATAAGAACTCTTCACGCGGCGCAGCAGATAGTCACCCAGCCATCCCCCTGCCAAAGCGGCGACAATGCCATCGACGACAATGATCAGGCCGAAGGTAAGGTTGGCGGCCTCGAGCGTGTAATGGCGCTCACTATAGAGGAACTGCGGCATCCACACCTGGATCCCGCCGAGGGAAAACGTCATGGCGGCCATGCCAAGCGTGGACGTCAAGAACGCAGCGTTGCGCGCCAGGCCGACTACCGTCGTCCGCTCCGGAGTACCCTTCAGCGAATCAAACTGCCCACGCTCCGGCTCTTTGAGAAACAGCGCGGCAATTGCCAGCAGGAATCCCGGCGCCGCCGCGATGTAAAAAGGAAAGCGCCAGCCGTGCTGCGGCGCAAGGTAGCCTCCCAACAGGTATCCCGCCGCCGATCCCACCGGAATTGCCAGATAAAACACACCCAGAATCCGGCCGCGTTTCTCCTCGGCAAAGAGATCAGCGACAAAAGTCGGCGCAATGGTGACGAACGTTGCTTCCCCGATCCCGACCAACGTGTGTCGAATCAGCAACTCGGTGTAGTTATGAGTAAGCGCCGTCAGTAGTGTGAGCCCGCTCCAGAAGATTGCACCAAGCACGATGATGAGTTTGCGCGAATAGCGGTCTGCGAGGGGCCCAACGAACGGTGCGGCCACCATGTAGAAGCCGAGGAATGCGCTGGTAAGGTAACCAATCTGTGTCTTGGTCAGGTGGAACTCGTCCTGCACCAGCGGCTGTACCGCGAATAGCACATTGCGATCCGCATAGTTCAGCAGATTGAGCGCCGTCAGCACGATCAGCGCCGTCCGTGGTTGGAGTTTCGCGGAAGTCACGGGTCGAGCGAATATATCACGGCCCTTAACTGGGACTAATCAGGCTCTCTTCTTCTTTTTCTTTGGTGCTCTCGGCCACCTCGCCACCACCGTTGTCGAGATCCCGCCCCGCGGCCGGAATCCTCCCTTCACCTCAGCCCACACCGGCTTCGCCCATCGCACCACGTCTTCCAACACGCGGTTCACGACGTTCTCCTGAAAAATCCCCAGGTTACGGTAACAATGCAAATACTCCTTGTAGGATTTCAGTTCCAGGCAGACTTTGTCGGGCTGGTAACGCAGCGTAATCGTCCCAAAGTCAGGCAGGCCCGTTTTCGGACACACAGAAGTAAACTCCGGATCATCGATCACAATCTCATAACCAGGAAACTGGTTTGGCCAGGTTTCAATCTCAGGGAACTTGGCGTCCAACCCAGCAGCGGCGTGCTCGGGCGTGTAGCGGCGCGGTTTTGGCATGGGGGTATTGTCCCATATGCATGATCGCTAGGCGTCATCTTCGATGCTATACTCACCGCGGCCTTCCAGGTCAAAGTCCCATTTGTATGAGGAGATACTATGGCCACTTCGGCGGCCGCTGCCGTCCGTAGACCGCAAGTTCGCTTCAAGTATGTCCTGTTCTCCGCACTCGGATTGATGTTCCTGTTCGTGCTCTGGCACAACGAGCGCTTTATCATTGACCATTCCCATCCCGACTGGACCTATTATTTCCCCGTCCGCTGGCGGCTTCTTCCTCACGGGCTGGCCGGACTGACAGCGCTACTGATCGGTCCGTTTCAACTCTCGTCGCGTTTCCGGCAGCGCCATCTGCAGGCGCACCGCATCATGGGACGCTTCTATCTCGGTGCGATTGCGGTCGCTGCGCTAATGGGCATGTATATCAGCGCCATTCACAGCTCTGTCCAGGGCAGGATTTTTGTGTTTACGCTTGCCAGTTGCTGGTTACTGGCTGCGGCGACCGCTTTCGTTTCCGTGCTCAAGGGCAACATCCCATTGCACCGGCAATGGATGGTCCGCAGCTACGCGATCACGACCACCTTCGTCACCGCCCGTGTTTTCGGCGCGATACCGGCCGTCGACCACGCCGTACCGGCCGTGGGTTTGTCGGTGACGTGGAGCGTCTTGGTCGCCACTCTGGTTTTGACCGAGTTCGGCCTGGCCTGGCCGGGCATTTTCACTAACAGCCGGGCGTAGAGCACCGGCATCCACTCCCCTCCTTCGGCATCTAATGGTGCAACGGATGGGGCAGACGGCATTCTTCCGCAGCAGTCTCGGTGGTAAATTAATCCTTGCACTTGTCCTCGCCGCACCCTGAAAGATAACCGGTTGCCCGCAACCAACAATTCGAATGGACGTCCACCGCGCAAAGGCCGCACCTGGCTCGCGCTCGGAGTCCTCGCCGCACTTGCGCTGATCCCGATTTTCACCCGGCCGGGCCCTTTGAAGGTTCGCACCACCACTGTAGAACGCGGACCCATTCGCAGCCTGATTTCCACCAACGGCAAAATCGAACCCATCCGCAATTTCGAGGCTCACTCGCCCGTTCCCACCACGGTGAAGCGTCTGTTTGTGAGAGAAGGAGACCACGTTCGCCAGGGTCAACTCCTCCTGCAGCTCGACGATGCCGGCCTGCGCAGCCAGGCCGCCCGCGCCCAGGCCCAGATCAAGACAGCCCAAGCGGATCAGTCCGACCTTACTACCGGCGGTACCCGTGAAGAACTCCTCACGCTCGATGCCCAACTCACCAAAGCGCGCAGTGCCCGCGACACCGCCCAGCGCAATCTCGAGGCTCTCCGCCGCCTCCAGCAGCAGGGCGCGGCTTCTGGCGGCGAGGTCAAGCAGGCCGAAGATGCACTCCAGCGCGCCCAGGCCGACGCCACTCTTCTCGAACAGAAAAAGAAAGACCGCTACTCCCAACCCGAGGTCGCCAAGATTGACGCGCAGGCAACCGAAGCCCAGGCCGCCTACGAAGCCGCCGAAGATGCTCTTGGCAAATCCAGCGTGCGTGCTCCTTTCGATGGCATCGTCTACGCGCTTCCCGTCAAGCAAGGTGCCTACGTGCAAACCGGAGACCTGCTGCTACAGGAAGGCGATCTCTCGACGATGCTGGTGCGCACGTTCGTCGACGAACCCGATATCGGCCGCCTCGCCATCGGACAGAAAATCGAAGTCACCTGGGACGCCCTGCCTGGTCGCATCTGGAACGGCGCGGTCAGCACGATTCCCTCCACGGTCAAACTCCGCGGCGCGCGCAATGTGGGTGAAGTCACATGCACGCTCGACAACCATGATTTGCGCTTGTTGCCCAATGTGAATGTTGGCGTGACCGTCATCACCGCGGAACACAGCGGCGTGCTCACGCTGCTGCGCGAGGCCGTTCGCATGGACGACACCAAGCCTTACGTCTATCAAGTCGTAGACGACGAACTAAAGCGCCGCGAAGTCGAAGTCTCTCTCCAGAACCTTACCCAGGTCGAGATCACGGGCGGCCTTCCCGAACACTCCGTCGTGGCCCTGTCTTCGGCCGAGGCCAACAAGCCCTTGGTCGACGGCGCCCGCGTAAAAGTGGTGCCCTAGCCCATGTCGCAAGGTCGATTCGTATCAGGGCGTGCCTTCAGGCATGCCGAAAATACCGTTTTACGAATGCGCCTTCAGGCGCTGGATTCCGAAGCCGGGGTCTCACCACCACCTATCGCGCACCGGGCTCGCATCCTTATCAAGCTCGTCTTATTCCTCACCCTCCTGTCCTTCCCCCTCACGGCCCAGACACCCCAGACCCTTCTAGCCACCGGGCGTGTAGATCAGGCCATGCAAACTCTGGAGCAGACGATCCAGACTTCTTTCACCGCCGAAGCCTACAACCTTCTCTGCCGCGCCCATTTCGAGCTCGACAATTGGGATGCCGGCATCCCCGCCTGCGAAAAGGCTGTCTCCCTGGCGTCCGACAACGGCCTTTATCACCTCTGGCTAGGTCGAATCTACGGGGAGAAAGCGGACCGCGCCGGTTTTCTCAACGCCTTCGGCTTGGCCAAAAAGGTTCGCACTGAATTCGAACGTGCCGTCGAAATCTCCCCCAACAGTTGGGAGGCTCGCACCGATCTCGCGGAGTTTTATCTCGAGGCTCCCGGCATCGTCGGCGGTGGTAAAGACAAAGCACGCGCCCAGGCGGAACTGCTCGCGCCGCTCAATCCGGCCATGGCGCACTGGATAAATGGACGCATCGCGGAGAAAAACAAAGACAGTGTTGTTGCGGAAAAAGAATATCGCGCTGCCATCGCTGCCAGCCAGGGCGGCGCCCGTGCCTGGCTGAATCTTGCCGGGTTCTATCGCCACACCAACCGCTTCGACGAGATGGAACAGGCCCTGCGCACCCTGGAGTCCAGCCCCCTCGATCATCCCGCGGCGTTGGTCGATGGCGCCGGCATCTTGCTTCGCACCGGCAGCGACTATCCGTTAGCCATCCGGCTCTTGCGCCGTTATATCGCCTCTCCCAACACCGTCGAAGAAGCTCCTGTCTTCAAGGCCCATTACCTGCTTGGCGAAGTGCTCCAGAAACAAGGCGACTTGCCGTCCGCGGCCGAAGAATATCGCGCGGCGCTGGCCATGGCCCACAGCTTCCGCCCAGCTCAAGACGCGCTAAAACGCGTAACCCGCTAGCGAGAAACCCAGCCGGAAACTACGACATCTTCGACCTTGCCGACGCAACTCGGCCAAACAGACCGGGCGACTTCATCCGCTGGCACTGTTCTTCAAAGTTCGGGCGCGGTCCCTTCCAGCGCAGATCCTCGACCGTATCAAAAACGGGCGCATCCAGCCGCAGGGTTGCGAGAGTGCGAAATAAAAGGGCGTCATTCCATGTATTGAATAACGATTCGGAAAGCAATCGGGCTTTCCGGATGGATGGATGCCATTTCTGCCAGTCCTTCGGAATGTCTTCCAGGTGGGGGTATTGGGACAAGGTAAGAGCCGCCGCCTTCACGCCCCAGCCCCGCACACCGGGGAATCCATCCGCACTGTCACCCACCACAGCCAGGTAGTCCGGAATCGATTGTGGCTTTACTCCGAATTTCGCAACAACCCCAGCTTCATCGCGCAGAATGTTTTGCCTGCGGTCCAGTTGCACCACGCGTGTGCCCACAACACACTGAGCCAGATCTTTGTCGGGAGTACAAATCAGCACCTGCCTCACCCGTTCATCCTTCGCGGCTTTACCGGCGGCAGAAGCCAGCGCGTCATCCGCTTCAAACTGGACCATGGGCCACACCACCACTCCCATCGACTCCAGCGCCTCCTCGAGAATGGGAAACTGCGATAGCAATTCCGGAGCGACGCCTTCGCTGGTCTTGTATCCCGGATACAGATCGTTCCGAAACGACTCCACCACATGATCGGTTGCAACCCCAATGTGCGTTGCGCCGCCCTCGATCATGGACAAAACAGAAGTCAGGACGCCGCGCACTGCGCCAATCTCTTGGCCGTTCACATCCGCCGCCGCGGGCACGGCGAAAAAGTGCCGGAACAATTCATAGGTCCCGTCGATCAGGTGCACATCCATACGATTCGATGACCCTCCCGCAATCGATGTTATAAGATCACCTTTCACCTGTTAGGAAAATAGATTGTGACCTCCGTCCGGATGGACGAGTGGCTCTGGGCCGCCAGATTCTTCAAGACGCGAGCCCTGGCCGCACGAGCCTGTGAACTCGGCAGAATTCGATCGAGCGGCCAGCCCGCCAAAGCGGCGGCGCGAAGTCCGCATTGGAAACATGTTGCGTGTAACCAACGACGGTGGCGACTTCGAGGTGGAAGTCCTTCTTTTGAGCGACGTGCGCGGTCCGGCCTCGGCTGCGCAGACCCTTTACCGCGAGACTGAAGCCAGCCGCGAGTTGCGTCAGAAAGTGGCAGCCGAGCGTAGGGCCATGAAAGAGTTCGAAGAGTTACCCGCGGGCCGGCCCTCCAAGCGCGATCGCCGCAGAATCATCCAGTTCCGCGGCCGAGCCTGACCGCAGCCCCAGGCACGCCAATTCGTACCCGACTTCAGGAGGCTTGAATCAGGCGCGTGCCGAGGGTCGGAAGTTGCCGGGATCATAGAAAGTACCCCTCCACCACTACCGGTTGCCGCTCTAAACCACGGAATACATTCAGCCGTCTAACTTCTCCAGGCGATGTACGCCGCTACGCCGCAGCATGTGCAGAATGCCCACGACCACTGCGGCAGCCATGCACATGCTCAGCAGCATTAAGACCATAACGGATACCAACGACGGCCAGACCGATCCCGAGGTGTCGCCAGCAATGCTGCTGGCTTTCGCGATAGTGAGCACTACACCAGCGAAGATCACTAGCATCAGGAACACGGTGGAGCGGGGAAAACGAAATTGGCTTTGCATATTGCACCTCCGAAATGGAATGGGAGCACCGAACAGACGGTCAAAGTGCGCACACAGGGCGCCCGATAACAGTCCGCAAAACTCGTGCCGGTAGAATCTGATCTTCGCAGGCAGCACTGGCGGAAGCTCGCTTCGTGCCTCGCGGAAGACCGACATCATCTCCTCCCCTACTTCATGGCGATAGCTCCCCGGGTACAGGCATAGCAACCAGCAGTAAACCGTAATCACGACGATCACGCCTCCTTGCGGGCCACGCGCAAAGCAGCCAACTTGGTCAGGTGGCGCATGCGCTCAATTTCCATTTGCAGATTGCGCCGTCCGCGTGAGGTGAGCCTGTAGATACGACGGTCGCGAGCGGGGTTGTCCTCTTCGACGCGCTCGATCCAGCCGTTGTCGAGCAGGCGCTGCAGCGCGCCGTACAAAGTGCCGGTGCTGAGCAGCACGCGGCCGCCACTCATGGACTCAACATCTTTCAGTATTGAATAACCATGCCGCGGCTGTTCCGCCAGGCTCAGCAAAACCAGTAATACCGGTTCACTTAATGCGAATGTCTCCATAGTCCCTTTAACGACATGTCGTATGACGCCATATTGGACTGGAGGATTGCTTTTGTCAAGCGGCTCTACTCGACCGAGCTTTCTAGACCGCGCACCGAGCTAAGCGCGCGCCTGTCACGGCACCTTAGGTCGGAGCCCCAGCTAAGGGGAGCCAGATTTGAAAACACGTGTCCCCGGGTTTGGAATTAACCTGAATGTTTCCGCGGTGCTTCTTCACAATTCGCTGAACCGTGTCCAGCCCGAGGCCAGTGCCTTCCCCAACTCCTTTGGTTGTGAAAAAAGGCTCAAAGATGTGAGGCTCCACCTCGCTGGGAATTCCCGGGCCGTTGTCGCGAATCTCAATTACAGCGCAACCGTCGTCGCGGTAGGTTCGGATGCGCAGCTCGCCTTTTCCGTGCATCGCGTCAATCGCGTTATCAATGATGTTGGTCCAAACCTGGTTGAGCTCGCTGCCAAATGAATTCACCAGCAGGGGAACGCCTTGGTAGTCGCGCTGCACCGCCACTCCCTGCTTCAGCTTGTGATTCAGGATCGTAAGCGTGGTTTCCAGGCTCTTTACAACGTCCACGTTTAAGACTGGCGCCTGGTCCATGTGGGTATATTCCTTGATTGCGCCGACCAACTCCGAGATCCGCGAAGTGCTGCTTTCGATTTCATGTAACAGACTCGCGATCTCGACCGAAGCGGCGATCCGGACCAGAGCGGCTCGAGCTGTTTCCCCATCGAGGTTCGCGAACAACGATTCAACCACCTCCGGCTTGATGTTCCGGCGCGCCAGGCCCGCCGCCAGCATCCACAAGTCGTTCTGTCCATGACTGCGCAACAAAGAATCGATCTGGTCCTCCAGGTCGCTCATGGTCAACGCATCCGGTGGAACGATGTCTGGTTGTGTGAACGAAGCTTCCAGTTTTTCGATTTCCGATTTCTGCGTGGGAGTGAGATCACGCCTTCCCAGCTCGAGACTCGCATCCCTGATTTTCTTTAGAATCTCGCGCATTTGGCTGGCCGCGCGCTTCGCAGCCGAAGCCGGATTGTTGAGTTCATGCGCCAGTCCTGCCGAAAGCTTCCCCAAGGACGCCAATCGGTCGCGCTGTTGTTCGAGGCGAGTGGTTTCACGGATTCGATCCGACATCAGCCCCACCAGACGCTGGGTCAGCACTGGCATTTTCTGCACCAGATCTGGAAACAACGAAGCTGGAAATCGCAGGGCGTGGCTGTCCGTGATAGCTCGCCCGCTCACCGTAAACTGCTTCATTCTCGAAAACGGCAATACCCCTGTAACGGCGCCCGGTTCCAGGTCAAAGACGAAAGTTTCACCCCCCAACTCTCCGCGCCCTTGCAGCTGCCCTTCAAGAATCACAAACATCGCATCGGCAGGATCGCCCTGGCGTGCGTAGGTGTCACCCGCCTTGAGGTTCATCTCTTGTGCTTGGCTGATAAACCAGGCGATCTGATCGTCTGGTAAATCAGCGAACACGGGAACGCGAAGCAGTTGGGATTTCTCGACCATTTACACCTTGCTCAAATACTGATGGATGAACTGCACTGCCACCGATCCTTCACCCACACCGGAAGCCACGCGCTTTATCGACCCGTGGCGCACATCGCCCACCGCAAAAATGCCGGGAACATTGGTCTCGAGCAGGAATGGATCCCGGTCTGGAGTCCAGCCCTTCGGACGTTGCCCGTCCCGTATTAGGTCAGGACCAGTCAACAGGAAACCGCGCTCATCCCGCTCCACAACACCCGCCAGCCAATCCGTCTGCGGCAGCGCTCCAATAAAGATAAACATCGCACTGGCCGGAACACGCTCAGTCTTGCCGGTATCGGAACAAAGCACCGAAATCTCCTCCAGATGGGTTTCGCCATGTGCCTCAGACACGCTGGCGTGCGTCCACAGCTGAATGTTAGGAGTCTCTTTAATCTGGTCGATCAGGTATTGCGACATGGTGCTGGCGAGCGATTCGCCGCGCACCAGAATAATGACGCGCTCCGCATATTTCGCGAAGTTCATCGCCGCCTGACCCGCCGAGTTCGCGCCTCCCACCACATAGACGACCTCACCTTTACACGAGAGTGCTTCCGTAGCCCCGCCACCATAGTAGATCCCTGCACCCTGCAGCCTGTCGATCCCGGGAGCTTCCAGCCGCCGCCATTGCACCCCAGTCGCGATCATCAGCGCATGGCAAGAAAGCTCAGTTCCATCCCCCAGCTTCATGATTCTGTATGGTCCCTCGGCTCGGACGCCGACAACTTCCTGCGTCAGGATTTCCACTCCGAAACGCTGGGCCTGCACCACCGCCCGCCGAGCCAGATCGGCGCCACTGAGCCCAGTCGGAAATCCCAGATAGTTCTCGATGCGGGAGCTCATACCCGCCTGACCTCCGGGCGCTTCCCGCTCAATCATCACCGTATGTAGGCCTTCGGAGGCTCCGTACACGGCAGCTGCCAGGCCCGCCGGTCCCCCACCCACAATCGCCAGCTCATAGAAGTTGGTTTGCGCGCGCGTGCGCAGCCCAACCTTCTGCGCGACGTCCGCGGGTATGCCCTCAAGCAGCTTCGTCCCGTCGGGGAACAGCACCACCGGCAGATTGGCCGCCTCTGGCCCCAGAGCTTCCAGCAGGCGCTTGGTGTCCGGATCATTGGCAGAAAGCTCGACGTCCGTCCACTGATAGGGCACGCGGTTGCGCGCCAGGAAGTCCCGCAACTCATAACATTTGGGAGACCAGCGGGTGCCCAGCACCCGAATCCCTTGAAATGTTGGGCGGTAGGAAGCCTGCCAGTCGTCAAGCAAATCATCCAGCTGCGGATACAGGTGCTCTGCGGGAGGATCCCACGGCTTCAAGAAAAAAAAGTTGATGCTGGCATGATTGATGGCGTTGATCGCGGCGTTGGTGTCCGCATAAGCAGTAAGTAATGCCCGCTTCGCAGTGGGGAAGATTCCCATTGCCTGCTGCAGGAATTCCACCCCGTCCATGCGCGGCATGCGTTGGTCGGCCAGCAGCAAGGCCACGCTGTCATTACGCACCTTCAGCTGCTTCAGCAGATCGAGCG
This sequence comes from Candidatus Sulfotelmatobacter sp., assembly GCA_049583505.1. Classification (GTDB taxonomy): domain Bacteria; phylum Acidobacteriota; class Terriglobia; order Terriglobales; family Acidobacteriaceae; genus Sulfotelmatobacter. Next base: position 18,336 of record JBAUVZ010000337.1, read on the forward strand.
CCCCCTCGGGCGAATCGCTTCCTATAACCCGGTATTCAGCCCCGTACTGCGAACGAAGATCGCGCTCGATCGCCCGCAAAACATCAGAGTCGTCATCCACACTTAGCAAGATTGGTTTGGCCATGCTCGGGCTCGGTTCCAGGTAAAGAGCAGGTAAAGAGAAAGATTACACACTCTTGTATTCCCTGGTCGAGTTGGTTAGATACAGAAAATCGCATTCGGTCGCGGATTTCCTGGAATTGGGTTCCGTCGAACAGTCGAGACCAATGACTTAGGAAACTCTAAACCGGCTTGGCCTCGAAGCCGGAGTGAACATTTAGGTGTAACATTTTCTAGAACAATGAGCCCGAATCGCACGGCCTCGACTAGTAACCCGTGCGTAAGAGGCAACAAAGGAGAACAAAATGAAACCTACGCAGACCAAACCTAGCATCGTGTTTTGCCACGGGCTCTGGGCCGACGGCTCGTGCTTTAGCAAGGTGATCGTTCCCCTTCAGGCCGAGGGGTATGAGTGTATTGCAGCGCAGTATGGCCTCAACACAACGGCAGAGGACGTCGCCTTGGTGAAGGCAACGATCGGCCGGGTCAGCGGCCCGGTCATCCTCGTCGGCCACTCCTACGGCGGAACCGTCATCACCGGCGCCGGAGTCGATGATCGCGTTGCCGGCCTGGTTTACATCTGCGCGCTCGCTCCAGACGCCGATGAGACATCTCAGACACAGCAGTCTAAGTTCCCGACGACGGACGTCTTCTCCCACATCGAAGTCGTGGATGGACGTATCTGGCTGCATCCCGAGGGCACGAAGTACTTCTGCGGAGATCTTTCGGAGCAGGAGCAGAAGCTCGTTTGGGCGACCCAGGGGGTACCGGCTCCCAACCTGTTCAACGCGAAAGCGGGGGGAACCGCTTGGAAGTCGAAGCCAAGCTGGTACATTGTCGGCAAGAACGACCGTACCGTGCATCCCGATCTGGAGCGCTTCTTCGCGAAGCGCATGGGCGCCACTACGACGGAGGTCGCCAGCAGCCACGTTCCCATGCTCTCGCACCCCGACGCGGTGATCGATGTAATCCGTGCCGCCGCAAATGCAGTTCAAAAAGCCACGGCAGCAGCGTAAGGGCCTCGGAGGATCCCGGCCACGGCGGTCCGGCAACTGTTCAGTCGGGTTGCGATGATTTGTAGTCCAGTCCGGCTGAACAGTTACAGGATTGAGCCCACTTCTTCTTGGGTTGGGAGAGCCGAGAAGGAGATTTCGACTTACGGAAGTTCCCAGTCAAGCGCATAAATTTCTAAGCTGCCCTCGTCGCGCAATGCAACTGGTGAGTCATCCGGCGCCAGACCGTTCCAAAAGTACCATCCTGCCTGTACTCGACGAAAGTCGATGCTGGCAAGACTTTCCCGCTTCCGGTCGGCAATGCGCACTCGAAAGAACTTCGGCGTACTGACGTCGAAGGACTGAAAGTAAAGGTACTGACCATCGTGCGACCATGTTGGACAACCTTCAGACAGGTCGGCCAATTCGACCCACCGTCTGATCGTGGAATCGAAGAGCATGAGCCTTGAGCCGTCAGAAGTGGTGGCAGATATGTAACGTCCGTCGGGAGACCAGCGCGGGCAGTACAGTCCTTCGGAGCCGGGAAGGGTTGAGAGGGCGTGGTTTTTCAAATCAAGGATATGAATTGCCGTGGCTTTAAAGTCGCCTGAAAGTTCCCCCGGAAGCCCGGAGAAAGCCAATGAGCCACCGTCTGGCGATGCGTCCGGGGCAGCCTGACTATCTTCTCCGGCGACGATGGCCTTCGGTTCACTCCCGCCTTCCGCAGGTGCCAGATATATCCTCCATCCCATGCCCGGGTTCCGGCCCATGAAGACAATCTGCTTTCCGTCGGGATACCAACGAGGCGCGAGCACTTCCAGGGGAGCAAAAGTTAACTGCAAGGTTTCGCTTCCATCCACCTTGCTCCGCCACAGGTTGCCTTCCGGATATGTGACGTAGGCGACCCACTCTCCATCACGGGAAAAAGCCGAGCCAGTTGCCGAGATCCCACCCAGATAGGGCACGAACTTTCCCGACTTGGACTCATACTGCACCAACTCTCCACGCTTTTCGCCGCCCTGCGCAAAGAGTTTTCTGCCATTCCTGCTGGGCAGAGGCAACGAGAAACTCAGTGGACCCGCAGTCAACTGCACCGGCTCAGAACTGCCTCTCCGCCACCACCCACTCTTCTCACGAATGATCCAAAGATCAGTCCTGCCGTTTCGCGTGGATTGAAAAACGAAGTACTTGCCATCAGGAGTCCAATCGCCGCAACATTCCGAACTGTGGTTGCTCCACCCGGGCAGAAGAGCATGCAGGTGGCTACCATCCGCCGAGACCTCCCACAGGGAACCGGAATCGTTCTTGGGATCCTGTTCGGTAAAGCGCAGTACATTTGCGCGAGGCGACCAGCGTGGCCAAACCGGTAAGCCCGCCACCGTTGTCAGCTTGTGCGATTCGGTCCCGTCGCTGTTCGAGACGTACAGATCGTGGCCGCGGGCGTAAACAATACTCCCGTCGGCGGACCACGTCGCATCGGTTGTCGTTTCACCCACCCGTCGTGGCGAGCCACCCAACACCGGAACTACCCACAGAGGCGTTAGGATCTCATCCGCTGTCCAGGTATAGACCAGTAGGTCAGACCCGCTGGCGGAGATTCCATTCACCGCCATGTTAGGGAAGGGCGTGGGGACCCGGGCGGTAGCACCGCCCGCAACCGAAACTTGGGCGACGACTCCGTTCGCATCTTTAGGCTGTTCTGTGAAGTAAACGCGTGAGCCGTCGGTGACCAAGGGAGGTTGGATCGACGCCACCGTGATCACGTCTTTTTCTGCTCCGTCATTGGTAATCCGCGCGTAGCTCAGCACTCGTGGTGTCGCAGCCGGCAGAATCCACCGCATAGTTAAGATTCCAATTAGAACTAGCAGCGCGACGCCCGCCACTCCCCATAGGAAACGACGACTGCGTCGATCCCATCCTCCGACCTCGGGCGCGACCGCTTTGCCTGATTCTGTAGCCCGTTTCAGCTGTTTAAGATCAGCCCTTATCTGGGCAGCAGATTGGCAGCGAACCTCTCGGTCTTTGTCCAGTGCCTTGTAAATGACCTCTTGCAGCATCAACGGTACATCCGGGTTAATCCGTATTGGCGGAACTGGGACCCGGTTGAGAATAGAATCGAAGATTATTCCCGACGTATCGCCCCGAAAGGGGAGCAAGCCCGTGGCCATCTCGTACAGCACTGCCCCGAACGAGAACAGATCGGTTCGCGTGTCGAGTTCCTTGTTCCTGATCTGTTCCGGGGACATGTAGAAGGCGGTGCCAAGAGTCGTGCCGGCGCTGGTGAGATGTGCCTCCGCATCGGTGGTCTGGGCATTCACAACACTGCGTTCGGGATGAGGAGAAAGCTTCGCCAACCCGAAATCGAGTATCTTCGCCTGACCTCGATTGGTCACGAAGATGTTGGCTGGCTTGATGTCACGGTGGATGATGCCTTTGGAATGTGCGGCATCCAGCGCATCCGAGATTTGAATGCCTAGATCGAGCACGGTCTCGATCTCGAGCGGCTTACCGTTAATCCGGCTCCGGAGCGTGTGGCCCTCCAGCAGTTCCATGACGATAAAGGCTCGCCCATCTATCTCATCGATTTCATAGATTGTGCAGATGTTAGCGTGGTTGAGAGCCGAAGCGGCACGCGCCTCGCGGCGGAATCGCTCAAGAGCCTGCTGATCATTCGTAAGTTCCTCCGGGAGGAATTTCACGGCGACGTGACGACCGAGCTTGAGGTCTTCCGCCTCGTACACCACGCCCATGCCCCCACCGCCGATCTTGCGGAGGATGTGGTAATGGGAAACGGTTTGCCCCACGGGTTGGGAGGGCGTGTCCAAACTGCGGAAATGTTAGGTGTCGCTCTCAAAAAGGTCAATAGCGGGTTGCATCTTGGATGGTCCGCTACGGCAAGTTTTCACCAAGATCGGCTGCTCGGTGCGGACCACGGAGCGTCTTGGAGGGCTCGTTTGTGCAAATCTCACGCCGGGCAAGCGATGTGGGCGTACAATGCTTACCGTTTTCGAAGTCAACAAGGAATTCTCGGGTCTAACAAAGAAAGAGGTCATCATGCACAGGCGCGAATTCCTGAAGCTCGGAGCGGTTGCAGGCGGGACGGTCCTACTGGGCGGCACAGGCCGTTTCGGGAGCCTCTTAGCTGCCCCAGGGAGATCCCCAGCGTAGACCGGCTGGTCGTGACCAATCTGGTCGACAACGTTTATGACGTTTACGCCAAGGGCGGGAGATTTGGAAATATCACGGTCACTCGGAATACTTTGCCTTATCCCTATGGGTCAGACGTTATGCTGTTGTCGGAGCATGGGCTGGCTTTTCACTTGCAGTCCTTCCGAGGAGATGAGGAAAAGCAGATCCTGTTGGACTTTGCACTCACCCCACGCACACTGACAAACAACTATCAAGGGTTAAGAGTCGATCCCGCCAAAGCCGACGCCCTCATCATCAGCCATGGGCCTGTGGACCATTACGGAGGCCTACTCGACGTGGCCCGAAGCCTCCAAGGACGCGCCAAACCAGGGCTCACCCTCTATGCAGGAGGACGCGATACGTTCTGCCACCGCTGGGTCGTGCAACCGGACGGGAAGAAGCTCGACTACGGTGAGCTCAAGCGGGATGAACTGGAAGGACGGGGATTAAATGTCGTGCTCGCGGAGGAGCCGACCACAGTGGTTGGCCACGCGATCACCTCAGGTCACATACCGCGAGTCACCGATTTCGAGATGACTCCACCGGCCGCTCGACTCGAAGCCGGCGCGACCGGTTCGGCCTGCGAGGCCAGCTTTCATTTCCCTCCCGGCACGGTAAAGATTGAAGCCAAGCTGGGCGACTTGGTGAAGGACATCTTCTGGGGAGAGCACGCCACCGCATACAACGTGAAGGGCCGGGGGCTAGTCGTGATCTCATCGTGTGGCCATGCGGGCATCATCAACTCTGTCCGCCAGATTCGGAAGTCCACGGGGATCGAGAAAGTGCACGCCGTCGTTGGCGGGTGGCACTTGGCCCCGTATCCTGATGAAATCATCGCCAAGACCGTGCAAGCCTTGAAGGAGATCAACCCGGACTACCTGATTCCCATGCACTGCACTGGCTTCCGCGCCATGATGGCAGTCCAACAAGAGATGCCACAGAAACTCATTATGCCTTCCACGGGCACGAGCGTGGTCTTCGGCGGCTAGCTCCGATTCCGCCTGGACGAAAAAAATCGCCTGACGGCAAGGTGCGGTCCACTGGTCACCTTGTCGGTTGTTCCCGGATCACGGGCAACTCCGAAGTTATTCGGGCCAGAAGTCGGCTTCTGGGAGGTTTGCCGCTTCTGGTTGAGCAGGTACTCCCAGGTCGACTGGCTAACCGGAACCAATTTCGCCGAAAGCTAGCCTCATTAAGGCCTTGGCCCTAAGGGACCTTCAATTTCCTCGCCCGCTCCCGCCGTCGGCTCGGGCTCGCCGTTATCATATCTCTCGCATCAGATTGTCCGTAGAATCTTTCCAGCACTACGAAAGTGAGCAGCACGAAGGTGGAGAACAAATGACAATAAAATCATTGACTAGCGCGCGCATTCATAAACTCTTACTGGCGGTGCTCCTGTTCCCGCCCGCTTCCCTGCTCGCCGAGCCAGTCACGCTCCACCACGCTGTCGAACTCGCGCTTAAACACGCCACTGGCGCCGGTATCGCCGCCGCTGACGAACAGCGCGCCTCCGCCAGCTACCGCGAACTCCGCAATAGCTACATTCCCCAACTGAATGCGGGAGCCGGAATCGGCTGGTCTGACGGTTTTCCCCTTAGCCTCGAAGGCGCCGCTCCTTCGCTCTTCAACGTAAACGCCCAATCCGCACTCATCAACCCGGCGCTTAAGGATTTCATTCGCGCCGCCCAGTCCGACGTCGCCGCCAGCACCCTCCACACCAAAGACCAGCGCAACCAGATCATTCAAGACACCGTTTTGAGCTATACCGAGCTGGCCAAGTGGGAGCAGCGTTTGAGCCGGCTACACGAGGTGGAGGCCGCGGCGGCACAAACGGAAATTGCCGTCGCGCAGCGCGTCAAAGAAGGGATCGACAGCGAAATGGACGGCAGCAAAGCCCGCTTGTCGGTGGCGCGTGTCCGCCTGCGAATGGCCGAGGCTGCCGGCGCAGCCGACGTACTCCGCGAGCATCTTTCCAAACTCACAGGACTGCCAACCGCGTCTTTCGAAATAGATCCGGATTCGGTGCCGGCTCTACCCGCGCTGAAGCCGGAAGACGACTCCTTGTCTAAAGCCGCCGCCGCCAGCCCGGTGGTTCAGGCTGCCGTCGAACACGCGCGCGCTCAATACCTGCGGGCAAAAGGAGAACACAGGTCCCTGTGGCCGAGCGTCGACTTCGCCGCCCAGTACGCCAACCTGGCCACTTACAACAACTATCAGAAGTTTTACGTGGCCCGCACCTTCCAGCCCAACAACGCGACCGTCGGCGTCGCTATCCACCTCCCTTTCTTGAACTATGCCCAGCACGAGCGAGTTAAAGAAGCCGAGTCGGAAGCCTTCAAAGCAACAAAGCAGGCGGAAGCCGCCCACAATCAGGTCTCCGAAGAAACCTTGCGTCTGCAGCGCTCCGTCACTCAGATGCAGGCCGCCCGCGATGTCGCCGACCTCGAGTACGAGATCGCCCAGAAAAATATCGAAGCCGTTCGCACTCGCATGGAATCCTCCGCCGCCAACCTGCATGATCTGGACAATGCCCGAACCCAAGCCAGCGAACGCCTGATCACCCTGCAGGATGTCACCTTCGAACTGGAACGCAGTCAGGTCGCCCTGATGCGCGCCACCGGAGACCTGGAAAGCTGGGCATTGGGCACGAAATAGTCCGCCGATGCCTCTTTTCAACCATTCGCTGCATCAAACCCGTCATTCGACGACGAACCTGCATAAACACTGGTTTTTCAACGCATGAGCCGTGTCCCGATGGTAAAATAAGCACTTACCCAATATGCCTCTTAAAACACTATTCTTGAACCCGCCTTCCTTTGAGAACTTCGACGGAGGCGCCGGCTCCCGTTGGCCCGCCACCCGCGAAATCGAAAGTTACTGGTACCCGGTGTGGCTGGCTTATCCGGCTGGGATGCTGGAGGGGGCGCGCTTGCTGGACGCGCCGCCGCACTACATTTCGGCGGAGCAGACCATTGAAATTGCCAGGGACTATGAGTTCCTGGTGCTGTTCACCTCGACTCCCGGCTTTCCCGGCGACATTGGCCTGGCCCGTGCCATTAAGGCGGCTAATCCAAAAATTAAGATTGCTTTTGTTGGGCCTCACGTTAGCGTGCTGCCCGAGAAATCCCTGCGTGATTGCCCTTCAATCGATTTTGTCTGCCGCAAGGAGTTTGACTACGCCGTTGTCGATTACGCCAAGGGCAAGTCTCTGGAAGACATTCCTGGTGTGTCATTTTTGAAAGATGGCGAGGTTGTCCACAATCCTGACGCGCCGCAGATTCAGGATCTGGATGCCCTGCCTCACGTTACCGATGTTTACAAGCGCGATCTCGACGTTACGCGCTATAACGTGCCGTTCTTACTAAACCCCTACGTTTCTCTCTACACGACCCGCGGCTGTCCGGCGCAGTGCACGTTCTGCCTGTGGCCGCAGACCTTGAGCGGACATCCCTGGCGCAAGCGCTCTACTGACGATGTTGCGAATGAAATGTCGAAGGTCAAGCAATACTGGCCGGAAGTAAAGGAATTCTTTTTCGACGATGATACGTTCAACATTCAGAAGGCGCGCACCATCGAGTTGTGCGCCAAGCTGAAGCCGCTGGGCCTGACCTGGTCCTGCACCTCGCGCGTCACTACAGATTTCGAGACGCTCAAGGCGATGAAGGAAGCCGGTTGCCGGCTGCTCATCGTCGGGTATGAATCCGGAGATCAGCAGATTCTGAAAAACATCAAGAAAGGTGCAACCATCGAGCGCGCCCGCCAGTTCACCAAGGACTGTCACAAGCTGGGCCTGGTGATTCACGGCGACTTCATCATGGGGCTTCCGGGCGAGACCCCCGAGACCATCAACAACACCATCGCCTTCGCCAAAGAGCTGGACGTGGAAACCATTCAGGTGTCGGTGGCCCACGCCTATCCCGGCACGGAACTCTACGATTACGCGGTGAAGAACGGCTTCATGGTGGGCGACAACAAGATGGTGGATGAAGGCGGCCATCAACTCGCGCACATCCAGTATCCCGGACTGCCCGCCGATGAGATTCTTTCCGCGGTACATCGCTTTTACGATGAATATTATTTCCGGCCCAAGGCTGTGTTCCGCATCTTGAAGAAGGCGGCGTTTGACAGCAACGACCGCAAGCGCCTTTACAAAGAAGCCAAGACCTTCCTGAAGCTGCGCTCGGCGCGCAACAAGATGGTGAAGCAGCATAGCGACGACGCCGCGGCCGAACTCGCCAAGGCCTGATAGGTAACAAGTAAAGGCTTTTCACCACAGAGGCACGGAGACACAGCGAAAACCTTTAATTGTCTTCTTCTTTGTGTTGACTTCTCCGTGCCTCTGTGTCTCTGTGGTGAAAAGCTTTAGGAAGGTGCGCCTAGACCCCCAGTGACCTTTCGCAAGTATCTTGTGCTGGCCGGAGTCACGGTCTTCGCCGCGGCCGGAGACTCCATGCTCTCGCATGGGATGAAGCAGACCGGCAGCATCTCCCTCAATCACCTGCAAGGCGTCATCTTCGCCGTCCTCAATCCCTGGGTCGCCATCGGAATCCTGTTTTTGCTGGCGTTCTTTGCCACCTACATGACTGCGCTCTCCTGGGCCGATCTCACTTATGTTCTGCCGGCAACTTCGCTCGGCTACGTGCTGCTCGCGCTGGTCGCCAGATTTGTGTTGCACGAGCATGTCAGTCCGTTGCGCTGGCTCGGAATCGCGTTGATCACAGGGGGCGTGGGATTCATCGCCGGCGGCCCGGAGCTGACGAAGCATCCTCATACGAAGCCAGCAGACGACACACATGCTGCTGTAGCTGTCAGTGGAGTCGAATCATGAAGAGCATTTACACCTGGAGCGCGATCCTCGCCATCGTCTTCGCTTCGGTCATCGGCGACGTGCTGCTGGCCCGCGCCATGAAGCAGGTTGGAGACGTCGGGGCCTTATGGCGCCGCGCTGGTCTCGGCATCGTGATCGGACGCACGCTCGGCAATCCTAACTTTCTCTTCGGGGTCACGGCGATGGCTGTGGCCTTCTTCAGCCTGCTGTTCGCGCTCTCCTGGGGAGACGTAAGCCTGGTGGCTCCAGCCGCCGCCTCCCTCACCTTCATCGGCAACGCCGTGGCCGCGAAGATCTTTCTGCATGAGAAGGTAGACCGGCGGCGCTGGATTGCCGCGGGCCTTGTGGCGGCGGGTGTGGCGCTATTGGCTGGGTAATTCCGATTTTCGCCGCTCCCCAACCCTTGTCATTCCGAATCGGGCTGAAGGCCCGGTGAGGAACCTGCTTTCCCCGGGGGATCAAAATAAGGGTGCCTAGCAGCCGATGGCGGAGTTATTCTGGAAGTGCTTGACAGGCGGCGGTTCAGTACCAACATCGAGCCCCGGATGACTACCGGGGCTTTCGTGCGTCTGCGGTGGAAAGTGCACGGCGCAGGCTCCCACCCCCTTCGCAAAGAACGCGAAAATAGTTCTCAATGAGTGCTAACGCCTGGTTACGTCACTTCGGCGAGATGGTAATCTGCCGATGCCTATGGTTCTACTGTTAATTGCTGGCGTGCTTGCGGCTGCCGCCCTTCTCTTATGGTACCTACCCCGCAACAAAAGACTGCTTTTGAAGCTGACCGCAAGGATCCCCGCCGGCTCATCGATTCAGGCCCACCGGGAGCGAGCACCCAAACGTGGAAAGAACCGCGGGAAGTGTACTACTGAACGCATCCCCCTTTCCCAAAACAACGGCGCCTGATCGATAAAGCCCGACCGAGTATCTAAAAGTCTCGCCAGATTTCATCCAGACACTAAGGGTTGTGGTTTTCCTCCAACCTCCGCGTCTGGGCTCAAACCACTGGGTAGAATTGAGCGAACCAACGACGGCGGCTTTCTCGGTCTCACTTTTAAGCACTTCCCCGCACACACTTATTTGTTCCACCGCTTCTGGCCGAAGATCGTGCAGGCCTCGCAGATAAGAAAAATGGACTAGGTCTCTTGCGAGGAGGAGCACGGTTATTGACGTGAACATCAGAACTAGTAGGACGTTGACCCCGCTGCGCTTTTCTTTAAGTTGCCCCATCGCCGCAAACGCGAAAGCAACGAACCCTCCAGCCACACCCACCTGGACTAGAATTCCCGACCACCCGATCATGAGTCCCTCCTGTCAAGATGTGTGTCAGAATAGACTTTCCCCGGTTAGACCAGCGCAGCGATCTCGATGGTAAGTCCAGAACGAACCGCCGATAAGTACACCGGACGGTGCGCAGCGTTCAGGGCCGTGAGCGACGGCGGCGCGTCGTACAGTATTGGAGAAACGACATTGGGCGGATACGGAAGCTTAATCGCACGCCTGTCATGGTGCCACAGATTCCATTGCTTGGCGAGATATCGCCATTACACTCATTGACCCCGCTTGACCAATTCTGAAATGAGTGACGACACCGGTTAGCGACAGTGATCCCGAGGCCAATGGCGCTGCGCTTGCGATGAGGGCGGGATCCCTTCGACTTTCGGTCAGGCAGCCTCTTCGCTCCGCCTGAAAAACGGCTGCGCTCAGGATGACGCCATCCAGAAGCTGGCGGTTTAGTAGTCCCGGCCAAAACTTGTCAAGCCCTTGAGCATGACCTTTTTTGCGTAAGCCATTGTTTTCATTCGGCAAATAAAGTCTGCAAAATGTCACATTTACCCCTCCAAGTGTGATATAATGATCTAGTAAGGTAAAAATTGGCGAAGGCCTTCCGGCTTGCGCCTTTTTCTTTTTCTGGCTACTCGTGGGGGGCGGTGTCCCAACTGCTCCCTTCAACTCGATATTCTGACAATAGAGGGTAAGAACAATGGCGCACGGCCTTGAATGGCCATGCGCCTTTTTTTGGCCCGGAATCGGAGTGCAGTAACCATGGGGCGACCATCGGGATCCCGGGCCGGACGAGGTGACGCACGACGCGAAGAGGCTCCGCCGGGCGCCAAGGAGTGGATGAGAGTGGCCAAGCAACGCCCTATACTCGTCGGGAGGAAAAGCAGCAAGCACTGCGGGGACATATCGGAAATGCAGTTCATGATCGAAGCCTCGAACCGCGGGTTCGGCGTGGCCAAGCCCATTGGCGATAACGAGCGCTACGACGTGATCCTCGATAGAGGTCGCCGAAGGATCTGGCGGGTGCAAGTCAGGGGAAGCGGATCCGTGCATCAAAACGGATTCTCGGTGCGCACCTGCTGGAGGACCTACGGGAAACGCATGCCTTACACTCCAAAGCAAATCGACTTTCTCGCGGCTGTCTTCAACGGCCAGCGAACCCACGGTCAACAGATTTGGTACCTCATTCCAGTGCGTGCTCTAGGCGGACGATTGACCATCACGCTCTACCCCTTCGGAACCAGACACGACCGCCATCCTCAGTTCGAGAAATACCGCGAGGCGTGGAACCTGCTCGGCAAGCCGGGCCTGCGCGAATGACCCTTAGTTCCGAATGAAACACTTTGCTCACACTGTTTCAATAATTTGCACTATCACGGCAGGGTGGGTTCGGCGGTGTGCCAATTCCAGCCAATACTTCCGCCGGAGCCCGGAATGAGCGGCTCCATTTGCGCGCCTGTTGCCCTGGCAGGGCCGTAACTCATACATAAAACTCGGGTACCTTTGCCTGGCCCGAAAACCGGCCATGGAAGCGGAGTTTGGCCGCAACCGGCGTCTCTTTCTTCAACTAACCCTGTGCTTTGCAAGTGAGCGTTCTTGCTCAGAAGAATGGCACGTGGAGTGCTAACTTCAAGGTAGGCTTGTGGACGAGTCGTCAGGCAGACGGTAGGAGCCTGGCGCTTGCAGGACCGTGGTATGGTGAAGCGCATTGCAGTCGAGGTCGTTTCTGTTGTGTTGTTGGCTGCTTGCGGGGCAGTTTGCCAGAACGTACGTCAATCCTTTCCTGATGCTCCTTCGGTGCAAGCGGTAACTCAGCCACAGAACTTTCACATGTTCGTCGAGGAAGCAGGCTCGCCTGTGAAATTCGGCGCGATGGGCGGTCACGCAGGCGTGATACGCCAAGGCGAATTCGCCGCTCCTGACAAAGTGGTATTTAATCAAAAAGAGTCCGGCACGGTTTTTGCAAAGTACCTGTATCCGTCATCGCTGAAGCAGCAATCGGGTTATCACTCTTCGACCAGCGAGAGCTTGATGGGCCGGGCCACGTACGCGACTTCGCGCATCTTCATCACGCGCGATGGCTCCGGAAAGGGCAGGCTGAACACTTCCTATCTCCTGCGGGCACTGACTTCGGTGGCCGCGGATAGTGCCTCGCGTCCTTATTGGAGGCGGTCTTTGGGGGAGCCGTTCAGCGATTTTGGTTCGACCGTCGGCAATGACGCAGGGATGAACCTTTGGCACGAGTTTGGGCCTGGCATTCAGCATCTGATGAAGAGCCATGCGCCGAAATTCGTGTCCAGGGTCGAGGAACGCGTCTGGCACCACTAGCGCCTCGACGAGGTATATATGCACACGGTTCTTATTTCCGCTGAATCGACTCGACCTGCTTTGTGACGGCGTCGAGCCTTACTTCTCCCCAGTCCTGGTCGGCTTCGACCTCATGGAAGATTGGTCCCCAGATTGGCATTTCCCGATCGCCGAGGGCCAGCGGTAAGGGTTGCTTCCCGGCGATGATTTCCTTTACTCGCTGGTATGGGAACTTGCCGCCATTTTTTTGAGCGATCAGTGTCAGGTCCGGAACCGTATGCTTCAGGGCAACCGAGCTTGGGCGATGGCCTCGTCCGTCAGTTCCATGACACTCGGCGCAGTTGTGCTGAAAAATCTTTGCTCCCTCGACGGGGATACGCGCCGGCCGATCGCGATCCGCATACGGGTAAGCACCGCCTGAGTTCTTCTGGCCCTGGGTGACGCACACGAGGGGAAACAGCAATAGCAGAGTAAGAATCAGTCTTGGGCGCATCGGAAACCTCCCTGGGGAGTGCCGGCTGGGTGCCGTGAGTCGCCCAGACGGTATGTTTCTATCCAGGGATGATTTTGTCTGTGAGCCCTGGCACGCCGCTATGTGATGGATGCCTGCCCTCGAAAGATCTACTCGTAATCTTACTACTTGGAGAAGAGCATGAAGCCGGAAGCTGGAAGATCCGCCACTACAAATCTCGCATCCTTCATTCCGGCGGCGCGGGTTACGGCTTCGGCGGCCAGATATCCGCTGCGCACCGCGCCTTCCATGGTGGCGGGCCAGCCGGTGGCAGTCCAGTCACCGGCGAGGAAAACGCGAGGCCACGCCGTGACCTGCGACGGACGGAAGTTGTCAATCCCAGGACGCGGCGAATACGTCGCGTGAACTTCCTTGATCACCGTGGACTTGACCAGATTCGCCGCGCGCGCCGCCGGAAAGAATTCACGGACTTCCTTCAGGGCGAGGTCGACGATTTCGGTGCGCGACTTGTCGATGAGGCTCTTCGAGGCGCTGACCACGAGTTCGATGTAGCTGCCGGACGTTTCTGCGTTAGCCCCACCACGTGTCGCCAGCAGCCGCGACTTGTGGAACATCCACTGAATAGTTCGGTCGAGCAGGACGGCGTGGTCGAGGTCGGTGATCTGGCGATCGAACCAGAGGTGAATGCCGGTGATGGGAGAGGTTTCGAAGTGGCTGACCTGGTCGCGTAAGGGCACGGCTTCTGGACTTTGCGGCAGCACGCGCTCGAGGCCGTCGAAGGGCAGAGCGAGAACCAGATAGTCGAAGGGCTCTTCCCCGTCGCTCTTGTCTTCGGCGGTCTTGGCTTCGCCGCTTTTAGCTTCGTCGCTTTTGTTGCTGACGCGAAGCCGTACCTGGGAGGGCTCGGGGAAAAACGATTCCAGCGAGTTGCGAAAGCGGATCCCGCCTCCGCGGACGCGAATGTAGTCTCCTGCGCGATTGTAGAGGTCGGTCAGCGGAATGCTTGGAACGCCCATGTGGCGCGCTGCGGAAGATTTCATGGACTCCCGCACGACCTGGGCGGCGGAGGAAATCGAAATCAGGCTGAGATCCTCGCTGAGAGCGCTGACTAGGATCGGCTTCCAGAAACGTTCGATGGCGTTCTCGGTTTGGCTATGCCGCTGGAGCCACTGCTGAAACGATCGCCCGGTGTCTGGTTGCGCCGTCAGGGTTAGGGCGGCGAGCGAGCGAGAGATCACCAGCTTGTCCTTAGCAGAGAGAAACGGAAAGCGCAGGAACGACGGAGCGGTGTGCAGCGGGGCGGGCAGCGGAGAAGAGCGCATCACGCTGGTGCGGCCGCCGGGCTCGATGAACGTCATTTGGTCGAACCACCGGATTTTGTCTTCCACACCGATGCGACGGTAAAACTCGACCAGGTTGGTGCAGACGCGGAAAAGCACGTGCTGGCAGTTATCGACGACCTCGCCGGTGCCGGGATGCTCGTAAGAGGAAGCGCGGCCGCCTAGATACGGACGGCGCTCGAAGAGGGTGACGCGAAAGCCGGAGTCCGCCAGGGCGCAGGCTGCCGCGAGACCGGCCAAGCCGCCACCGGCGACGGCTACTGTGGGTTGGGTGGAATTCTGGATCATGCGGCTCGAAGCAACAGCAGGTTCCTCACTGGGCTTGCAGCCCGGTTCGGAATGACAAAAGTTTTTCTTTCCGCGCGGTTCGGAATCACAAGGTATCACGTGAGGCGCTGGAGGAAGCCTCGTGCCAGAACGCGGAGTTTTTCGCTTACCGTCAGGCTCACCTTGCCGCGGAACACGTCGTACTGATTCGCGGCAATTTTGCCGAGCAGCCTGCGGTAGATGTTTACCAGCACCCACAATGCGGGCCGGCTGTCTTCCGAGATGTAGGGAATCAATTGCTCGCCGGCGTGGTAGAGCTCGCGGGCGCGGTCGGCTTCGAGCGCAAGCAAGGGACGAAAGCGGGCTGAGTCCGGCGTGGAGAGCAATTCCGCGGCCGAGAGTCCGAACTTGGCCAGATCCTCTGCCGGCAGATAGACGCGTCCCATCGTGGCATCTTCTTTTACGTCGCGAATAATGTTGGTGAGTTGGAAGGCGAGACCGCACTGCTCGGCGAGCGGTTCGGCTGCGGGGTCGCGATATCCGAAGATGTGGATGCATACCAGCCCCACCACCGACGCGACGCTGTAGCAATAGCGTTTGAGATCGTCGAAGGTCTGGTACTGGATGGTGAGCCCTGGAATTGGGGCATTCGCGGAAGCTGGCGGGGTTTGAGTTTGGTCCGCGGGATCGACAACATCCATCGCCGTGCCCATCGCGAGCTCGTCGAGCAGGCCGGCGGGGATGGTGTAGCGGCGTTGCGCGTCGGTCAGCGCCAGAAGAATAGGATCGTCGCTGGGCTCTCCCTGCTGGGCGCGGTGCAGCGCATCGAGCCAAGCGTCTAGCTTGAAGCGGCGTTCCTCGAGGCTCAAGCTGGCGTCGTCGGTAATGTCATCGCAGCGCCGCATGAAGGCATACACCGCGCACAGAGCCTGCCGCTTGCGCTTAGGCAGCACCAGGAATGCGTAATAGAAATTCTTGGCGTTGGTGCGGGTAATGCCGCGGCACACCGAATATGCCATGGTGAGCTGTGCCGGGGCAGGAGTCCAGGGGACGAGGATCGGCTGCGCTCCTGCGCTCATACTGATTTCCCCAAGAACTTCCCCAGAGCGGCGCCCGCGACCAGGGCCAGCTTTCGCGGCTTCGAAATTACGGGACGGCGGCCGAGCACGGCAAAGCCCTGGCGCTCGATGGCGTTCAGGATTTCCTGACCGCCACGGCTGAAGAGTTCGATGTCGACTGCCAATTCTCTATCTACTTTGCTTACCAGCGGCAGGCCGCGCTCGAACCACTGGCGCGCGCGCAGGACTTCGAACTCCATCATCTCGCAAAAGGCGGGCGTGTTGCGGTTCTGCTGAATGTCTTCCTCGGTTACCGAGAAATGCCGCAAATCTTCCAGCGGCAAATAGATTCGGCCTTTGCCGTAGTCCACGCTGACATCCTGCCAGAAGTTTGCCAACTGCAATGCGGTGCAGGTGTAGTCGGAAAGCTGCTGGCGTTCGGCATCGTGATAGCCGCAGAGGTAGAGCACGAGATGCCCGACGGGGTTGGCCGAACAGCGGCAGTAGGCGAGCACATCATCGAAGGTTTCAAAGCGCGTGACGGTCTGGTCCTGGCGGAAGGCGATGAGGAGATCGGAGAATTCATGCTTGGGGATGGCGAACTTGTGGACGGTCTCAGCGAGAGCGACAAAAACCGGATGCCGCGGAGTGCCTTCGTAGCAGGCGTCGAGCTGCGCCTGCCATTCATCCAGTAACGCGAGTGCTGCCGCGGGGTCTCCGACCTCGTCGCCTAGATCGTCGGAGATGCGGCAATAAGCGTAGACATTCAGGAAATCCTGACGGAGGTGCTTCGGTAGAAACCACGTGGCGACCGAGAAATTCTCATAATGGGTACGGGCGAGGCGGCGGCAGTACTCTTGGGCTTCCTCCAGCGAAGGAGCAGACTCGGGAATTGCATATTCGGCAGGCAAGCGGCTCCACCCCACGGAAGCAGGGGTGATCGGGATGACGGAATCAGTGCTGGTTGCAGGAGTCATTCAGTAAAATGCAGGTTTCGTTTTTTTGCTCCCCGCGAGCGCTAGTGCCGTACCCAACGGGACTCGGCTCCATCCTCTGACCCTACCCTGGACTTACGTCCGGGGCTAATGAATGCCGTCGCTTCGCGACTGGAGTGCAGGCCGGGTCAGTGGCCGGGAATGATCGCCGTTTTGATGTCGCCACCGCGGTTCAGCATGTGGCGGAGCACCTTTTGCAGGCTCGATAGAGGAGCTTCGCCCGTAATGTAGTCGGTGGGGCGGATTTTCTTGGCCGCTATCAGGCCGAACGCCCGACGGACCGTCTCCGGCGTGTGATGGAACGTGGCCTTCAGCGTGATCTCAGAATAATGCAAGCGGTTGGTATCGAGTTGCACCTTGGATCCGCTGGCGCATCCACCGAAGAAATTCACGGTGCCGCCTTTGCGCACCATCTCCACGGTCCACTCCCAGGCTTCGGGGCGGCCAACCGCCTCGATCACTACATCGCAGCCGCGTTTCTGCGGAGTCAGCGCGCGTACCGCCTCCACCACATCCGGCACCTTGGTGGTCTGCACAATTTCATGCGCGCCCATGTGTTTGGCGGCCACTACCTGCTCGTCGCGTTTCACCACGGCGA
>JBAUVZ010000338.1:0-3144 GCA_049583505.1 Candidatus Sulfotelmatobacter sp.
GCGTATACGATGGCGACGACCAGCAAGGCCAAACTCGGGAGCGTTCCCGACTCGGCGACGGCGCGCAGGAGATATGCCCCTGCGATTCCCAGAACCGCCTTGCCGAACACGGGCAGCACCCCGGCAGGCAGGTTCGAAGCTGAGGAGCCCTGCCCCGGCTCTTGAGGCCACGATTCAGTCCGCGCAACCCTCCCGGCAGCACGGGCAATGGTGGCAGGGGCCTGGCTCGCATTCTCTGGCTGGCCCTCCAATGCGGAAACGCGGCGTTCCAGGTTCCGCAATCGTTCGCTGAGTTGCTCCACATCCGATGCGATTCCGTCGAAAGCTTCTGCCATTCGCTTCTCCGCATCTGCCCCAACGAAAGAGAAGGAGGGGGCCTAGCTGATTGCGTGTACCGGAGCGGCTCTAGAAGCCGGCATTGAGTCTGACTCCGGCCAAGGTGGCAGGAGTTTCACCAAGAACCACAGAATGAAGAAAGGAAGAATCATGAGCACGATCGCGGTTAACAACCCTTCCCGGGTGGCGAAGGCCATCTTGTAGGTGGTGTACCCGAGAAAACTCTTGGAGAAAAGCTGGCCGCCGATCACCACATTCCAGCGCATGGCGAAAATGCCAATTACGGTCAAACATCCCGCTAGAGCGTAAATTCGCTTGCGAGTACTGTCCCTTAGCTTGAGAACCTGCATCAAGCCCAAGAGCACAATCGGCGTAACCGTACCCAGCAGGATTTGAATGATCACCTGCGACGTCCATAGGCGTGTATGCACCATGAAATCGAGGCTGCGGAATGATTCATCAGCCTCGTAGATTCGCTGCAGCAGATCCAGCATTTCCAGGCTGAAGTCGATGACGAACGTGTACATCAAATATTGTCCGATCTTATCCAGGCAACGCATATCGATCGGCTGCCCACGCAGCCGCGTCGTAAGCATGTAAAGCAGCATCACTGCGGCAATCCCGGAGACCATCGCTGAGAAAATAAATACGATGGGCATGAGCGGCGACGACCACCAGGGATTTGCTTTTATCGATCCGAAAATGAAGCCAACGTATCCATGCAGAAGAAACGCGGAGGGAATCCCGATCAGGGTAATGAAATATCCGAGTCTCTCATCGATCCGCAGCGAGCGTTCACTGATGTTATCGGAGCCGAGAGTCAGCACGCGATAGGCTCGACGCTTCCAACCGCTTGCAGTCTGGGACAGCACAACAATTTCGCGTCGGTAGTCGAGCCAGATTTCCAGCAGCAGCACGCCCATCAGGTACCACAAATAGACAAAGCCGAACATCGCCATGGCGGAGGAACGATGCGGTGTCAGATACATCTCCAGCGAGCGCTCGGGATGCCCTAAGTGCAGTTGCAGCGGAAGGGGCGCAACCAACAAGAAGGCAAGGGCGGTAAGCAGGGCCAGTCGGTACGTCGGTTTCACCGCTTCTACCCGGAAAACACGTTCGAGCGAGGCCAATATGAATGCTCCCGCCACGAGTCCCGTGATGAACGGATAAAGAACGATCAGGATGCTCCATTGGAGCTCCACTTCGTTCGGATACATGAAACCTTGCACCGGTATCTGCACGAGCCTCCTTTGTTGCACCGGCTTCTCGGACTGAATTTACCGAACCGAACTTATCGGACAGAACCATCCATCCCGTTGTAAAAAACCTTTGCCCCGGTCGCCATGTGGGGTTTCAGAACCTGAACCGTATGCGTCCTCAAGAATTCATGAATCGGATCCTTCGGATTCTTCAAGTCGGCCAACTGCCTTGCTCCGGTGGGACAAACCTCGCAGCATGCCGTCGTCAGTCCTTTAGTGATCCGGTGATAGCACAGCGTGCACTTTTCCGCCGTGTTCGTTTTGGGATTGAGAAACCGGCACCCGTAAGGACACGCCTGGATGCAATAGCGGCAACCTAGGCAGTAGTTCTTGTCCACCAGTACAACTCCGTCCGGCGAAATAAAGGTCGCGCCTACCGGACAAACCTGCGTGCAGGGAGAGTCCGCACAGTGGTTGCAGAGCTTGGGCACGAAGAAGTTCTTACCGTCGTCGTCCGCATGTGGCGGAAAGCCCTGCTTGCCGCCATTGGGAGATTCCACCTCCGGCTTTTCGATCTTCCAGTCAGCTACGTGGTAGCGCTCGATCCACGTGCGGTAATAGCCTTCTGGAACGTCGTTTTCCTCCGCGCACGCCCGTACACAGCTGCCGCAACCGATGCACTTGGGTATGTCGATCAACATGCCCCACCAGTGCGCTGTCAGCTTGTAATTAGGCGCCGCTTCTGGCGTTCCTGCGAGCACAAACTTCCATCCCACCGCAGCCGCGGGTAATAGCACCAGTAATCGGCGGCGAGTGATTTCCATTATTTCTTTCCCTCCGCCTTTGCTGACTCAGTTTTTCCTGCCTCAATCTTCGGGCGATGCGGCTGATGACAGGTGTCGCAGGCCATCCCTCCTGAGTGATCGGCCGTCGCAACCTGCGGGAAGTTCTTCGGCTTGGCCGCGTTGGCCTCGTGACAACGGGCGCATATGACGGCCGTATCCAGCTTCGCGGGTTGCACCGAACTAGGATCATCCGCATGCCTAGCCTGCGCCCCGTGGCAAGCCTCGCAAGCCACGACCGCATGCTCGCCAAGTTTTTTCTGATCCACCGCGTCGCTGTGGCAGGCCTCGCAGGTGTCGTGCCCAGCAAACGCAACCGGCCGCGACGCGATCTCTCCGATCGCCGCCCCTCGATAGTGGCCGTACTCCCCAAAACTGCGTGGCACCACCGCCGCTCGCAGGATCACGAATGCCACCAGCGCGACTGCGATCACGGCGGCTAGCCGAATCAGGTGTTCGATATCCTTGAACAAGGTCGCGTTCCCTGAGCACGGCGCGATCTGCGCCCAAAATTCGTAATGCTCTTTGATATCCGAGATTCTTCGCGGAAGCGATGATCGAAGTCACAGGAAGCTGTGATAGTAGTCACCCCCTTCCCTATGCCATTCGCGGCCCCAGTTCGAAGGCGAGTACACGAGGAATCGATACTAAGTCGTTGTGCGGGAGATCTACAGCAGAGGCTGTACCGATCACTGCATTGTAGGCAAAGCGGAAGCTATCCGAGACGCACCCGGTTAGGCAATCGCCTCAAATGGCGAAACATCGCC
>JBAUVZ010000339.1:0-5362 GCA_049583505.1 Candidatus Sulfotelmatobacter sp.
GCCGTAACGCAGGCTGAGGCTTTCGCGATCCGTGAAGTGGTGGTCAATCTTGACCGTCGAGTTGGAAACGTCATAGCGCGATCCGCTCGGAAAGAAGTAGAGTCCGGTGAATCCGTCGCCGGTCTGCACCGTCGGATTGGGATACAGCGCGAACACCTTCTGCATCGTCGGATCCATGGGCAGGTTATTGAGGTTCTGGGCCGAGCCGGGTAACAGGTTTACCGGTTGCGTCCCGTTGTAGTTGAACACTCCCGTCTTGAACGTTGACGTCGGTACCGTATCCTCGGCCGTGAGCGTCGTGCGGAAACGGTGGATTTCTTCGTTGAAAAAAAAGAATGTCTTGTTCTTGATGATCGGGCCGCCGATCGAGCCGCCGAACTGGTTTCGCACGTAAGGGTTCATCCTTCCCTGGCTGGCAGGGTTGAACCAGTCGCGGGCGCCGCCAAAACCGTTCCAGCGGCCGAACTCATAGAGGTCCCCGTGCAATGAATTGGTTCCGCTCTTCGTCACCACATCAATGATCGCGCCGTTGTTGCGGCCAAATTCAGCGTTAAAGTTGTCGGTAATCACGCGAAATTCTTCGGTCGAATCCGGATTCGCGCTGAGCACGCCACCGGTAGCGGCGCCAGGTACGGAAGTATCGTTGTTGTCTACGCCGTCCAGCAGGAAATTATTGTTTCGGTCCCGCGCCCCGTTGACGGAAAATCCGGCATTGCTGCTGTCGGTCTGAAAAGTCCCCGGTGACAGCAACACGAGGCTGTACGGATCACGCGTGATCAGCGGAAGATCCTGCATTTTCCTCTGATCCACAAGGTTGCTCAGCTGCGCGGTTTCCAGATCAATGTCGGCGGCCTGATCAGCCCGCACGTCAACTCGTTCGCTGACTATCCCCGGCTCCAACCGGACATCCAGGTTCAGCACTTGGGCGACTGTAACTTGCACCTGCGACACGTGGAAGGTCTTAAAGCTCTCCTTTGTCACGATGACTTCGTAAGTCCCCACTGGGAGGTTGGGAAGGCTATAAGATCCAGTTGTGCTGGTAGTCAAGCTTCGCAACGCATTGGATTGGAGATTCCGCGTTGTGACTCCCGCTCCTTGCACCACCGCGCCGGTGATGTCGGTGACTGTCCCTGCTATCGAGCCCATCTGGGCCGAGCATGTGAGCGAGCAAAACCCGACAAACAACAGGCCGTCAAACAATATGTTGAGTGTGCGCATAAGCAGCCCATCGAGGGTTGATGTAGGTTTTCCCCGAAGGAAATTCTAGGCCGGTAGCATACTCTCATCTCGCATCGGATCAAAGCCTATAATGGCTACGCGCCTGTCACAACGAGCAGCCAGTCTCACCGAACAGCGTAGCGAGCGCGGTTCGCACATTCTTGCGACGATTGCGCGATACATCGTTGCAATTCCCGTGCTGTTTTTCAGCGTCGAGCAGGGCCCCCCTTTTCTCAAAGAATCAATTCGGATTTCCGGCTTCTCAAAGAATCAATTCGGATTTCCGGCGCCCTAACCAGTGTGCTCCAAACTGAGCGGGCAAGTCTCTTCACCGTACATGTACATGCTCGCCTCTTGCCAGCCCTATCGAGCTTGAACGCGCTCCGCTTGTCCTGCAGGAACGAGATCCGACTGCATGGCTTCCATGATGGAATTGGCAGATTCTGAGGTGCCGGCCTTGCCCACATCGCGAGTCAGCTTGTCGCGCCTGCGATAAACCTTCTCCATGGCGTTGCGGATTTTCGGAGCGGCATCACCTGTTGCAGGCCATCGGGGGGATGACATTTATTGAAAACAAGACACTTCTTGGCTTCGTTTCGTAATTTTACCCTCCTGAAGACCGATTCCCCGAGCCTCTGCTGCCGGGGTGGTCCTGAGAGGCCGCACGGCAACTAAATGGCGCATCTTCTTCGTCTAGTTAAGTCTAGATTATACTTGACAACACCGGATAAAGCAGTACAATGTTCGTATGAAAGTGGGCACTCGTTTATGGCGATAGCAACCAGACAAAAAGGAACCGTGAAAATCGGTCCCGAAGTTGACGCAAAGCTTTATGAGGAGTTCGTGCAGATCGCTCGAGAGAACGGCCAGTCCCAGCGCTTCTTGCTGGAGAGAGCGATCGAACATTACATTCGCACCGTTGTTCCTTCCCAGCACATGGTGCGCCCGGAAGTGATGGCAGCGTACCGGAGCTCAAACGAAAAGTTCAGGAACCTGTACAAGAAGCTGGCCAAGTAAATGGCAGAACGGGTCTACCTGACGGTGGCCGAGGTTCAAACCATTCACCAGGCTCAGATCGAAGAGTATGGCGGTGCTCATGGAATCCGCGACCGGGGTCTGCTCGAGTCCGCCGTTTTTCGGCCCCAAGTCGGCTATTACAACAACATCGCAGAAGAGGCGGAGGCCCTGATGGAGTCGCTCGCCAACAACCATCCGTTCATCGACGGCAACAAGCGCGTCGCGTTCGCTTCCGCTCACACGTTCCTGCTTGTGAACGGGTATGACCTGGAGGTTGACCCTCCCCGGGCTTACAAGTTCATGATGGAAACAATGGCCAAGAGCGAGTTCAGGTTTGGTCTGATCTTGGAGTGGATCAGCAGCCATCTAAGGTCCCTCACCAGTTAGCTATCGGCCGACGGCTACACCTCATTGCCTTGGCCCGAGCAACCTCTTGGTTTCGTTTCCTAATTTTCCAGAGAGACGAGGCGCTTTGGCTTCCGCGCATAACTGTGCCTGATTTGTAATCTTGCAGAGCTTGAACACAGAAAATCTCGAATCTCGGCCAGAAAGCCAGATCATCGGCCTACACGCCGCCTATCGCTGTGCCACCGACCAGATCCCCGACGGCGTCTTCCTCGTTCGCTTTCAACGGGTCCAGTCTGTCCGGTCAGTAGCCAATCCACTGACTTCCCGAACTCTTGGCTGATGGCCAACAGCACAGCTGCACCTGGTTCCTTTTCCCCATGTTCCAGTGATGATAAGTAACCTTGGGCGACGCCGATGCGGCGTGCGAACTGGGCCTGCGTCATGTCGAAACCCCTGAGTTCACGGATTCTCCTGCCGATCGCAGTGAGGTCGATTTGCGCTCTACCCTTCGATTTTGTTCTTGAACGCCTCATCTCTATTGAGGTACAATATCTCTAGTGAGATAGCTCAAAGGCGGCAAGGCCGGACAGCATAATTCCGTTTTTGGCCAACAATAAGTGACGCATGCTCCCTGTTCGTTTTTAGCTTGGTTGCGGCGAGTTGGCAATTGATCATGCTGGATCGGTCTGGATCGGCAAACTTGCCACACGCAAGGAGGCATGGCAATGGAGAAAAGGTCGGTTACGTACGAATCAAACATAAGGATAGCCAAACAAATGTGGCATCAAATTTCACCTGCTAGCTCACATGTTCTAAGACAGCTTACCTGTGAACATCAGCTCTCTGTTGCGGCCGGGGAAATCCTCCTTCTCGAGGGTCGATGGTATGTTTCGCATACAGGGTTGTTGGGTCTCGCCCGCCGGAGCCGTTGTGCTGGCATTCACGTCCAGCCCGTGCCGGAATTCTGTGACGCCTCAGCCGAGCGCTGGGCGTTTGCAGCCACGGTGTACAAGTCCAAGACCTGCCGGGGCTTCGTCGGTTATGGCGACGCCGACCCTTCTAATGTCTCTTTCCTTGTTCACGGCGCCGAAATGCGTGTGGCGGAAACCCGGGCCGTCAACCGCGCTCTCCGCAAGGCCTACGGCATCGGCATCTGCTCCGTTGAGGAAATCGGGTCCTTCGCCGAACCACCACAATCCTCCCGCGAGTCGAAGAAGCTCCCGCCGCAACCGTCCAATGGCAATGGAAACCACGGTGGCCCGAAGGTTCGCGATCGCCTTTGCCAGATCATCCGCCAGCACCAACTCGATCCCACCTTGGTTAAGACCTACGCAACCGATTTCTGCGGCGTCAAGGCGCTTCGCGATGCCACCCGCGAACAGGTGGAGACCTTCGTCACGCATCTGGCCGACTGGGCCGAGAAGGACCGCAATGCCCTGCTCTGCCAGCTCAACAGCTATCTCGGCCAGAAAGAAGGTGCCGCATGAAACGCCAGATCACCGGCCTGCACGCCGCCGATCGCTGCGCCGCCGATCAGATCCCCGACGGCGTCTTCCTGGTTCGCGCGCAACGGGTCCAGTTTCGTCGGCAGGCAGAAAAGCCGTACTATACCCTGGCTCTGGCCATTCTTGAGCCCAGCCGGTTTGCTGGCCACATCCTCTCCAGCCGCCTCTATTGCAGCCCGAAAGCCTTGTGGAAGCTGAACTGGTTCCTGCGCGACTTTGGCTACGACACCGAGTTGCTCGGCCGCGATGAGGTCGACGAGACCCAGCTCACAGGTCTGAAGGGTGTGGTCAAGATCAGCCACATCGTTTGCAACGGCACTTCCCTGCTCCGACTCGACGGTTTTGCTCCCGCCGGCCGCTGGGAAGAACTTTCACCGGCAAATCTGGACAGTCCGCAGGTGGCCTGAAATGACCTATAGCTACACCCAGATCAGCCAATACCTCACCTGCCCGCGGCGGTATCGGCATCGCTATCTCGATGGCTGGAGGGAGAAGGATATCCGGGCGGCGATGCTCTTTGGCCGCGCCTTCGAACAAGCTCTGGGCGCCTATTTTCGCCGGGAAGATCCCGGAGCGGTCCTGTTCGCCGAGTGGTCTGCCTGTCAGAGCCAAGGCCTGCACTACTCGAACGGAGACTCCTGGGATCGCATGCTGCGGCAGGGGATCATGCTGTTGACCCGGTTCTGCCAAGACGGTCGCATCCAGGTCCCCCAGCCCCGACGGAATCTGCAGATCAAGTTTGACCGGACGGTCACCCGCAAGAACGACTTCGTTGCCTATATTGACGCCATCGGCAGACTCGACGGCACACGCTGCCTGCTGGAGTGGAAGACCAGTTCGAGCCGATACGCGGAAGAGCCGGAGGGACTGCTGTCTCTGGATCCGCAGCTGGTTTGCTATTCCTGGATGACTGGCATTGCCGAAGTCGCCCAGGTCGTGTTCGTCCGCAAACGATTGGCCGAGGTTCAATACTTGCGCACCACCATCACCGACGGGCAGCGTGAGGAATTCGGACGCCTGGCAGAGGACACTATCCGAAGGATTGAGTCAGCACAGTTCCCACCGCACAGTGGTATCCGTTTTCCGCAGAACCCCTGTAGCAGCTGTCCGTACGTGGGGCTTTGTCTTGGAAAGCAGGAAATAGTCGACGCCCGCTTGGTGCGGCGTCCAGGAGCAGATAGTCTTGATTGGCTTGACGAGCTTAGCTACTAGAAACCCGCCCATGTTGCCCAAGTTCAATCGCCGCCGCGCCCTGTTCGTACTAGGCAAGATTG
>JBAUVZ010000340.1:0-7202 GCA_049583505.1 Candidatus Sulfotelmatobacter sp.
GGCGATACCAAGGTGCTGGTCGTCACCGTCAACAACGGCGGACTGGTCGTTGATCGCAAGGGTCAGGCGATGCGTTGTTTACACCCGGTGGACGGCCACTGCGGATCGATCGCGGACGCAATCGCCGCTTACGTTACAAATGTGGACAAGCCGAAACAAGCGCGGGTCGACTTAGGGCGCAAGCAAATAAACCCGCAAGGGCTCACTCGCAACACAACGCTCACCGTTGTCCTCACCAACAAGTCGCTGCCAATCTGGGCGCTGCAACGCCTCGGCGTGCAGGTACACAATTCCATGGCGCGCGGCGACCAGCCGATGGCCGAGGGCGACGACGGAGACACTTTGTTCACGGTTACGACCGGAAAGGCCGTGGGTGCGACCATCAGCGATGAAGACATGGATCATCTCGGGATATTAGCCTCGGAGACCGCTTGGGACGCCCTTCTTGCAAGCCTCCCGCAGTTGCCGCCGAAGACCCCGCGCACGAACATTGTCCTCTCTCCGAAGGAACTGGACAGCATCGTCGCCCATTATGCCTTTTCCGCAGACGCCATCGCGGTAGTGCGGCGCAAGGGAACTGCGCTCGAAATCGAGCTGACCGGGCACACCACATCCAGCAGCTATTTGTCTGTAGGCAAGCCGGTTTTGCTGACCCCAGTCGCAACCGACGAATTCGAGATTGCCGGGCCGCGAGAAGACCGCCTGCACATCGACCGTGACGCAACGGGAGCGATAGTGGGGATCACGCTCAACCCCGGGCCGTGGGCGGTGCACGCAACGCGGAAGTAATTCGGGAGCCTTCTTCGCTTGTGGTCCGCCAACTGCTGTTCTGGGAACTGAATGAAGTCTTCAGAGATAGCCAGGGTTCGGAGTTGACACAACAATTGTCATCGCACTCACAGCCTGGAATCGGCTCGACACTGGACGGTTGGTCGGCAATACGGAAGTTATCGAGAAACGGGCTTTCGGGATGTTGGCAGGCGACGTCAATCCGAGCTTAAGTTAGCGCTTATGGGGCTAAAACCGACTCCAAACGCCTGCCTTCAATGTGGGTCCGGAGGCGCTGCTCTGCCCGCTTGCTCCCCCGAGGCCATCGCCTTCAATTCCCGGAACTCGCCTGAAGATGCTTCTCGAAACCGGCGTGATCTGGTTTAACCCATTCTTCCAGCCAATCCAGTACGTTGTGGTACCAGAAGATGCTGTCGGCGGGCTTGAGCACCCAGTGGTTTTCCTCCTCGAACACCAGAAGCTTTGAGGGGACGTGCATGGCCTGGAGAACCTGGAACATGGCGTAGCCCTGGCTGGGATCGACGCGGTAGTCATGTTCCCCATGAATGATCAGCATTGGCGTCTTGAAATTCTTGGCGAAGGTGGATGGGGCTTGATTAATTAAGGCCTGCTGGTTCTCCCAGGGCGAGCCCTTGAACTCCTGCTGGATGCCGCCTACAAAATCCGAGGAATAGAACATCGCCAGCACGTCAAACAGGCCATCGTGAGAGACGATGGTGCGGAAGCGGTCAGTGTGGCCCTCCACCCAATTCGCCATGTAGCCGCCGTAACTGGCGCCCGCGGCCGCTACCCGGGTGGTATCGACGTAGGGCCAGGTGAGCGCGGTATCGACGGCCTTCATTTGATCTTCATAGGGCGCCCCTCCCCACTGGCCCTTGATGGCGTCCATGAACTTGAGACCGAAGCCCGAGGAGCCGTGAAAATTCGGCATAATTACGACGTAGCCAGCGGCCGCGAACAATTGCGGGTTCCAGCGGTAGTGGAACTCGTTGGTCCAGGAATTTTCGGGGCCGCCGTGCATCAGCAGCAGGAGCGGGTATTTCTTATTTGTGTCGAAGCCCGGTGGCTTCACCTGCCACGCCTGGATGTTTTCGCCGTTCCAACCGCGGAATGTGAAACTGGAAGCCTCGCCAAACTCGATATCTTGCACCGCCTGAGCGTTCATCCGAGTTAGCGGCGTGGCCGAACCGGAGGCTGCCGGGAGGTTCAGCCGGAACAGTTCCGCGGGGTGGGAGAAATCCATCCGGGAGAAAACGAGAAATGTCCCGTCCCGCGAAAGGTCGGCGTCGCCGGCCGTGCCAGTAGCGTCGAGCGGCGTTACTTTCAAGGTGTCAATGTCCAGCCGGGCCAGCGGCTGGAGGCCGCGGTCTTCGAAGGTCACATAAAGACTCTTGCTGTCGGGCGCCCACGCATACGAGGCTACGGACCGATCGGTAGCTTCGAAAATGTTTTTGTGTTCTCCGGTCTTGCGATCGTAAAGGAAAAGACGAGTGAGGTCAGTCTCCTGCATCGGGCGCAGAGTGGCGCTGTAGGCGATGTAGCGGCCATCCGGGGAATAGAGTGGCGTGCTGTCGGTGGCCTTGTTAGTGGTGATGGCCTTGGGCGCGCCTCCACTTGCCGGCATCACGAACAGGTCGCTGTTGCCGGTGAGAGCCTCATTCTCGACGAAGCGGGAGAAACAGATTTCGCTGCTGTCGGGAGAAAACGCGACTTCCTCGGTGCCACTCTCGGTCCAGATCGGGGAATCGACATCGCCCGGCGTGACATCTTTCGCGACGCCGCCTTCGGCGGGCAAAAGGAAGATATGGTTGCGCATGCCGTCAACCCATGTATCCCATCGCCGGAACGGCATCTCGGTAATGACGCGGGCTTTCACTGGATTGTCGGTGCGCTGCTTCGCCATTTTCTCGTTGCAGGCCATGTCTGTACATGAGGGGAAGACGCTGGCTGTAATGGCGATGGTCTTGCCGTCTGGAGACAACAGGAATGCGTCAACTCCCGTGGGAACAGTCGTCACTTGTTTGGCTTCGCCTCCTTCCACCGGCAGGCGAAAGATCTGGCGTTTGTTTTCGACGCGCGTGCTGACGAAATACAGGTAGCGGCTGTCCGGTGACCAGCGCAGGTCGCCGTTGGAGCCCTGTTCGGCAAAGGTTATTTGTTGCGGGTCGCCACCCGCTGCGGGGACCCTCCAGATATTTGTGACCGACCTGTTCTTCTCGACATCACTTCGTGCCACGGTGAAGGCGACCCATTTCCCGTCCGGTGACACACGAGGGCCTCCAACACGCGACAGGCGCTGTACGTCTTCGACGTGTAAGGGATGGGCTGCCCAGGCGGGAAGAGAGAACGACAACAGCACGAGTGAACAGAGGAAAACCTTCATATGTCCTCGCAATCTTGAAAGTGTCGGTGCGAATCCAGAGCTGCTCGCTCTCGGTCAGCAGAAAAGCATCCTTAATTTACACGAATTCGGTTACGGAGTTTTCTTCTCCAGCTGGATGGTGAGTTGTGCCTTGCAAGTTTTGGCTGGGTCGACGAAGGCTGAGCCTTCGCGGCTGCCTTCGGAGGCATGGAAGAAGAGTCCTTGCTTGGTGCGGTCGGGCAGTCCGGTGAAACGGGCCTGGCCGCTGGCATTGGTGCCGACTTGAAGATCGAGCTTGCGGAGGTACATGAATCCGTAGGCGATGTGGACGCTGATGGTGGCGGCGTAGACTGGCGATTGCGCGTTATCCGTTACTGTGAATCCGGCGGAGCAGGGACCGATGCCGCCATCGATGACGGGAACGGCTTTGGGGTCCACCGGGGCGGCGTTTTGGGCTCGTAGAACTGGCGAAAGAAGTACTGCCAGCGCGAACGCTGCCGATAGGGCGATTGAGGGCTGCGTGTCGATTCGCATATGTAGAAGGATACGCCCCGGTCAGACCGCGACTCAATGCTGTTGAGAGTCGCTATCAGTATTGGACACCTTCGCGTCGTTGAGTAGCTGATCGAGTTGGGCACGGTCCAGCCATTTCCCGCTCACCACGACAGAATCGATTTTCGTGGTGTTCGAGATGTCCGCTAGAGGATCGGCCTTCAACAAAACCAAGTTAGCAGCGTAGCCGGGTCCGACCCAGCCCCAGGTTCTCGACAAACCGAGCAGAAGAGCTGGGTTGGTGGTCGCAGTTTCGAGCGCCTGCATGGGAGTGAGGCCGGCTTCGACAAGTATTTTGAGTTCATCGTGCAGGCTGAAGCCAGGATATGTGTACGGGATGGTGACGTCGGTGCCAGCCAGAAGACGCACGCCGAGTGTCTCCGCCCGTGGGATTTCTTCCAGCATCTTGGTGTACTCCCGCTTTCTCATGGCGATGTACTCCGGCGTCCGGTATTTGGTGAGCATACCGTTCTCGGGTTTCCACCAGTTCAGTTCCTCAGCTTCGACGTATTGCGTTCTGGGGTCAGCCTGTTTGTTCAGATCATCGATGAATGTAAGCGAGTGCTCCGTCACCAGAGTAGGAGTGAGGAAGGTATGGTTCTTGGCCAGCAGGCGATAGGTTGCGTCGGCGCGTTCCTGGCTGAAGTGGTCGAGCATCGCGGTCTGGTCGCGGGCAATCTTTGCCGGAATCAGCGCGAAGTTCTTCGTGCTGAGCGCCTCCTGAAATGCCGATTGGTCCAGGCGCCGCTTGATGTACTCATCTTCGATCGTCGATCCGCCGGCAAGAACGACTCCGTGTTCGATGGTGCGCTGCCCGGCGATTGAAGCCTCCCTTACGCTGATCGCACTGGGAAGATGGCCGGCGAATGAGAAGCCCAGCTTGCTGGTCTCGTCAGCAATCGCGTAATAAGCGTCCCGTGGCAGCCCGTCGTAGACTTTGACGAAGTCTGAACCCTGTTGCTTGAGCGAGCTCACCGTCGAGCGCGCTTCGTCGGCGCTCTTGACGGAGACCGTGAATTCGGGATTCGACCAGGAATCGGGACCATCCACGATCGGCCCGCTCGCGACAATCTTGGGGCCCAGGCGCTGGCCGGCGGCGATCGCGTCCCGCAGAGGAAAGACCAACTTGGCGGCGCCACCCATATTGCGGATCCCGAGCACGCCGTTGGCAACGTACATCTTGAGGTCACGGTCGGCATCGCGGAAGTGAGTGTGCATGTCCCAGAGTCCGGGAATGACAAACTTGCCGGTGCCATCGATCACCTTGGCTGAGGCGGGCAGCTTGAGGAGTTTCGCCTTGCCCACCGAGGCGATTTCATTCCCGCGGATGAGGACGGTCATGTCGGGCTGCGGCTTGGCCACGCCGGGATCGATGATGGTGATGTGGGTGATAGCAAGTTCGCCTGACTGGCCGTGGCTTGGGCCGGCAAGCCCCAGTGCGCTGAGCAGCAATACGGGGCGCAAGATTAACGTGAGTTGACGTGACCGCATGACCGACTTAGACACCGGAGCGGAGTTGCCGGCTCCCACCGTTAAGGCCATCAAGAGTCTCCAGCCGGATCGTAGTGAACCGCCTCGCTGCGCTCGGCTGGACCCGGCTTCGCTCAGGGCAGGCTCTCGAGGCGACCGTCCCCACATGGACGGAGGCTAAACTCAGCATCCCATTGGCTTTAAGGGTTCCTGTTACCAACGTTCATTGCCCCATTTAGCGGGCGCTCCTATAATTTTTGGAACTGTCACTCCGTCCATCTGAAGATCAAGGAATTTGAGATCAGGAATTAGGATCAGGAATCAGGCATGCCCGAGGCCACCGGCACACAATTGACGCGCCACAGCCAGGAATTGACCATCTTCCACGACGTGGCCAAAGCGCTGACGTCGTCGCTGGACCTCGACTCCATTCTGCAGACCATCATGGAAAAGATGGCGGAATACTTCCGTCCTGACACCTGGTCTTTGCTGATGGTGGACGAGCAACACAACGAACTTTACTTCGCCATTGCGGTGGGCGACGCCGCCGAAGCGCTGAAGAATGTCCGTTTGAAGGTGGGCGAAGGCATCGCCGGCTGGGTGGCGAAGCACGGCGAACAGGTGATATCGGCCGACGTGGAAAGCGATCCGCGGTTTGCCAAGCGCATCGATGAAGCCACGCAGTGGGAGACGCACTCGGTGATTTGCGTGCCGCTGCGCTCGAGGCTGCGGGTGCTGGGCGTGATCCAACTGGTGAATGTGGACTTGTCGCAATTCAACGAGCCCGAAGTTTTCTTCCTCCATTCGCTTTGCGACTACGCCGCCATCGCCATCGAGAACGCGCGCTGGGTGGAAAAGATACAGGAACTGACGATCACGGACGACTGCACCGGGCTGTACAACGCGCGGCACTTGTACAAGACGCTGGAAACCGAGGTTTACCGCTCGTCGCGCTTCGGCTACGAGTTCAGCGTCTTGTTTATCGATCTTGACCACTTCAAGACGGTCAATGACACCCACGGGCACTTGATCGGCAGCAAGCTGCTGGCGGAGATTGGCTACCTGGTGAAAGCGCAACTGCGTTTGATTGACTTTGCCTACCGCTACGGGGGCGACGAATTCGTAGTGCTGCTGCCGCAGACTGGGAAGGATTCCGCCCTGGTGGTGGCGAAACGGTTGCGGGATGCGCTGCGGGCCAGCAGTTTCTGCCGCGACGAAGGGTTGAATCTGAATGTGCGGGCCTCGATTGGACTGGCTACTTATCCGCATGATGCGCGCGATGCGCACGACATCATCCGGCAGGCTGACGAGATGATGTATCTGGTGAAGAACACGACCCGCGACAACATCGGGATTGCGCAGCGCGGAGTGATGAAGTGAGATTTGGTAATTTTGTAATTTAAACGCAGCTTGATCTTATGCGCGCAGTCCTTGCCCTCCTTCTCTTATCGTCCCTCGTCGCACGCGGACAGGAATTCAAGCCTCTGATCATTTCCTCCTCCTCCTCCACTGCTTCCGGCCCTGACTTCACCTCCTTCGAGTTTCAGCGGCTGGCTTTTGGGCGCGAAGGTCCCGGCTACACCAGTCTCGAGGGCGAACCCTCCCAAGGCCACCGCCAAATAGCTGTCGCGCACGTTTACCACACCGAGTCTGTCGGGAGCGTTCGCTTCCACCTGCTCGACGAGCAGGGCAAGGAACTCGAGGTGCTGACTGCCCTGCGCATCAACAACTCGTCCCAGGACGCCGAATTCATGCTCGCGGTGGACGTACCGCTGCGCCCGTTCCGCGTGGCGATAGAAGCGGAAGACCTCCAGGGCAGCCGCTCCCAGCGCGTGTTCAAGCAGCTCTTCCGGCCCGAGAAGGGACCGCTGCCTCTGATGCGGTACCCCGAAGGTCTCGCCTCCGACCGGCTCGCGCGGCTGCAACAACTCACCAGCAACTCCGAGAACGAAACGCAAAAGCGTCTCGAGCAACAGCGCGCCGCGCATCCCGACGGCACCGTCACCCTGCCGCACGCCCGCATCCGCCA
>JBAUVZ010000341.1:0-24725 GCA_049583505.1 Candidatus Sulfotelmatobacter sp.
AAGCTCATCTCAAAAGTGTTTGCCGCTACGAGTTTCTGCCGTACCCAACACGTCACACAGCGCCCGATAAAACGGCTGCTGCCCCATCTGCGCCTGTTGTGAGCTTCGACGATGCCTCGGTGACGCCCGCGACTGTCTAGCTCACGCTGGCGGGAAACCTCCAATCAGGATCATCAAGAGGCTCGGATTCCAAGAGATGAGTATTAACTAAACATATGAACCACTACTGCGAGTACACGATCAAAGGCTGCCGCTGCGAAGGCGGCGTCCAAGAACCAGACTGCGACGAGGTGCGGTGCGATAAACCAGCCTCAATCAAGATTTATCAGCAATGGTTTTGCGAAAAGCACGGCGACAGAGTGCAGGCAATCATAAACAGACATGAAGAGGGTACGCCGCTGCCGCCAGACTCTTTTGAAAGGTAGTCCAAATGAATAGTTCCCGATCCCATTGTTCTCTCGTCTCCCCGCCTCACGTGTAGCGTTTCTGACAGACCGCACGGCAAGCAGGAAAACCGGCAGCATTGCAACTACTCTTCGCCCTCTAACAGTTCTCCGAGTTCCCGATCAAGCTCGACCTCGCCCGCAAACAGGATGCCCTCGACGGCGCTGCCATCGCGTTCCAGCAAGTAAACCCTGTTGTCCCGCCACTCGAACTCAGCCGACTCCAAATCGCCACTCGCGGTCGGGAACCACCACCACCGCCCGGCGAACCAAAGCTGTTGATCCATATCTGTGCCTACCATGCGTCGGATTCCTTGTGGCTTAGATCGGCGGGTACGCCGACGCGACAGACAGCTTCCAGCGCCGGGCAAGGTCGCCGTGGTGGGCGTATAGCTTTGCGTAGTTGCGTCGGGCATTGGACACCGAACAGTTCGTGTACAGATGAGGGTTGCTTCCGATCCGCGCCCACTTCCGAAGCTTGGCACACAAAATCCGCTCGCGAATTTCTGGTCTTGCATGCATAATTTGGAACTCCTCTGACAGAGCATCGAATGGATTTGCCAGTGATATTGGCAATTTCGTTGATCCCGCAGCTTAATCACGTCTGCCGCAGGCGCGAAAACTCCGCTCCTTGAAAGAATTTTGGAAGTTCGGGAATTGGCGTTGAGGGGTGCTGCAAAATGCCTGAGAAGGGAGACGATGAGCGACGCTGACTCTAGGATTGAGAGGCTTTGCGATTACTTAATGTATCGAGCAGCCGTGCCTTTGTTTTTGCCCTTCGGCAAATCTTGTTAGCGAAGGTCAATCCCACATGGGATCGCCATCATCCTCGTCGCACCAATCTTCCTCTGGCGCGTCCTCTTCGCAATAATCTTCATCCTCGCGGAACAGTAAACCGTTGAGCCGTGCTTCGCGGATGTCTTCGCGGCGTTGCTCCGCACGCTCACGTCGTTCGTCGTCCCAAACTTCATACTTCGGGATGAAACCTTCGCACTGATGGTTCTCTTCAGGATGCAAGAGACCATCGCACTTGAGGCAGCGCGGCACGCGCATCCCCTGTTTCCAGTTCTTGAATGCCGTCTCCGCGTAGGCGATGCGGTTCGGAACTGGTATCGCGGCTTTTCTAGCGCGGTCAGCAGCCAAGCGCTGTTCGCGTTCCTTCAGCAACTTGATGGCTTCTACCGCCAGACCTACGGGCTTAGTCTCTGGCAGCGTGACCACTACTCCCTGTTTTCTAGGTCTCATGCTCTTACCGCCTTAAGACCCATAGGTTTTATGTTCTTGACTTGAGTAAGGGCAGGCACAGCCGCTAGTCGCGGCGGCACGCCGCCACTGGGTGCGGGGCTTCCTGTCCAACTGCGTGCAAAACCTCTGAAAGATTCAAAGACTTCTGAGAGACTACGTACACCGTAAGTTGAGTGGCTGGTCACCATTAAACTTACGGTAGGTGTCTCCGCTGAACTTACGGTAGGTCTCCACTGAGTTGGTGCTGGAAAACCACTGAACTTACGGTAGGTCTCCACTGAACTTACGGTAGGTCTATTCATCGTCATCCACCTGCTTGAGGAATTTTCCATTGATGTCGCGCGGGCGATGAGAAGCAGTTCCCTTGCGGGATTTTTCGTAGCGTGGTGGGCGCTCCACGTCGGCGCGTTGGCTTGGGCGTTGTTGGGCGTCAATCACGGACTCCACGATTTTGTATTCGGCGTGGAGGGTTTTGTTATCGTCGCGCCAGTCGCGGTATTGGATTACACCGTCTTTGCGGAACTGTGCGATGAGCTTTTCAACTGTGGACAGCGATTTGCCGATCCTGATCGCCAGTCTACCTTGGCTCATCCAGCACCAACCCTCTTTGTCCGCCTTGAACGCTTCAGGAGCGTCGTCGGGGTAGGTGCTGTCCTCGTCCATTGAAAGGACGGCAATCTGCGTTAATAGGAATCGCGCCGAGGCGTTCCAGTCATATAGACTTGATTCGGCGATCTTGCGGGCGAGGGAGCGCTCTTCCTGAAATAGCTCAGGATGGGCCTTCCGTATCTCTTTGACTTTGGTTGCGGCTGAGGTCGTCATTGTCGCTGTGCTCTTTGGTCGCTGGTTGATCTTGGGAACTGCTTGGCAAGCTGATGGAATCCCGCTTCGATTTCATCCTTGCCCAAGTCCAAGAGCCATACGGCAACGTCTGTTGATGGGAATGGGGTCTTGATCTCAAGGAAATCCCATAGCTCCTTAAGCTCAGTCTTGTGTGATTGCAATTTCTTTAGGTCATTCATAGTTTTCCTTCGTTTCACTGTCACGGCTGGGTAAAGCCGTCATAGAGCGAGTGAAACGCGGGGCGGTACTATGAGAACCGCCCCACAGAATTCTCTGGCGAGAACCCTACCCAAGAGAGAACTCGGTAGCCGCCAAGTTCTCGCGCCAGCTACGGCACTGATGTCTAATACCCAACAGCCTCCTTTTTGTGCTTTTTTGGCTTCTGATACGGCGCGTTGGGGTCTAGCTCCTCTAAATCCTTGATTTCGCGGGTAACTTGTGCAAGTTCCTGTGTCAGGCGCTTGCGGCGCTTCTGCTTCTGGTTCAACACAAAACTTACACGCGGAGCTTTGTGATTCCGCAGCGAGATGCCCTCCTCGCGGCACCAGCGTTCCACCGTGTGCCGTGCCACATGGAACAGGCGGGCTGCCTCGGCTGCCGACATGTCGGGGTCATTAGCGATCCTATGCAAGATCGCGTAGCGGTCAGTGCGTGCGTTGTATCTTTCACCCATCAAGTTAAGCCATCCGATAGTCGGAAAGCTTGGCTTCACTGGCGAGTTGCGGCTTTCGTTGCCTTGATAGTTGGGCTGGTCTGTGGACTATGGGATCGTTAGTAGCGGGCGAATGGGAGACCGTCAACCTCCACGATGCTCGGCATCGCAGCCCGCTGTCACGTTATGGAAAAACCCCGCTGCCAGTACAAAGGGACGCCGCCGCATCCAGCAACGCACATGCTGGTCTGGTTTTTGCAGTCTGGGATTCAGGTCAAGTGGTCATGCGCCGAGCACAGGCTGAAGTTCGGCAGCCATCACGGCTACTGGATCACCGAGGTGCTCGGTTGGTGGGAGAACGACTAGGCTTCGTCGTCATCGAATGGCTGGCGTCTGCGCTTGTTGGCTTCGGGGCCAGTTCCAAGAGGCGACGCCCGTGCGTCGCGTCTGCGTATGTGTCTGCTGCCTGTTCTTCTGTGGCACCGCTTCACCTTCAGGCTCAAAGTGACAAAACTTGTTAGTAGTTACTCTTCTCGCCATTCCTCGCATGCAAGCGGAAAATTACAGCGCGTCGAAAAGCCTCAAATAAGCTGCCCCGCTAAAGCCGCGCCCCGTGCGGTGTTCGCCTGAATCATCTCGGTTGAACTTGGCATCATAGTAGTGTTCGGTCGTCCTAGGTTCGTTTCTTCTGGCTGGTACTGGACGCCGAACTGAAGCGCGTGCGCCGTTAAGTTCAATCGGCGACTGAGCCAGCGGTAGGCAAGAAATCCGACGCGGAGAAATCCGGCGCGGCTCCTGAGAGAAAAGTACGTGGAGCGAAACCACATTCCTCAGGAGCCGCGTCTTTTTGTTTGGAGGAAAAATGAAATGCGCGAGAACGTACCAACCGAAACAAAGCAGAGTGGACGAGCGCAAGCTCGTTTAATGCGGAGGTCGGGTCACAACCCCCGACAGCAGAGTACGTAGGAGAACTACAGTGTCAACAGTAAAGAAAGCAAACAGCGTCAACCATCCATCCAAGTTCATTCTCAAGCTTCTGTTCAAGGAGATTCTGGAACAGATTCCACCAGAGGACGCTGAATCCTTAACGATGGCGTACGAGCAAAAGAGAGAAATTGGCTTCCGCATTCGCGAGAACAGCCGAGGCATCGGCTACAAGACGGCGTTCCATCCGTTCGTTGAGCCGGGGCAGGCCGTTAGCACGCCGATGAATGAGATCGAGGCCATGGCAGCGAACAAGTGCAGAGTGTGTGATCGTGAGTTGACGAACGGCAAGTGCGTCTTCATCAATCACAAGAACTAATGCAGAGTGGGGAACGGCAAGCGAAGCGTTCCTTAATGCGGAGGTCGGGTCACAACCCCCGGCAGCAGAGTAACGGACTATCGCTTACATGTCTGGCATCCGCAGGATCGGCGAGGCGAGGAAGAGTGTTGATTGAAGAGCGAAGAACAGCAACGATTTTCAACACCGAACGCTGGGCTGGAAATAGAAGCCGCGCAAGAGCACTTCGTCGATGCAACCGTCGCAGCCTCATTTTTCCATTGCTCGCGAAAACATATCCTCAGGCTTTCACGGCTTGGACTCATTCCAGCGCATCCGATCAGCTTTGGTCGGCGCATAACGTGGCGCTACCTGCTCACCGAGCTACGCGCATGGGTGCTTAGCAATCGTGCCCCAATCAAGGTTGCTGCAAACACCACATCTGGCCGTAGAATGGCTGACGGCAGTCCCCGCAAAGGAGGCCGTTAATGGCATACCAGCGGGGCAGTTTGAAGAAAGTAAGAACAAAGGAAGGATGGATTTGGGTGCTTCGCTATCGGATCAAGGGCGCGGAGCAGACACCGCTCGCAGTGGGTCTGGTTTCCCATTTTCCTACGGAAGACGACGCAAACGCTGAGGTGGATCGTCTTGGGCTGAGGGTTAGGATCAACTCCGGCAACGCACAAGTAGGAAGGATCAGATTCAACGAACTTGCGGAGTATTACCTCAAGGTCGAGTTCGACCCAGAGGTCACCGCCAGTCCGAAGTCCGAGAACACAAAGCCCATTCTTGAGCACTACGTTCGCGACATCGTTGTCGCAAAGTGGGGCGATCAGATTGCGGAGGACATCGAGCCGCTCGAAATTCAGAAATGGTTCAATGCACTTCACAACAAGGATGGGTATGAGTGGACCACGGTTTCGAAGATTCGGGGCATCATGAACCGAATCTATTCAGTCGGGATCATCCACAAGAAGGTCACCAAGAATTTAGTGGAGGGACTGGCGACCAGCACCAAGACCACGTACAAGGCGATCAAGATCACCCCGGCTCAGACGCTCTTGATACTGCGTTCTGTGATGGGGAACATGCTGCACTTCACTCTGGTGTTTGTCGTAGCGGCAACTGCGCTTCGGAGTTCTGAAGTGCTGTCGCTTCGGTGGGCTGACATCGTCTGGGAAGAGCGGAAGATCAGGATCGTTAAGTCATGGAAGAGGACGGGCGTGGACGGCGAGACGAAAACACCCTCTTCGGAACGCGATGCACCGATGGGCAAGGTGCTAACCCACTACTTGCGCGAATGGCACAAGGAAACGCCATACGCCAAGCCCACGGACTTCGTGTTTGCCTCAATGAGAAACAGCGGCAGGACACCAATTTGCTCAGGGGTATTCTGCCGCGTTCACTTGCGACCAGCGGCGAAGAAAGCCGGGGTCGTAATCCCGGACGGGCATCGCTGGGGTCTACACAACCTGCGACACAGCTTGTCGAACTGGCTGGTGAACAAGGCGAAGGAGAACCCGAAGACAGTGCAAGGAATCTTGGGACACTCGCGGATTCAGACCACGCTCGATCTGTACACGGACGAAGACCTCGACGAGATGATCGCCGCTCAAGACAAATTCATTGACGCGGTGGGATTCAAAAGGGAGACCGTCCAGTGAAGGGTGTGGGTGAAATTGTGGGTAGGCTTGAGTGGGGGCACCATTCATTAACTGCTTAAGAATGAATGGCGGGGACGACGGGACTCGAACCCGCGGCCTCTGCCGTGACAGGGCAGCGTTCTAACCAACTGAACTACGTCCCCACTTGCCAAATCAACAAGATGCGAAATCGCCAGTGTTTATGCGGCCTTGCACGCTTTGCATATCGTGCACCGGTTGCACCGGATTGCCCGAAAGAGCGCGATTCCTGTCCGAACCGCCCCCAAACCGCCTCCAAATTTCGTCCTCTTCCTGCACTTGCGCCATGTGCAAAATCAGTTGCACAGATTGCTGACGCCGATCCAGATCTCCACCAGCATAGGCAAAACCAGCAGCAGGATTTGTGCAGAGCTTGGTCACAGAAATATCCTAACAGCTTCTCGCGGAACACGAAAGACCACCTTCATTTTCCCGGGTCGGACTGCTCGAAATTCTTAAATTCCAACTTTTGCTGCCGCCCAAAAATATGGTCAGCTCTATGCGGGAGCACGCATGATGGTCAATGGCCGCAATTGGGCCGCAGACTTGGAATCCGTTCCCTGCTGTTTGTGAGCTGAGGCAATAAAACGGGGGAACGGAAACATCGAAATCACGGGAAAAAGGAAATGATACTCGCCCGACCCTGCAATGCACTTCAGCTTCGAGCAAGGTCGTGCAGATTGCCGCGCAGCAATCTCGATCCGCCCTTGCCAAAAGGGGTAGTTAGAGACCTGCCTGAGCCCCCGCTGGACTAGAAGCTAAATTTCAGAGCTCCTTGCATCACGCGCGGTGGCTCAGAGCCTGTCCCGGAAATCTGGCCAAAGTTGCCTTCGCCGAGGGTCGTGCCTGGAGAACCGAAAGACGGGTGATTGAACACATTGAAGAACTCCCACCGGAACTGCACGCCGTACCGCTCTGCAAATGTCCAGTTCTTATCGATGCCGGTGTCGCCGAAAGTGGTGTGCGGCGCCCGTATGATGTTCTTGCCGCTGTCTCCGAAGGTTCCCGGAGCGTTGGGTGTGAATGCTGCAGTGTTGAAGTATTCATTCAGCCACTGCGAGCGGGACCCTTTTTTTACGTTGAGTGATTGCCCCGGCACATAATCAGCCCGGTCCTCGTACTGGTCAGCGTAGGAGTTATTGCTGCCGTTTGCGCCGCCGCCGATGGTCAGGCCCGCACCGGAGATCCAGTTGTAGATGCCGCTTATTTCCCAGCCTCCCAGCACCGCACGCATCAGCTGGTTGTGCCCCTTCAGCAAAGGAGCTCTGTAAACAAAGTTGCTTACCCACACGACGGGGAAGTTCTGTGTCGAGACGCCGCGGCTCCAGCGCAAGTTGAACGGATCGCCAATGGCGTTATAGCCGAAGCTGATGTTCGATGAGGAGGTATCGTCGATGGCCTTTGACCAGGTGAGGTTGGATTGGAACTGGAGGCCGTGCGACTGCTTCCATTCGCCTGTAAGTTCGAGTCCGTTGTAGCTCGCCGTGCCCGGGCTGACATCGGCTAGGATTTGACCAAAGGCCGGGTAAGTCCCGCGC
Source organism: Candidatus Sulfotelmatobacter sp. (assembly GCA_049583505.1). Lineage (GTDB taxonomy): Bacteria > Acidobacteriota > Terriglobia > Terriglobales > Acidobacteriaceae > Sulfotelmatobacter. Next base: position 7,665 of record JBAUVZ010000341.1, read on the forward strand.
GCTCCGTTATTGGCATTGCCGGCTCCGTAGTAAATGCCCGGGTTTTCGTCAATAATCGTCGACTGGTGATAGGTTTCGCTGCCCACGTACGCAAGCCGCGCCACTATGTTCGACTTAAATCCCTGTTCGACGGAAAGGTTCCAGCTTTGCGTGATGCCCAATTTGAAATTGGGCGAGAAGGTTGCGGGAATGCTGCTCCCTGACGCAAAGGTAACGCTCGACGGGGGCCTGTAGGTCGTCGAGGCGAAGGGCGGGAACGGGCTTACGCCGCCTGTGCCTGTAAACGTGGACCAGGGGTTGCTGAAGTTCAGCGGAGTGGTGCTCGTGCCCTGGGGCGTAAAGGTGGGGGCGAATGGAGCATTGTCCGCAATCTGGTTGTAGCCCGAGTAGATCAGGGGCTGCGTGAAGAGGCCGAATCCGGCATGGAATGCGGTCTTGGGAAGCCCTTTCGGCTGCCAGGCAATTCCGAGACGCGGCTCCCAGTATCCATAGGTCGTACGCATCAGTCCCCTACCGATTCCTGCGTCTCCTGGGAACACCAATCCCTCGGGCGCGTTGGGGTAAACGGTGCTCTGTTGGCCGGGAACGAACGTCGCTCCTCTGCCGGCAGGAATCTGCGGAGGCAGGTTTGGATCCCAACGCAGGCCGAGCGTCAGATTGATATTGGGCCGCAGTCGAAACAGGTCTTGCCCATAGAGTCCGAGTTGCCAGCCAGTAACAGGAGAGACTTCGCCGGCGCCCTGCGTAAAGTCATAGAGATCGCCGACCAGGAAGTCCGCCAGGCCGTTGCCGGTGTAGCTTCCGTTCCAGTCTAACTCGGGCTGCGTGGGATACTGCGTGTACTCTTCCGCGAACTGATGCTGGAGATTCATGCCGAGCTGGAGCGTATGCCGCCCGAACGTCTTGGAGAAGTTGTCGTAGAGGCCGTAGGTAGTTCGCTCTTCCTGCGATGGCTCGTACCAGCCGCTTTCGAAACCTCCGTCATCCACCTCGAAGCCTTCCAGATAGCAGCCGCCGGGCAACTCCGTCACATTGATGTAGCTGGACCAGCAGAAGGGCTTTTTCTCGGCAGTCAAAGCGGCCGAGCCGTTATGCGCGGACATTTGCGTCCAGAAAACCGAGGCAACGTTGACCATTGTATTGCTGATGGTCCACGTGTCGTTCATTGTCTCGTTGAAATACTGCATCTTCTCGGCGAAGGTGTACTGCCAGGTAGCCAAGGGCAGCATCGAAAGAACGTTGCCCGGTGTATCGCCCGAAGGCTGCACCAGCTTGTTCACATAACTGACTAGAGACACGCGCTGCTTTGAAGAGATGTCCCAGTCCAGACGACCCGTACCCTCGTCGTAGTTGTTAACGATTGGTGCGCTGGTGTACTCCACGCAGCCTGCCGCAATCTCCGATGCAGTGCACCCCGCCGTGCTCACCCCCGCCTTTCCCACCTGCGGCAAGGCGTCCTTCACGACTTGGAGCGCGGTTGGGTTATAGCTGTATCCGGAGCCTGTATCTAATTGGTTCGGCGTGCCATTAATGGTGGTGAAGGGACAGACCGCCGACTCTCCGTTGGGGCAGAGGGGCATCCCCAAGCCGCTGAAGTCGCCAGCCAGCATGGCTGCGGTGGGCGCGTAAGTCTGGTTTTCGCTCGATGCGGCAGCTGAACGCGTTCCCTGGTAATTACCGAAGAAGAAGAGCTTGCTCTTCCGGATCGGCCCGCCTACATACGCTCCGAACTGATTCTGGTGCAAAGGGTTGATTTGATGCGTAAACCAGTCCTTGGCGTCAAAAGCGTCGTCGCGCAGGAACTCGAAAATGCCGCCGTGCACCTGGTTCGTGCCAGACTTGACTTGAATACTGACTACGGCGCCGGGTGCGAACCCATACATGGCATTGAAGTTGTTGGTGACAATGGTGAATTCCTGGGTAGCATCGGCGTTCGGAAATGGAGCTGCGCGGCCCAAATAGGTGTCCATGTTCGGCGCGCCGTCAAGGAGGTAGTAGGTGCTGCCTTGGCGTCCGCCGTTGGAGTCCGCAGCGGTCTCATTGGGGAAGGAGAAGCCGCTTTGCGTGTAGCTATTGCCCAGATTGGCGTTGATCACACCTGGAGCCAGCCAAGCCAGCGTCCCGGGGTCGCGGCCGTTCAGCGGCAACTCGCTCACCGACGTCTCATTAATCGTCATGCCCAGTTCTGGAGTAGTCGTATTGATGAGCTCGGCGTCAGCGGTCACACTCACGGTTTCACCGGCGGTGCCCAATTTCAGATGAACGTCCTGCGTGGCAGCCTCGTTGGCGTGGATGACGATGCCCGTTTGCCTGTATTGGGCGAACCCCGAAACGGCGATCGCCAGCAAATAGTTACCGGGCTCCACTGGAGTAATCAAGTAGACTCCAATGCCATTCGTTTTCTGGGTCTGTTGATAGTTTGTGCCCAGGTTCGTGAGAGTGACTGTCGCCCCGGCAACAGCCGCACCGGTCGTATCGGAAACCTGCCCCGTCAAACTGCCACTCGTGCCTTGTGCAAAGGCAACCTCGCCAAAGCCAACGAGAGTTATGACTAGAACGAGTAACAGTGATCGCAGGCTCTCTGTGACGATTGCTTGCATAACTACCTCCAGGTACGTAATAGGCAACCCGGATCGAGATCCGCGCAGCCCCAAGTGCAAACGGGATATTTCCGTTGGGGAGTCCGTCTAGTCCAGACCAGCCCAATATTTTCGGAGACTCCGAATCATGGCTCTTCGGAGTCGCAGCAAACGTTACGCTTGTCACTCTGGCCGACGCATCCGCCAAAAGTATGATTAACGCAAGTTAACGAAAGTCAGCAAAAACTCTCAGAAACCAACGAAAATCTTCTGAAATCCTCAATGATCGGCCAAAGTTAACTGTCGCCGGCAAGGGCGATAGCACAAACAGTGGCAAGAGTAGGGCTGGGTCCATGGTCAATCTTTGCGAGCAATTTGGAGAGTCCGGTGGGTACTGAGGCACCTGTGGGGAGGTTAGGGCGGAAAATAGGAGGGGTTTGAGGCGCCTCTTGCCGGCCATAAACCAGGATGTCTTGACGAGCAGTTGAGGCTGTGTATACTCCTCTCCATTCGAAATAAACGGTAACAACACGAACGCAAACGTAAATACCCCAAGGTTCCGACATGCCTGGCAGCTTCCAGCGGAGAGAAAGTACCAAGCCTGCCTGGGGCAGAATTCAAATAGCCAGGCCGGCCGAAGAATGTCGAATGTTCCCAATCATCGAGGTATCACGATGGACCGTTCTATTCACCGGCTTCTCCGTTCCCTGACTGGGCTCACCGTTCTGTGTGTATCGAGCTGGGCGTTGGCGCAGTCTTCGCAGGTTCTTGAGTTGCAAAATGACTGGAAACTCGCCTCCGCCAATACGGTGTCGGAGTCCGGGGAGACTATCTCTCAGCCGACGTACGCGCCGGCCAACTGGCATCCAATCCGCCGAATGCCAGGGACAGTTCTCGCGGTCCTTCAGGAGGATGGCACCTATCCAAACCTGTACGACGGAATGAACCTGCTTACTAAGGTTCCGCAGGATCTTTGGAAACAGGATTGGTGGTATCGCACTACTTTTAGAGTCCCAGCCGGATCGCGTGTTCTCTGGATCGACTTCCCGGGAATCAACTATCGGGCACAGATCTGGTTGAACGGCAAGGAGGTTGCAAACGAGAAAGAAGTTGTTGGAATGTATAGCGATCATCGTTTCAACGTCACACAGTTTGTGCATCCTGGGCAGATAAACGCACTGGCCGTTAAGGTCACTCCCGAACGCCTTATTCAGGACGTTAATGGTGTGGAGCTAGCAGATAGCTGGCAAGATTGGATCAACTGGAAGTACCTTGGATACCATGGGCCGATAAACCCTCGTTATGCCGATACATCCAGTTTGGAGGCCCGCTATCTCGCACCACCCGGCTCCGGTCCGATTAACTCGGTGACGACGAACGTGGTTGTGAATGCCGCAACCTCTACAACTGAGTCCTTGCAGGCGAGTATCACCTCGGATGGGCTTCCGGTGAGTAAGGGTACAGTGCTCTTCCGGCAGGATGGCCGATCGCTCGGTACGGCGGCCGTAACTCCGAATGGAGTGGCAACCCTGGAAGCAAATCGACCATTCGGAGGCATTTCGTATGTCTCTGACCGAAATGCTGGCATCTGGAAGCCCGTGTACTTATATATGACGGGTCCAGTGAAACTCACGAATGCTTTTGTCCAGACGGAACTATCACGTCCAGGAACCAACCCAGCCAAGCTCACGGTATATGTGGATGTGACAAACGGATCGTCGACGGATGTGCGCGGAAGCCTCGAAGGCGAAATTACGCGTACTGGCAAACAAACCATTCACATCCGTCAATCTGTGGACATCGCAGCAGGTGAAACCCGCCAAATAAGCTTTACGCCTTCGGCCTTTCCCCAGCTTGTGGTGAATAACCCTGATCTATGGTGGCCCTACACAATGGGTAAACCGGCGCTTTACAACCTCAAACTGAGGTTTGTAGATAGCCGTGAGATTTCAGATTCAGAAGCGATTCGTTTTGGAATTCGCGAAGTCACCCAGCTTCGCGATCAAGATGAGAACTCTCGCGCGCTGGGCAAAGGCGGCAATTTCTATCTTCAGGTGAACGGGAAAAACTTCCTAATCAGAGGAGCGGACTATACTCCCGATCTTCTGTTCCAATATTTGCCGAAGCGGGAAGAAACGGCAATCCGCTACACGAAAGATATGGGGCTAAATATGCTGCGCTGGGAATCCAAGATCTCCAGTGAGCACATCGTCGATTTGGCCGATGAAGCCGGGATTCCCTTGATGTTTGGCTGGATGTGCTGCAACCAGTGGGAAAAATGGGACCAGTGGAGCGAGGAAGACCACAGAGTCGCGCTGGAGAGTCTCCGGTCGCAGATTCTGATGTTACGTTCACATGCAGCTGTATTCCTATGGGCAAATGGCAGCGATGGCCTGCCTCCCCAGCCGATTCGTGATGCCTATCACCGCATGTTGACCGACCTGCACTGGCAGAACGCCGTAGTCGACAGCGCCGCGTCGCACGGCAGAGACGAACCTTGGGACGGCATCCGAATGCGAGGCCCTTACGCGTGGCGCCCTCCCTCCTACTGGTTTAGCGAGCGTTACGTCGGCGCCGAAGGCTCTTGTGCGGAGGAAGGCGATAACGAGAATATTCCTCCATTTGAGAGCCTGAAGACGTTTATCCCTTCCGATCATTTGTGGCCTCTTAATGACTACTGGTATTTTCATGCAGGCGCGATTCATGGAAACAGCGAACTTCTTAATACCCGGCTCGCTTTAGACCACAGATATGGACCTTCTACGAGCGCGGAGGAACTTGCAAAGAAAGCACAGCTTGGGCTGTATGAAGGCACGCGCGCGCAGTTCGAAGACTTTTCGGCAAACGGGTGGGCAAACCACAAAATGATGCTCTATTGGATGCTTAACAGCCAATGGCCTTCGAGTTTCGGGCACCTCTTCGATTACTATGAGCGACCGGGAGGTGCCTATTACGGAGCCAAAAAGGGATTACATCCGCTTTCCGTGGTCTTCGATTACTACGCCAGTGGTGAGCACAAGAGTGCAAACATCAGTGTCGTGAATCAGACTATGCACGATGAAAACAATCTAGTGGTTCGTGTTCGAATCTATGATCTGTTGGGCGCGGTCCGCTATGACCAGCGTGTAAGCCATATCGCTGTCTCCGCTCAGGGTGTAAAAGTGGCGCTGGTTGTTCCACTGATTCATGACCTGACATCCACGTATTTCGTTCGCTGCGAACTGCTTCATGAATCGGGGTCGCAGATCGTAGACAATGACTACTGGCAATCGACCACACTGGATGACCTTGGTAGCCCAGCCAATGATGAAGAATTTGCATTGCAGCAGGAGAGTTGGGCAAATTTCACCGCCCTCAATGAGATGCCCGAAGTGCGCCTGGAGGTCCGCGGAGTTCTGCGCGCTTCTGGAGCGACAAACAACGCAGTTATCTCGCTGCACAATCCATCAAAACACATTGCGTTTTTCCAACGCGTTGAATTGACAAATGGGAGAGATGGGGAGGAAATCTTGCCGATTCTTTACGACGATAACTATGTAACCGTCTTCCCCGGAGAGACAGTGGATGTTGAGAGCACATACGATGCGAAAGGACGTGGCGCAAATCAACCGTGGCTAAGGGTCGAGGGATACAACACTCCAAAAGAGATTTCGCCGATTCAGTAGCTCGTATCGATGTCCGCAGCTGTTCAAGACGGTGGCCGTTGAAAGGAGCGGCGGCTGCAGAACAGACCTGTTGCCGCTGGCACAAGAGAGAAGGCGAACGAAAGGTGGACCAGGTCAAGCGACTAAAAGAACTGAACAGGAAATTCGCCCGCCCAACTAAAAGAGCAACGAATGATCCAGGGTCGAGACAGCTGCGTCACCGGAAATTAGCGCGCACCTCGGCAATCGAGTCTCTTATCAATGCTGGGTTTCGATGGAATCGATCCGCTGGATAAGCTCATGCGCGGGCGCGCTGCTTGGGTCCAGCTCCAGCACATGCCTCAGCGCGCTCCTGGCGTCCTCCCACTTCGACTGCACGCACAATGCGGCAGCCAGATTTATCCAGGCCTTGGTGAATCCCGGGTCCGCCTGCACGGCTGATTGAAAGTGTTGGACCGCCGACTCTGTGATCCCCGCGGAATAATCCAAGTATCCGAGCTGGTTCTGGGCTATGGCCATCTGCGGGTTGTCCCTGATTGCCTGTTCCAGAGCGGTTCGTTCAGCGGCTACATCTCCAGTCTTGTCGAGCGCCATCGCCAGTTCGTAGGCTAGCAAAGGTTCCGTGGGCTCTGCGCTGAGCGCTTGCCGATAATACTCGGCAGCTTGCGAATAGTTACCGGCCGCCTGCGCCTGACCGGCTTGGTGATACTTCAATGAGGCTATCTCTTTGTTCAGTTGGGCCTGCTCTTCCTGCCGATACTGTTGAAATTGTTGTTGCACCGCGGCATCGTTGCCGAGGACACGGTACGCCCTGCCCAGTACGTAATGTACTTGCGGTTCGTGGAACCCCAATGCAATGGCTTTCTCCAGATGCTTCCTCGCCGCCGAGTTGTCATTGAGCGCGGCCAGCACCAATCCTAGATGAAAGTGAGAATCGGCGTAATCAGGATTGAGCGTTACGGAGTTCTCGAACCAGGTCCGAGCCGCCGTAAAGTCTTGGGCATTTTGCCGCAAGAGGCCCATCAGATAGAGCACCTCCCAATGGTTTGGACCTGCTTTGAGGAGCCGCTCGCAAAGTGGCTCTGCTGCAGGGTCGTGAGTCAGCACCAGCAGACGCAGAAAGCGGATTTGCAACGCCACGTCACCTGGATACTGCCTGGCAACGACTGCGAGAATCTGACTGGCATCCTGATAGCGGTCGAGCATAACCAGCACTGCAGACAGCGCCTCGATTACCTGAACCGAAGACGGGTTCGTGCGCAGCGCCGTTTGCAGCACGTCGTAGGCATTGCTCAGCAATCCTGCCTTGGTGTAGGCAACTGACAGATTGGCCGCGGATGCGGCGGATAGCTGACCGGAGACTTCGACGGGCCGGAGAAGGTCGATTACAGCGACATAGTTTCCATCCACGAGCAGATCCCGGCCAAGGTATTCGAGGGCGGCTGAAGACTTCGCATCCAGACTGAGTGCGATTCTCCACTGTGCATCCGCATCCGCTTTTCGGCCAACCCGGCTCAGTACCGATCCCAGCACAACGTGAGCATCGACAGATGTTGAGTCGATGCGAAGCGATTGCTCCAGAGGGGCAATCGCGTCCCTGGGCGCGCCGGCAGAGTAGAGGCTGAAGCCCAAAAGGTAGGCGTAATTGGCGGAGTCCGGCTGCATCGCAACAGCTTTGCCGAATGCATCCGCGGCACAGGCTGGCTGATTGCGGTTGGCAAACCAGTTGCCCAGCCTCGCGTAGGCAGAGGCATCGGGCTGCGCCTTCAATGCCGCGGCAAGCGATGGAGGAGGGAGGCACTGAGACAACGCAGCAGGGAGGGCCTCGGCCAAGGCCGCGCACAAAATCAGAGCCACGCTTAACGGAGCACAAAACAAGCGGCCAACAGGAGGGATGAACTTGCCCAATCCGAACTTCTTGGCAGCGGCATTTCTCACATCCAAACTCCGATTAACCAAGCAACCAACAAGCTAGGACGCATCCGAAAACCGCTCAAATAGGTTTGCCGCGCCGTTAGAGAGCGGTGGAGGTGACGGCATGCCACTCCCATCGGCTGCTGGAGGCGCAATCTGGCTAGTTCTCGGTCAGTTGCACCCAATTCACGTTGACCCAGTTTCCCGCGTGGGCGTTGACACTGAAACCCAGGTAAACATTGCCGTCGTTCACCACAATTCCGGGGATCTGCACCTCAGTCCAAGTGCTCGCCACAGGAAGTTTCACCGATATCTCTCTGCCCCCGGCGGGATAAGCAAACATAGTTGCTGATTTTTCGCCGCCCCCGTTCTCCACCCATGCCGTCAACGTGTAGGTTCCGCTCGGCAATTCGGTGTCTGTTTGCCAGACAGTGGTGTTATAGAAGCTGTTGCTCCAGAACGATAGCTCGTATCCTGACCCCGATGCTTGCGTGTACGTGGAGCTGTAGCCTCCCGTGGTGGGAGAGATCTGCCATCCGTTCAGTCCTGTCGTGAACCCTGGATCGATGATCTGGTTGCTGCTTGCGATGTTGAACAGGAATGGATCGATCGCGCTGGTGAACTGTAGTTCGTCTCCTGTCAGGATCTGGGTCGCACCCATGCCGTAGTTGTTGGTGTCCGCATCGTCGGGAGCCTCGGGTTCCCAGTAGATGACACCCAGACCCATCCCGTTCGGCACTGCCTTCAACGCCTGGATGGCGCCCTTCACATCGGCATTGCTCCCGGTCCAGTCGCTCTCCGCATGGCCGATCTCGCAGATGATCACCGGCTTGCCGTAGCGCGCGGCCAGGGCATTCACGTTGCTCGCTACTGTGCTGATATTGTCTGGCCCGTCATAGTAGGATCCGCCGATTGCGTCGAACTTGCCGCCGTCGCCCAACAGTGAGTCGAAGAAGGTTTCGAAGTGGCTCAGGTCGCTGATGGTGGACAGATGGATGACCACCTGCGTCGAGCTACTGACGGCCTTCACGGCGTTGTAACCGCTGTTGATGAGGCCGGTAAGCTGGCTAAAGTTCGAGGTTGAACCCGTGGGGAAGAGCATGCCGTTGTCGATCTCGTTCCCCACCTGCACCCACTGTGGGTAGATGCCGTCGGAAGCCAGCGCCTGCATGAAGTTGTAGGTGTAACTGTAAACGCTGGACTCCAGCTGCGCATAGCTTTCGCCCGACCAAGCCGAAGGAATCGCCTGATCACCGGGGTCGGCCCAAGTATCGCTGTACTGGAAATCGATCATGAGCTGAAAGCCCATCGAGTTTGCCAGTTGTGCCAGCGCGATGCTTCCCGACTGATTCGTATCTCCCACACCCAGGATGCCGGGGGTAATAGTGGGATTGACAAACGTGCGGATGCGAATGGTGTTGACGCCGTGATTTTTCAATATCTGAAGAGCACTCAGCTGCGTATCAGTCTCGTCGAACCATGTGTAGCCCATGCCTTCCAACTGCGTCATCCAGCCCACGTCGGCACCGTTCGCAAACAACGGGGTTGCGCCGCTCACACGGGGCGAGGCGCAGAGAGCGAGAAACAAGACCGCGACTGCCAGCACGGGGCCGAACGGATGCTGCTTAGTTCTTCGCATAGCGGACCTTTCTGGAGGGATCTGAGTTCAGGCTGAATGCCTTCCTGCCGAAGATTCGCGCCTGCGTTGACCCGGCCCAGTTTCCATGCAGGAAGGCACATCTTTTTGCCCGACCAGCAGCCTAGGCCGTGGATGCAAGCGTCCGAATCGGCCAAAAGTTGGAGTGGAAGAAATAATTCCGGCACGGACGAGTTTTTCACTCCGGCCAAATTGGAGATAGCAGGCCGCCGGTCCTTCGCGGCGTGCTCCATGCGATCGTCCCCGTCGTCCCACGGCCACCTGTCGCGGCGGTCACAAATGCACGAGCCCGCGCTGTAGAGCCGTGACTACAGCCTGAGTGCGGTCGTCTACGCCAAGGCGCATCAGGATGGTGCTGACGTGGCTTTTCACTGTTGCTTCAGTGATGTCAAGCGTCTGCGCGATCTCTTTATTGCTCCTTCCCGCAACCAGCAGAAGCAGCACCTCCATTTCGCGCGGGCTCAAATCCGAGTCTGGCATGCGAGATGCGAGGGCATTGGCCACCGGGGGCGGCAGGAATCGTTTCCCCAAGTGCACGCGGTGTATTGCTTCGACGAGAGTCTGGTAGGGCATCCCTTTGATTATGTAGCCCTGGGCGCCGGCTTCCAAGGCACGATGAATGTCCTCATCGCCGTCATAGGTGGTAACCACGATGAAGCGGGCGTCGGGTCTCGTCGTCCGCATCGCGGCAATTGCCTCAACGCCTCCTATTCCGGGCAAGCGCAGATCCATGAGCGTGACGTCAGGTTTGTTGCGGCGGAATAATTCCAACGCTTCTTCGCCGGTTCCCGCCTGGGCAACGACCGTCATGTCAGCTCGCGCGTTAACGATGGCAGCGATTCCAACCCGGATGAGCGGGTGATCGTCCACTACCATCACGCTGATCTTCTGCGACAAATTCACAGCCTCTCCTTTGAGAGTTCTTTCGCATTGGCTCCAGCCGTGCGTGGCACTTCCATAACGAGTTCGGTACCCGCACCAATACTGCTGCGTACGGTGAATTTGCCTCCCATACGCTCGATCCTCTCGCGAATGCCTATCAAGCCGAAGTGCCCATTCGGCGTCGAAGAAAGCGCGGCAGCATCAAATCCGGAACCATCATCGATGACCTTCACGGTGCAACGGTTTTCCTCGAACACGGCGCCTACGCTCACTCGTTGGGGTTTTCCGTGCCGAACGGCGTTGTAGAGGGCTTCACGTGTGACCATTAGTACGTCATGCGTTGTCGCTTGATCGAATCCAAACGATTTACCAGTGACCTGACAGTCGATTGGTATGTCGAATTCCCGACTGATCTGCTCCGACATTTCTTCCAGTTGTGGGGTGATTGCAGTGGTTGGACTTTGTCGCAGGTTCCATACGGCCTGGCGCGCTTCGTCGATGGTGGAGCGCAATTGCGTCCGCGCGTAGTCCAGGAGTTCACCTCGATCGCGAGCTTGAGACTCGCTAAGGCTGGAGTGCGCTTCGAGAAGCGCGGACACGCCCGCGCAGCCTTGGATTAGTGTGTCGTGCATCTCGCGCGCCAGCCGGTTCCGCTCCTTCAGCACCGCGGCAAAACGGGCCCGGAGTTGTCCCAGACGGAGCTGATAAACGGCCCATGCCGCACTCAACGTTAGCAGCAGACACAAGCCCAGAAACCACTTGGTGCTGTAAAAGTGAGGTTGTTGTACGAACTCGAGCGAAGCCTGAGTCGTCTGTTTGGGGTTGTTCATCTCGAACGCGACTACGCGAAACCGATAGCGCCCCGCAGGCAGATTAGTGTAATATGCGACTCGATTTGTTGAGACATCGCTCCATCCTTTGTCGAATTTTTCCAGCATGTAGCGAAAGCGCAACCGCTCCTGAGAGAGGAGCCTCACCACGCTGAAGCCGATTTCAAGCTTCGCATTCCCAGCGTTCAGCAGAATGGGTGCGGATGGCGCAACCTGCCGGCCATCGGCTATTATGCGATCAATCAACACCGGAGGAGGCTCGGATGGACCTGGCTGGTCGATCGAAATTCGCACCGGGCCTTTGCTGCTCGGAAACCAGACTTCGCCGTCGGCAGTAAGGATCCCCGCCGGTTTCTCACCGCCGCACATCTGAATCACCTCTAAGCCTTCCGACACCCCATAAAGGGTAAGGGCGGCGGACCGCGAAGGATCGTCTGCAACCGCATTGAGTTCCCGGCGGCTGATCGCGGAAATGCCTTGGGGCCCGCTTATCCAGATAATTCCATTAGTGTCTTCTAATAACTCGTACACACCGTTGCTCGCCAGGCCTTGCGCCGTGGTGAGTCGAGCCAACTTCCCAGAACGCCAGCGATATATTCCGCCTGTGCGCGTGCCGAACCACATTGCTCCATCTGGATCTTCATGCATGGCCCAAACTTTTTCGTTCTTGAGCGCCTCGGTGACGGCGTCTGCAACAAATTTGTCGTCGTGAATATGGCTCACGCCACGATCGGTTCCGATCCAGATGTCTCCGTTGTGGGCTTCGAGAAGTGAGCGTGTGCTGAAGTAACAAAGGCCGTCATCCATCCTGTAGCTCGTCAGACTTGTTGGACGCCACCGGCTCACTCCTTCGTCGGTGCCGATCCAAATGCTGCCGTCCTTTGCCTGGAGAATAGCGCGGATGAAGTTATTGACCAAGCCGTTTTCCGTCGAGTAATGAACTAACTTGCCACCAACCTCCCGGTAGATGCCTTGACCTTCGGTGCCCAGCCAAAGCGACCCGCCCCGGTCGCGAAATACATTGCGTACGCGAACGCCGGCCAAAGCAGGAATGTGGTAGGGCTGGGCCCGTCCGTTGTGAATGCGGTAGAGGTTAACGGCAGCAACCCACACGTCGCCGTTGCGGTCTTGGTAGATGGTCTCGGCGTCAGAGTCGGCTTGATCTGGAAGGCTCAACGTACGCACGGGAGATTTGCTCAGTCGTACCATGCCGGCTTGAGTTCCGATCCAAATATTGTGTTCCGTGTCTTCAAATAGATTGAGCAAAGTGTTGCTGGGCAGAGCAACGGAAGAGAGCCGACTGAACTGCTGGTTGCGATAGATGTACAGCCCGTGCCCGATCATGCCAATCCACAGGGTTCGGTCGGAGGTTTCGCGCAGGAACCGCACAGTGCCTCTTATGGCTGGTACTCGCTGGAATCGCGAACTACCTTGCGCCAACTTTTGCAATCCTGAGATCGTGCCAACCCACACCGTTCCGTCGGTGGTTTCGAGAATGCTCTTGACCCGGTTCCTGCTAGCTTCGCCGTCCAGACGATATTCGGTGAAAGAATTTCCCTCACGGCGCAGGAGGCGGGAACCGCCAACCCAAAGGCCCCCCCTTCGATCTTCATATAATGCGTGCACTGCGATCGAGGAGCTGCCGTCAGCGTTGTCCACGCGTTTCAGGCGATCGCCTTGCAGCAAGAAAAGGCCGTTGTCGGTGCCTACCCAGAGCTTGCCCGTCCGATCTTCGTAAACTGCGCGAACGAAGGAGTTGTTCAACCCATCGCCGGCGCCAAATGGCCGGAATACTCCTTCCCGATAGCGGATCAACCCGCCGCCCTCTAACCCGATCCAGAGCGTATTGTCGTGAGATACAGTAAGGCAAAAGACGTTGTTGTCGACGAAGGCAGGAGTGTTCTCACGATCAAATGTGAGAAAGCGCTCGCCGTCGAACCGCACCAATCCACCGGTGGTCCCGATCCAGAGATAGCGATCAGCCGTTTGGGCAAAAGCTTGCACGATCTGTTCGGGCAAGCCATCCTGCAATTTCCAGACTCGTTGTGAGTAAGCTGCGGAAGGTTCGGCTGAAGCAATGGAGCTCAACGAGAGGAGGACAGTAAGCATGATTGCGGCGAAGGCACAATCCCGGCGGGACAATGCGAGGGAACGAAATCTGCAAGTGTGCTGACGCGAGCTACACGACATGGTCGTTTGCAACCGATACACAACGCTGCAGAAATAGTACTACGCAGACGAGCTGAGTGTGATCCGTGCGCGAAAGGCCTCAAGGCTCCATTGAGAAGCGTGATTCACTCATACTTTCGACGGATGCGGGAGTACGCTTCGCCGTACCATACTTCCGCAGCGCAAAGGTATGCTCCTGTCCAGACGTTTTTTGCAATGGATGCGAAGCGCCGACGCGAGGGGGAACTCATGAAAACGCTGACCACGAAGTTCGCGTTGAGTTTGGCGATTGCCCTGACTCTGCTGCAGACGCAAGTACTGGGTCAAAACGGTACAGCCATACTGACCGGCACGGTCACTGACAAAACTGGAGCCCTCATCGCCAAAGCGCACATCGTGCTGACTGACGCCGGTTCGGGCATCAAGCGTCAGACGGAGACGAACCAGGATGGTTTCTTTTCCTTGGTGGGCGTGCCAGCGGCCGTGTATGAGATCGAGGTTTCTGCAAAAGGTTTCAAGCCGCTGCGGCGCACTGGAATCGAAATCCACATCAGCGACCAACTCGCCATCAATGGGCTAGTGCTGGAAGTCGCCGGGATATCGGAGACCATGACGGTGTCGAGCGAAGCTGCGGAAATTACGCCGAGTACATCCGGGGAAGTCTCCTACGTGATCACCGACAGTGAGATTCACAATCTGAACGTGGCAGGACGCAGCGCGATCGAACTGCTCGGACTCATCCCGGGCTCGGGAAATACCGGAAATTTCAATGGAACGTACAACTCCCAGCAAGCTGGATTCACGCAGAATGCGAGCACCTTCACAGTCAACGGCAACCGCTTCGATCAGGTGCAAATCAACAGCGATGGCGCTACCGTTACAGACTTGAACACGGCGGGCGCGGCTGCAGTTACTCCCAATGTCGAAATGATTTCTGAGCTGAAGGTACAATCGGCGGCTTACTCGGCAGCTGAACCGAACGGCCCAATTGTAGTCTCAACCGACACCAAGGCTGGCACGAATCACTACCACGGCGAGGGATATCTGACAGGCCGCAACCATGCGCTGAACGCTGCAGACTGGCAGCAATTGGCCAACGGACTACCCCCGGCGCAGACGAGCCTTTACTACGCGGGGGCGCAGGTCGGTGGTCCGATCAAGAAAGATAAGCTTTTCTTTTTCTTGGCCACAGAACTGGCGCAGCAACACGTGGATCAAGGCGTACGGCATTCCGCGGTACCGGACGCGCTGATGAGACAGGGCAATTTCACCGAGTGGAGCACGCTCGCAAGTTTTTCAACAGCAGCAAACAATTACCGCTACTGGGGCGCCGCAACACCACCGTGTACGAGCACCCCGCTTCCTTCTTACTGCAGTGGAACCGGAATGTTGAATGCCGCTTCGATCGATGCTGGCGGTCAGGCGCTCTTGAATGCCTTCCCGATGCCCAACGTGGATCCCACACTGCCAGTGAACAACGGCAGCAATTTGGTGACCGACTTCGTGACTTCCGACCCAAGAAACCAGGAAATCCTACGGACGGACTTTGCCCCGGCGCAAAACACACGAATGTACGTCCGCTTTAACCACGAAAACGAGAGCGTGCCTTGGCCTTATGGACCTTACAATATCTGGAACCAGACTCCGTATCCGGCGTATCAGACTGGCAAGAACGCCTCCAATTCGGTGAGCGGGAACATCAGTAATGTCTTGAGTTCTACTCTCACCAACGAGGCCTCAGTGGCATATACGCGGTTTACAATCTTCCAGGACGTCACGAATCTGGGCGCAGTCTCGCGAACGCAACTGGGTTATCCGTACGGAAATTTCTTCCCTTATTCTGGCGACATCGTCCCAAATGTGGCTTTCGACGGAAATCTCGGCCAACTGTATCTGGGGGGCGGTGAAATTCCGCCCATTGTACAAGCCGAGAACACCCTGACGTTCAACGAAGGCATAACCAAGCTGAGGGGCACTCACTTGTTCCGCGCTGGATTCTTTGCGCAGGTTGGCTCTTTTAACGGACTAACTACGGGAAACGATAACGGCAGCGTCACGACCGAGACGTACGCTGGAGTCACCGGAAATGACTGGGCAGACCTCTTGCTCGGCAACATCGCTAATTTCAACCAGAGCAGCAATAACCTCCTCGCCCACATGGAAGAGAAACGATTTGATTTCTACGCGCAAGACACCTGGAAGGCAGGGCGACGGCTGACCCTGAACTACGGTCTGCGGGTGGACCATATAGGCTGGTGGTACGACACAGGTGGACGGATTGCGGTCTTTACGCCGTCGACTTATTCAGCCACCGCGCCATATTCGGGGATTCAATCGCACGCTAGTAATCCTTCTATTCCCATTTCTGGATCCAAGCCGCTTGGCTTCCAGTACGCCCCTTCCGTCGGGTTCGCCTACGACGTGGCCGGTTCGGGCAAGACGATTTTGCGCGGTGGGTTTGGCACAAACTACTACATCGATCCGGGGATCAACGCCTACTCCGGCATCCTTGCGCCGCCCAACTTCACAGTGATGAGCCTGTGGGGGGCTAATACGCTCGCCGGTGTTTCTTCCCTGAACTACTCCTGGTCGAGCGCCACGCCAGCGACGGTGTGGGGTTCGGCAGATCCGACGGATCACAGAGCGCCGGTGACTTACTCGTGGAATGTTTCAGTGCAGCGCACGTTGCCGGGCTCAAACAAAATCGAAGCCAACTATGTCGGCAATGTGGGTCGTAACCTGGTTGGCTATGGAACCACTAACCTTGTTCCGGAAGGCTGCGAAACCGGTCCCTGGTATGGAACCTATTATCAACAGCTGTGCAGGCCGTATGCGAATTACGGCGACGTCGACATTCACTATCACAATCTGAATTCCAACTACAACGCGCTGCAAATGATGTTTACCCGCCAGAAGGGATGGCTGAACTATTGGGGAAGCTACACATTCAGCAAGGTGTTGGCCTACAACGCGGAAGATCCGTTTGACATGAAACGATGGTATGGACCGGCACCGTTCGATCGGTCACAGATGCTGAGTTTCTCCTATTACATCAAGTTGCCAAACATGGGCCAGGGTCGTTTCGGAGGCAACAAAGTTCTCCGTGGAATGGCTAACGATTGGCAAATTTCGGGCATTTTCCAACTGATGTCCGGCGGGCCGATTAGCAACAACTTCGGCTCCGAATACGCCCTGAACGCCAACGTAATCGGCATCTACGGGAATGTGCCGGTCACGGTAGGCGGTACGACAAACCCCGCCGCGCCAATAAACGGAGAACTGACCAACGGAAGTTCCGATGTGGTCGCCGTGCCGCTGATGGTCTGCGATCCGCGTAAGGGGCTAAAGCACAACCAGTATTTTAACCCCGCCTGCTTGGTCGCTCC
>JBAUVZ010000342.1:0-12484 GCA_049583505.1 Candidatus Sulfotelmatobacter sp.
TCCACTCGCTCCAGCTCACGAGTGCTCATGGCCGTCCTCTTCAACAAGACCTCCCTGGCTGGAGGTCTCAGTCTAAGGGGACATCTCTATCCGGTCCGTGAGGGGACATTATCAAAAAGTTTCAACACGCCTCTTCTGGTTTGATCGCAGTTAACGATGAGATGCGGTGTAATAAATTCCGAGAGCGACAAAAGCAATTACACCGAGGAGAACAATCGCGAAAATAATTGCCAGAGGCCAGAAAACCCAGGACCATGATTGTCTTTTTCTGATGTGCTGTATGGCATTGTGCAACGAGAAAACCGTGGCTATTGCGCCAAGTGGAGTAAACATGAAGGCGGGCATAAAGGCATCGAGCTCACCCGCTCCCTTGCACCAATGATGCTGGAAACAGTAAAGAAAAGGCAGCAGAATCGAAAGGATGTAACCGATTGCAATGAAATACGAAATTGCCAGGCCTAGCCTGCGCAACATGGGCCTATCCTCAACTCTTATTCTCGTTGGAGTACAGACAGCCACGTTAGCACAGGGGGCCCGTTCCTAATACAGTGGCGCATCCCCCGGAGGCCGCGTCTTCCACCTCCGGTGCACCCACAGCCACTGCTCCGGATACTTCCGCACATAGTCTTCAACGACCGAAGTAAATTTCTGCGTGTTGGCCCTGATGTCGGCCTCCAAATCACCGGTGCGCACCAACTCTACCGCCGGATCAAAGCGCAGCCGGTATTTCCCCAGCTCCGCATCCCAGATGGTGAAAGTAGGCACCACCGCCGCATCGGTACGCAACGCAATCCGTGCCGGCCCGGCAGCCGTGCATGCCGGGATACCAAAAAAATCCACAAAGATCCCCTGCGGTGGAGTCATGTTCGTATCCATCAGCATCCCCACCACTTCACCCGCCTTCATCGCCGAGAGAAGCCCGCGCACAAAATCATCCTTGTCGACAGCTTGGTTCCCGTGCATCGTGCGATAGCGCAGGATGAGATCGCCCAGATACTGGTTGTCCATGCCCCGCATGATCACGTGCATCCAATGCCCATGCATCGACAAAACAAAAGACGAAAGCTCCCACCCCCCAAAATGCCCCGCAAACAAGAGCACGCCCTTGCCCCGAGCATGCGCCCGTTCGTAATTCTCAAACCCGTCATACACCACAACTTGATTGACGTTCTCGATCGTGTACTGAGGAAAGTGGCAGACTTCGGCGAGTTGCCGCCCCAGCGAAGCGAACTCCCCGCGCAAAATCCGCGCCCGCTCCGCCTCACTTTTTTTCGGAAACGCCATGGCGAGATTGCGCATTCCCACCTGCCGCAATCGCACGTGCAGAAGATAAACCACCCAGGCCAGCCCAATGCCCACGGCCCGCGCCAGCGGACGCGGCAAAATACCCAGGATTTTGATGAACGGCCAGGCTGCCGCGTACTCAAGTCGCTGCCGCATTAGGGAAGCGGAACGGTACACCCTCAAAAATTACTTGTCAAACGGATGGGGAAACGGTGAAGTTCCAGGTTTACCCTGTGCCCCTCTGTGCCACCCTGTGTTGAAGAATTTAGCTGAAGCCCGATAGCCGACGCCCGAAGGCCGTCTTATTTCGCCGCCTCCTGCGCCCACTTCGCCAGCGAAGTCAGAAAAGCATTCGCTCCCGCCGGCGGATCAATCTCGCCCACCAGCGACGTCCGGAACGGCACCATGCGTCCATAGAACTCCCGCGTGCTGTCTTTATCCTGCTTGATCTGCGCCCCGTTCAGGGTCACTCCTGCAAACAGGCCGCGGGCTCGCGAATAAGTCAGCACCTCCGCCCGCATTTTCCAGTCAGTATTCCCCTCGGCATGGCGCCCCACCGGCCCCGCCGCCACCGAAGCGTCCGCACCCAGTGCGAACTCGCTCGACAGCAGATGCTTCATTCCATCTTTGTTCATGATCAGCATCACCAGGTCCACAGCCTGCCCGCCGATCTGAAACCCAAAGCTGCCACCCGTCACCACAAAGAATGCCGGAGCGCTCCATCCCTTCGGTGTGCGGCAACTGGCCAGCCCCCGGCCATACTTCGCGCCTACAATGAATCCGCCCTTCAGCATCGACGGCACCACCGCCACGCACTCCGCTGACCCCAACACTTCCTGCGGAATTCCCTTATCCGGCGCCCCCTGGATTTCATCCAGCACATCGGCCGCCGCCTGCACCCGGTCCTGTGCCTTCGATTCTTTAGGTTGATCGTCAGCCGCAAAGGAAAACCTGCACAGACACACCACTACGGTAAGCAGCAGAAGCTTTTTCATAGTTCCTCATTCACTTCAAGATTCTCTGGGAGCAATAGGTTGGATTGTAAACGATGTGCCCGAGGTTGTGTCAGCAACGGTTCACTGAAAGGAACTCGAAGAAGCGCGGGAAGGAAATTAGATAACCCAGCTTCGGATAACTCTGGAGACAAAAAAATCGGGGCTGAAAGCAGTGACCCTAATCGCTGCTATCAACCCCGTCTCCCAGGTTCTGTGGTAGGTGAGGCGAGTATCTGCCGCACCCGCTTTCCCTGCAAGATTACCGAGGTCAGTGTCCCAAAGTAACCAGGGTCACTTTCCCTTACAATTCTTATTTCGCCGCTACCAGCGAATGTGTGATCGCATGCACCGACAGCGCAATCCGGTTCTGCACGCCCACCTTGCGCATCAATTTCGCTACGTGAGCCTTCACCGTGCGCTCCTCAATGCCGAGCTGAGCGCCAATCTCTTTGTTTGAGCGTCCCGCCACCAGCATCTCCAGCACTTCTTTTTCGCGGTCCGTAAAGGTCACGCGGCCCGCCGGAAAAATCCGCCCCGGCGCCGACGACACCCGCTCAATGAACATCGAAAGCACCTTTCGCGGCGCCCACACCGACCCCTGACTTACAATGCGAATGGCCTGAGCGAATTCCGCTGGCGATGCCGCCTCGTCCACATAGCCTTTGGCTCCGGATGCGATCGCTTTAAGAATGGTCTCTTCGTCCACTCCCGACCCCGTCACAATAATGCGCAAGTCCGGCCGTGTCGCTTTCAAGCTCGCCATCACATCAAAAAGGTTTTGCCCGGATCGGTTTCCCAGCAGGATCAAGTCCACGTTCTGCAACGTGGAAATCTCGGGCAGGCCAGCGGAGACCAGTTCGAACTCGGGCTCGGAGTCGAACAAGGCGCGAAATCCCACAAATCTCAGCGGGTCGCTCTCCACTACGGCAATTTTAATAATCGGTTTTCTCGCTACTGCTGCTTTCATAGTTTTCCCTATAGGGCGTAGTTTCTTAGCTAGAGCATAGCGGCATTTCTCCACCCTGCAAAGAGAAGTGACTGGAGTTGAATTACGGGAGTAACATGAAAAAGCAGGTCGAGAAGCCGTTCTACAGCGGAGATTGGCGGGATAATTCTCGACCCGACTCGCGGAGAAGATTCAGCATGAAGAAAAATTCCATTTGTTTTCTTGCAGCCATCGCCAGCCTCACCATCGCTGCTTCCACTCTGTTCGCACAGGAGCCGCCACCTGCCGCCGCCGCGCCGGCCCCCGCGCCTCAGGCTCCTGTCATTACCTACCAGCCCAAATTTCCCGGAGACCCCGCCCGCTCTGACTCCGAAGCTGCCGCCCTCGCCTACATGCGGGTCGTGATCCGCGCCCAGCGCCAGTTCAACAAGCAGTACAACCACTTCGCCACTTCTCTCGCCGAACTCGTTCACTCCGGATCGTTCACCAAGCGCATGGTCAACCCCAACCGCGGCGACTACACCGCCAGCTTCGAAGGCAAGCCCGACAGCTTCGTTCTCACCATGACGCCCAAGCAGCTCGACCCCCAGCACCGCTCCTTCTATGCCGAAGATGACGGCAAAATCCACGCCGACGAAGAAAAACCCGCCGACGCAAAATCTCCGGTTGTGAAGTAAATGCCACGCGGCAAGAACGCAAAAGACGTTAGAATGGAATCTTACGGAGGAATCATGCCCGCAACCGTCGGCGCTCCCGCGCCCGAATTCTCATTGAAAGACCAGAACCAGCAGGAAGTAAAACTCAGCGACTTCCGTGGCAAGAAGCGCGTAGTGCTCATCTTCTACCCGCTCGACTGGAGCCCCGTCTGCACCAAGGAGCACGTTTGCATCGTCAACGATAAGAAACAGTTCGATCAACTCGACGCCCAGGTCCTGGGCCTCAGCGTCGACAGCGTCTGGTCTCACAAAGCCTACGCCGAAAAGATGGGAATCCAGTACCCGCTGCTCGCTGATTTTCATCCGCGCGGCGCAGTCGCCGCCAAGTACGGCGTCTATCTCGAAGACAAAGGCATCACCGGTCGCGCCATCTCCATCATCGACCGCGACGGCAAGCTAGCCTGGCACAAGAACTACGATATCCCGGTCGTCCCGGATATCGCCGAAGTCTCGAAAGCCCTAGCCGGAGTGAAATAGATTCCGAAGTGATCACGAAAAAGCGGGTGCCCCACCCTTCTCGCGTTTCTTGCGAGAGAGCCTGCCCTGAGCGAAGCCGAAGGGGTGGGGGTTCTGATCTCCTAAGCCCCCGGCCTAATCTCCGCCGCCTTCTCATCCCGATAAATCACGACCAGCGGTTTCCCTCCATTGGGATACCGCACCGTTTTCTCCTCCGACGACGCGCCCGCATCCGGAACTCCCATCCCCACCGCAAAATCCGCCTGCAGTTCATTCATCCCCGGCTTGACGTCATGCTGCTCGACCGCCTGCCAAACCTCCGCCGGCCAGTGCTTATACAACTCGTGCGGATCCTCCACATAGAACATCTCATCGGAATAAATCTTGTATTGCCCCTCGCTCTCGAATCCAATGGGAACCGCAAAGCTGTGCTCATCTTTGTCAAACGTAGCCACCACCTGCTTCCGCCCGCCCGGCGCGGCGACCGCCATCACATCTTTTATCTCCAGCCGCTCAATCGGCCCCAGCAATCCCGCCTCATGCGCAAAATCGACGCTCTTCACCACCGGGACGTACCGGTAATAGGTGTAACGGTATCCTTCCTTCACCCACACCGGCTGCAGTGTCAACTGCTGCGCCGATTTCAAATCGAATGGATACAGCTTCTTCGGCACCACGTAGTAGTCCGCATTCGAGTAGCCGGCCTTTTTCGCCTGCTCCTGCTTCTGCGCCGCAACATAGTCCTCATGCCGCTCGTACAGGATGTATCCCGCGCGCACTCCCGCCACCACCACCGCCAGCGCCAAAGCAATCTGAATCCTCTGCTTCGCCTCTTCACTCATCATGCGCAAGACTCTACCAGATCATCAGCCGAAGTCGAATTTGATTCCCGTTGCGGTTGCTCTACCTCAGCGAGTAAGCCGCGCAGCGGCGGCAGAATGCAGCCCAGGGCGTAAGCCCTGGGTGGGAAAACAAGAAACAAGCGAGCCCCGGAGGGGCGAAAGAAGATTCGCTCGCGCTGCGGTACACTGAATGCAGAAGGAATCCCCATGCCCACTGTCACCGAAGAAGATGTCCTGAGCGCGCTGAAAAGCTGTTACGACCCCGAGATCCCCGTCAACATCGTCGACCTCGGCCTCATCTACAAAGTGAATTTCGCGCCCGTCCCCGCCGACCTGCCCGAGCAAGCCAAGCAGGACGTCGTCATCGACATGACCCTCACCGCGCAAGGCTGCCCTGAACATGTCAACATCAGCGCGCAAGTGAAGTCGCGCCTCGAGCAGTTGCCCGGCATCCGCAACGCCGCCGTCAACGTTGTCTGGACCCCGCCCTGGACCCCCGAGCGCCTCAGCCCCGACGCCAGAAAGCAACTCGGCATCGAGTAAGCGCTTCGGCTCTCGGGCTTCAGTGAGCCGCTGGAACACTAAGGCTTGAGCCGAAGCCCGATAGCCAAAGCCCGAAGCCCGCCCCTCACCCGCCAATCTCTTCCCAAGCGTCCACCGCGCTCCGTCCCGCCGCGTCGGTAATCCGCTTGCCGGCGCGTGCCGCCATCTCCATCACCTGCATGCCCCGGTCAAAATAATCCGGCAGCGCTCGCCGCACGTTCTCAAACTTCTCCGGAAACTCCGAAGCCAGCACTGCCAGCCCCACCCCCGTAGCCAGCACCCCCGCCGGATATTTCTTCTTCAAGAACAAAACCGTAGCCGCCCCAATCGAACCCGCCACCACCGCCTTCTTCCAGCCTTCCATGTTCCCCCCGCAAAACGTCAGATTGCGAATGATTATACTTCCTCGCGCTCAGTGTGGGGATGAGCGAGAACGTGAGGGATGTGTGGGAGTAAAGGCTTGTGTGGGAACGGGCGCCTTCGCCCGTTCAGCCGAGCACAGCGAGGCGCACTGCGTACAGCGGCAAAGCTCGTATGGGGACGCCCTCCGACCCGTCCACAGTTAAGAACTTCCTCATCCACCACCCTCATTACCTTCGCCGCCCCACCGACGTGCGCACCATTTTCTTGCCAAACGATTACACTCGAAATTGTGAAGCGCCACTACACCATAGGACGCATCAAGGGCGGCATGAAGTTTACCTGCACCCGCTGCCCGCACCACGTCAGCACTCTCGACTTCGACACCCGCGACGGCAACCTCCGCACCCAGGCCGCCACCGCCATCAACCGCCACGCCACCACCGTCCACCACGAGCCCGTAATGTTCTCCTCCCTCGACACCCAGCAACGCATCTGGCGCACCTGACCTCTGTCGTTCATTCCGTCCCAACCAAGTTGTCATCCTGAGCGAAGCAAGACATTGGCGAAGCCAATGGCTCGCGCAGTCGAAGGACCCCTACCCGCATAAAAGTCTTGTCATTCCGAGCGCGCCGAAAGAGGGCGAGGAATCTGCTGTCTGCCGGCAGCGCCACCACTCATGTAGAGACAGCCGTCTCGGCTGTCGGCGGAGCGAAGCGACGCCACCCGAATGTCCCACACGTTAAGAGCTACTCGCTGCGCAGAATCGCACTGACATCGAGACTGGCTATGCGCCGCGTGGCCGACCAGATACTCGCCGACGCCACCAGCGCGAACAGCAAGACCAGGCCGGAGGACATTGCCAGTCCAATGGGCTTCGCCCCATCCATCAGGCTTTCAAGAAAACGCCCGGTGAGCCGGGCTCCGGCGATTCCAGGAATGGCTCCGGCCATGACCATCACCGAGCCCTGTCGCAACAGCATGCCTCGAAGCCGGACAGGCGTGGTCCCAAGCGCCATGCGCACTCCCATTTCCTGGGTCCTCTGCACCACGGCGTATGAAACGATGCCGTAGATGCCAATCACTGCCAGCAGCAGCGCGAGCCCCGCAAAAATCCAAACCGCGGTTCGATAAAACCTCGGGCCCGCGAACATCTCATCCAGCCGTTGCTCCATGGTTTTCACACCGAATACCGGAACCTGCGGGGTCCACCGACTGAATCGCGTCGCGGATCGCGGCCAGATGATCTTCCGCCCGGCCGTCCACGCGCACCACGAACGTCGAGAAGAAACCGCCCGGAGTTGCCGACGGAATGAAGACCTGATTCCCATTTGCCGTTGTCGGATCCGTCTCGTAGTCCATCCCTCTTACGACGCCAACAATTTTCCGCGCCGCATCTCCGTCGATCGTCAGTTGATGACCCACGGCGTCGTTCGGCGTGCCAAATCCAGCCGCGAATCGCTCATTGACGACAGCAACCATGCCGCCGGAGTGGACCTCGGCCTCCGTGAATTCCCGGCCACACAGAATCCGTCCGCCCATGGTCTGGAAATATCCCGACAACACCGGGACCAGCGTGGAATTGCGCTTCGCCGGGCGCCCATCCAATCCGAACGGTCCCCCGACAAAGCCCGCGGCGTATAGCGGAAGGAATTCGGTGGCACTTGCCGCGCGTACTCCGGGGAGGCCGCGGATCCGATCAAGCACCTCCTCAAAGTAAGGGAGTTGCCGC
Source organism: Candidatus Sulfotelmatobacter sp. (assembly GCA_049583505.1). Classification (GTDB taxonomy): domain Bacteria; phylum Acidobacteriota; class Terriglobia; order Terriglobales; family Acidobacteriaceae; genus Sulfotelmatobacter. The sequence goes on from JBAUVZ010000342.1 coordinate 7,875, forward strand.
TTCTCGAGTTGGTGGGTCGTGCCGTCCAGCGAGACCGCCACAGTCACCATTCCTTTCACATCAAAACCGCGGTCGATTCTCATCAAGTGGACGAATGCCCGCCCAAGGCACACCGATGAAGCGAGAAGAATCATCGTGAGCATGACCTGCGCGGCTACCAGGCTTTGGCGAACCAGCCGCGAGCCGCGGGTCTTCCTGGAGCTCCGTGAACCGGGAGCGTGGATGCGGCCTGCATAGAGCGCGGGTAAGACGCCCAACGCCAAGGCGGTAATTACGGACACTATCAGGGTGAAAGTCAGTACGCGTCCGTCCAGGATTGAATAAGACTGCGCGCCGAGGGGTGGTGGTTCAATCTTCACCGCGAGCGAAGTTGTCCAATAGGCGATCGCCAATCCGGCCAGCGTAGCAACCAACGAAAGGAGCAGGCACTCGGTAAGCAACTGTCGCGCTAGCCTAGCGCGACTTGCCCCCAGCGCCGAGCGCATCGACAGCTCTGCGGCGCGATCGGTCGTCCGGGCTATCAGCAGATTCGCAACGTTCGTGCACGCAATCAGCAAGACCAGCACCACTGCGCCCATGAACATCAGCGAGGCGTTCTTCACCGGACCAGCAAGTCCGTCCTGCAGCGACGTCATGCTCGGGCGCAGAGTGGAATAGTCGATCCCTCCCGGCGTCGACGACAGGCGCTCTACCTCCACCGCCAGCGCGGCCCGTGCCTGCGGCCACGTGATGCCCGGTTTCAGCCGCGCCACCGTTCCCCAGCCATTATTGCCGGGGCTGAAGGCTGCCGGCTTCCAAAGCACCGCCTTGCCCGGATAATCGAATCCCGGCGGCGCGATGCCAACAACGGTAAGGGGGACTCCGTCGATTCGGATCGTGGTGCCGAGCACTTTCGGGTCGCCTCCGAAAAGCTGTTCCCAGAGCCCGTAACCGATCACCGCCACTGCATTCCGCCCGGGCAATCCCCACCCCGTCCCGTCCACATCATCCTCTGGGGCAAATCCAGTTCCGAGCACCGGCGGCGCGCCTAGCACGGAAAAGAAATTCCCGGATGTCTGAGCCACGTGGGCCCGGCTCCCAACGCGCATTCCGCCAAGGTTCACATCGTTCTCTTCAAAGAGCGCGGCATCTGCGAGATACGCACTCCGCTGCTGCCAATCGTGAAACTCCTTCGCGCTATCGTGCGGCGGAAAGAACTGATGCAGCAGAGCCAGGCGGTCCGGCTCATGAAATGGAAGGGAGCGCAGCAGCAGTGTGTTGACTACGCTAAAGACACCCGTATTCGCGCCAATGCCAATGGCAAGAGCCGTGATGGCGAATCCTGCGTGCCACGGCCGGCCGGCCCAGAGCCGAAGAGTGTACTTGAGGTCCTGAAACACTTCGCGTGAAACCTGTACTGGAATCGACACCGCCAAATCCGCCAGAAGGCGAATCCAAAGCGCGGCAAGAGCCCAACCCCCGCTGGCTTCAGCCAGTTCATCACGAAATTCCCTTTCTAACGGCCCGCCATAGTCTTCCCGAAACCCAGCCGGATAGAGCTTAAGCAGCCACCGGTACAACCTCAACGAGAAGGATTCGTCACGCATGCTTCGGCGCTCCAAACCTTGCCGTGGCCAACCGCACCAACTCACGCATGCGAACCGCTTCCGCTTGCGCGACCTTGCGTCCATAGGGCGTGATTCGGTAATAACGACGGCGCTCGTCGTCAAGGTGCGGGTCGGGCCGCTCAGCCGACTCTTCAATCAGCCCCAGCTCCAGCATTTTGTTGATCGATCCGTACAGCACGCCAGGACCCAGATTCAGTTTGCCTTCGGTGCGTGCGAGGATTTCGCGCTTAATCGCATAGCCGTGCCTTTCGCCCCCTCCGAGGGACAGAAGGATGTGGAAGATGGCAGGCGAAAGCGGCGTCAGGTCCGCCGCTGCGGATTGATCTCTCACAGACATACTAGTACAAAATCAGACAGAATATGCCATCGACTCGATCACGTTGTCAAGAATAGGGGCCGGCCCACCCTGGCAGCACCTGCCATGCACCGCATTCCAAAGCCTTGTCATTCCGAAGGCGCCGAAGGCGCGCGAGGAACCTGCTGTTGCATGCCGCGCCACAACTGATGTGGAGACAGCCGCCTCGGCTGTCAGCGGAGCGAAGCGACGCCCAGCCAGTGTGGAACAGACACTCCTGTCCGTTGCCTTTGATGTGGGAAGCTCAGGGATGAAAGGCGCCGACAAACGGGACGTTCCCGCATCTCCCGCAAGTCTATGTAATCAGCACTCGCCGCTGCCAAGTGCCAGCCCCGAGCGCCGCTTTTCAACGCTTTTCCTTCGCCCCACGGTTTTCGTGCCGATATATCGGCACTTGTCCAAACCCATCCCCCTCAGCCACTTGCCGCCCACCAACTATAGCTTTAAGGTGGTTTTCCGAGATTTCCGAGATTTCCACAGTGTTCCGGTAAAACCGCTCTAATGTTCCAACTGGAACATTTTGTACGTACAACCGCCAAATCGCTTCAATGTTCCAACCGGAACATTAGACCAATTCCTTCACCGGGAGCTAATCCGTAACAGCCTTGTCAGTGATCGCGAGCCCGCGGTCGATGATGGCAAACGCCTCACGCATCTGCTGCCCGTTGATGCACAGCGGAGGGTTAGTGAAGAAGGTGTTCCAGCGCACGAACGTGTACAGCCCTTGCTCGCGGAAGAAGCGACCAAGAGCAGCCATCTCCTCCGACGTCCCGTTGAATGGAGCGAGCGGCTGGCGCGTCTTGCGGCTGCGCACCAGCTCGACGATGCCGAACAATCCGATCGAGCGCACCGCGCCCACCGACGGATGCTTCGCCTGCAACTCCGCTCCCAGCTCTTTCAGCACCACGCCCATTTTTTTCGCGTTGTCGATCAGCCCATCTTCTTCATACACGCGAATCGTAGCCAGCGCAGCCGCGCATCCCATGGGATGACTGTTGTAGGTAAGCCCTCCATAAAAAACCTTGTCCTGAAAATGCTGCGCAATGTGATGCCGCATCCCGACTGCTCCCAGCGGCAGGTAGCTCGACGTCAATCCCTTCGCCATGCAAAGCAGATCAGGAACAACCTTCCAGTGATCGACCGCGAACCACTCCCCGGTTCGTCCAAAACCAGCCATCACCTCATCAGCGATCATCAAGATGCCATGCTTGTCGCAGATCTTGCGCAGCCCCTCGAGATATCCGTCAGGCGGAACGAGAACGCCGTTGGTTCCAGTAACCGGCTCGAGAATGAACGCCGCAATCGTGTGCGGACCTTCGAGCTGAATCGTCTCCTCGATCATTGCCAAAGAGGTTGCAGCGGATTCCCAACCGCGTTCGATTCCATGATAAGGATCGAGCACGTGAACCACGCCCGGAATGCCCGGCTCCGCCGCCCATCTGCGCGGATCGCCCGTAAGGCTCATCGCGCCCGCGGTGGCGCCATGATACGAGCGGTAACGTGCCATGATCTTGTGGCGCCCAGTGAAGAAGCGGGCAATCTTGATGGCGTTTTCGTTGGCCTCGGCGCCGCCGTTGGTGAAGAAGAAAGTGTCGATGTCACCCGGCGTGATTTCAGCAAGCTTCGCGCCCAGCCGCGCGCGGACTTCCGTAGCCATAAAAGGATTCGCATAAGCAAGCGTCGCCGCCTGCTCGCTGATGGCCTGGATGACGCGCTCGTCGCCGTGTCCGATGTTGACCGACATCAACTGGCTGTTGAAGTCGATGAAGCGCTTGCCTTCGGGCGTGTAGAAATAAATCCCCTTGGCATGAGCAACAGGAATCGGGTCGACTTTCGACTGTGCAGACCACTCGTAAAGCGTGTGCTTGCGCGCGAGGTCGACGATTTCCTTGCCGGTCATCTTCTGGATCGTGGCGGGATTGGCGATGGTAGTAGTCATTATTAGAACTCCCCTGCTAGAACTTGCGGCTGTGCTCTTTGGCCCAGCGTTCAACGACAACTTTCTTGTCGGTATAGAACTCGATGGCGTCGCGGCCCTGGCCGTGGAGGTCGCCGAAGAAGCTGTTCTTCCATCCGCTGAAGGGGAAATAGGCCATGGGCGCGGCGACTCCGATGTTGATGCCGATATTTCCCGCGGGCGCTTCGTAGCGGAAGCGGCGCGCGGCCGATCCGCTCGAAGTGAACAGCGACGCTTGATTGCCATAGGCGCTGCGTTCGAGGAACGCAAGCGCTTCGTCCATGTTGTCGGCATGCACGAGACTGAGCACGGGACCGAAGATCTCTGTGTCGGCGAGATCGCTGGTCTTTGGAACGTCGTCAAGGATTGTGGGCTTCACGAAGTTGCCGGATTCGTACTTCGGAATTTTCGAGTTGCGGCCATCGAGCAGGACCTTCGCGCCCTGTTTCTCACCGAGTCCGATGAGCGATTCGACGCGCTCTTTGCTCTGCGGCGTGATCACTGGTCCCATTTGCACGTCTTTGTCGAGGCCGTTGCCGACCTTTAGTTTGGAGGCAGCGTCGGCAATGGAGTCGCGGAAAGTTTTCTGCGCTTCGCCGATGGTGACGGCGACGGAGACGGCTAGGCAACGCTGGCCGGCGCATCCGAAGGCGCTGTCGCTGATGATTTGCGTCGCCATGGGCATGTCGGC
>JBAUVZ010000343.1:0-42813 GCA_049583505.1 Candidatus Sulfotelmatobacter sp.
GGATCTTGCTGGGTGCGACCCTGTGCGCGTTTTTCCTGTCGCGCCAATATAAGTCCACCATGGAGATCCTGGTCAACCATCAGAGATTGGATCCCGTGGTGACTACTCAGGCCGTCACAGGAGAGGCTGTCCGCAGTGAAATCACGGAAGAGGATATGAATACAGAGGTCCAGCTGATTACCAGCCGCGACCTCCTCGAACAAGCTGTGGTCGCCTGCGGGCTGATCAAACCGCCGGGGTTACTGGCCCGGATTTTGCGAAAGACTCAGCCCGAACTTCGTCTGGCAAGGGCAACCGATGAACTGGAGCGCAGGCTGACCGTGGAACCGATCAAGAAGTCCGATATTATTGAAGTTACTTACCGGGAGTCCAGTCCAGCGCTCTCACGCCAAGTCCTGGCGAAATTGGCAGAGTTGTACATGAGCAAACACACGGCTGTGCATCGTGAGCCTGGGACGGCAGATTTTTTTGGCAAGCAGGCGGATCTGTATAAGGAAGCGATCGCGCGGACTCAAGAAAAGCTGCAGCAGTTTGGCCAAAAACAGGGAACAGTGGCCGCGCATACCGAGCGGGATATTGCCGTACAGAAAGCCAATGAATTCGAAGCCAGTCTGAGGCAGACAAATTCTTCTATCGACGAGGCTCGCCAGCGCATCAGCATGTTGGAGCAACAAATCGCCGGCACGCCGCATCGCATGGTCACATCGGATCGCAACGAAGATTCTCAACTGCTTACGGGACTCCGACAGCAGCTCACAACATTGCAATTGCAACGCAGCGAACTGCTCGCCAAATACGAACCGACCTACAGGCCGGTCAAGGATCTCGACGTTCGGATTTCGCAAGTTCAGCAGGCGATCGCGGACGAGGGGAAAGCTCCACTCCGCCAGGTTACCACCGACGCAAACCCAACATCTACTTTGCTAGACCAGGAACTCGCACGGGGACGCGTTGATCTTTCTTCTCTAACTGCCCGGGCCACGTCGCTCGAGCAGTCCGTAACGAATTATCGAAATGCGGCACAGGTGTTAAATTCCAAAGACATCCAAGAACAGGCGTTGGTAAGTGACCTGCAGCAACAAGAGCAGGCGTATACGTTATATCTTACGAAACGGGATGAAGCCCGTATTTCTGACGCCCTGGATAACAACCATATCGTCAATGTAGCGCTTGCGGAAGCGCCGACTCTGCCCTACCGGCCGACCCAGTCGGCATCCTTTATCATGTTGTTGGGATTAGTACTGGCGACGATGATAAGTCTGGGATCGGTCTGCATCGCAGAATACCTGGATCGCTCGTTTCACACTCCACAAGATGTCGAACTCTACCTGTCAGTGCCGGTTTTTGCGGCTTTACCGGAAGCGAAGAATTAGAAGTTTCCTAAGCACAAGCCTTTTCTAGCAGTAGATTTGCATTTCTGGCGCACGTTGCTGAGAGATTAGGCTGCTTAAGTCGCCCAAACCACTTTATTCTCCCGCTTAGTAAAAGGCCTGTCGTGTTTTCCGAACAATCCTTCACTCCCCATCGCATTGGAGGGGACACAAAATAGATTAGAGGGGGACGCTGTGCGCCGTCAGATATTGTCGAAGGCCTTCCAGATATTTGACGTTACGTTAGTCGTCTGCGCGCTTCTGACTGCCACAATTATCGCGTTGCACCAGCGCGACGCGAACTTGAGCGTCGGTCGGCTGCTGACAATGCAGGTGAGCGTTTCTAACCTGCTTGTTTTCGGTGCGATGTTGCTGAGCTGGCATTTAGTATTTGAAGCCCTGCACTTGCACGGGTCGAAGAGACTAAATCGAACGTGGAAAGAGATTGTAGACGTAGTTCGAGCCACGACGTTAGGGACTCTCATCATCGCGTCATTCTTGGTTCTGCTACACTCGTCACTGCTCAGTCCCACTTTTGTGGTGGCGCTCTGGGCTCTAAGCACTGCACTCACCATTTTCTCGAGGCTGTCGCTCCGAAAAGCTCTCTCAGCCCTTCGCTCGCGTGGCCGGAACAGCCGTAACATGATTATTGTGGGCGCAAACAAGCGCGCTGTAGAGTTCGCCCAGACAATTCAAGCAAGTCCCGATCTTGGATACCGAGTTATGGGATTCGCCGACCAGGCGGATTTCAACGCTGAAGAATTAGCGAGTTCTGGCTACTCGGTTGTTTGTGATCTCGATTCACTACCTAACTTCGTTCGAACTAATGTGGTTGACGAAGTCATTCTGGCGCTGCCTATGCGGTCGTTCTATTCTTATGCCTCAGAGGTTGCCGCCCAATGCGAACAACAGGGTATCATCGTTCGATCTATCACCAACCTTTTCGATATGAAGCTGGCGCGCACTCATGCTGAGGAATTTGATGGCAAATACGTCATTACTCATTCCCTCAGCATGGTTGATGATAGCTGGGGAATGATCATTAAGCGTATGTTCGATTTCATGTTGTCACTGACTCTCCTCATATTTCTCGCTCCGGTGTTGGTTGTTATAGCGCTCGCCATAAAGCTCACTTCTCCGGGCCCGGTTCTATTCGTTCAGGAGCGGCTGGGGTTAAATAAGCGTAAGTTCCGCATATATAAATTCCGGACCATGTCAGTTAATGCGGAACAGATGCTAAGCAAGATTGAACACCTCAACGAAGTGGCGGGACCGGTGTTCAAGATTCGTGACGACCCACGCATCACGAGAGTCGGCAAATGGTTGCGCAAGGTCAGTTTCGACGAACTGCCACAACTTCTTAACGTGCTGGCTGGCGACATGAGTCTGGTCGGACCACGACCTCTTGCCGTCAGAGATTACAAACTCATGACACAAGGCTGCGAAGATTGGCAGCGCTGTCGCTTCAGCGTTAAGCCTGGTGTGACTTGCCTGTGGCAGGTGAATGGCAGAAACTCCATCCCTTTTCACAAATGGATGGAATTAGATATGGAGTATATCCAGAATTGGTCGCTTTGGCTGGATGTTCGTATCCTTTGGCGAACGATTCCAGTTGTCCTAAGGGGTTCCGGCGCGTAAGGGCGTATTCAAGGCCTTACAACACAGGAAATGGAAACACTGCGATCACAAATGTCGGTTGCGCTCAGTGACACTGAACGTTGTCAGATTGTTGCGGATCGCAGCAACACGGACGATCCTTCTCTGTTGGGGCATTTATTGCATCGCTGTTTTGAAGTTCAACAGATGCGGTCGCCGCATGTGCTGGCTGTCACCGCAGGCCAGCAAGAGCTAAGCTACACGGAACTGAATAGACGAGCGAACCGAATAGCTCATCAATTGCGACAGAATGGCGTCAGCACAGAAGTGCCAGTTGGAATCCACGTTACGCGATCTTTGAGCCTTCCGATCTCAATTCTTGCCGTGCTGAAGGCCGGCGGTGTGTGCGTGCCACTGGATCCAACTTATCCTTCTGAGCGTCTGGCGTTCATGCTCGATGACACAGGCGCGCCGGTATTAATATGCGATTCCGTGCTCCCTTCGGTACTGTGCAAACGAAAGTCGCACACTCTCATGTTACCTGAGTATGATCCGGCGGCTTCCGAAGGAGACATCAAAGCTCCCGATGTCGAAGTGAACGGGGACAACCTGGCATTTATTCTTTACACTTCAGGATCGACGGGCAAGCCCAAGGGAGTCTTGCTCACCCATTCCGGGCTGGCCAACTATAATCTCGCTGCGGCCAAGATGTATGGTGTGAGTTCCGCGGATCGGGTTCTTCAATTTGCCTCACCCAGCTTTGACATTTTTCTCGAAGAAATCTTCACAGCGTGGTTCGGCGGAGGCACTCTGGTTTTGCGTTCGCCGGAAATGTCCTATTCGACCTCGGCATTTCTGCAAGGCATTCGGCAGAACAGGATTACTGTGGTAGATCTGCCCACCGCATTTTGGCATGAATGGGTCAGTCAGATGGACAATCTCGAGGATCCACTACCCTTGAGCGTGCGGCTGGTGATTGTGGGCGGCGAAAAGGCTTCGAACGCAGCTTTCTTGAAGTGGTCGAAATTCGCTGCAGTGCGCGGGGTCCGCTGGATCAACACATATGGCCCGACCGAGATCAGCATCGCCGCAACCGCATTTGAGCCGAAATCACCGTTCCCTACCAGCAGTCTGCCGATTGGACGGCCATTCCCGAACGTTCGCACTCATATCCTGGATCAAAGTTTGAGACCCATGGATGCAGGAGATGTTGGCGAACTGTATGTCGGCGGCGCTGGTGTTGCGAGGGGGTATCTGAACTGCCCCGAGCTGAGCACGCAAAAATTCATCCCGGATCCTTTTTCTGAGGCGCCCGGAGCCCGCCTGTATCGGACCGGAGATCTGGCACGGCGCCTGGCGGACGGCAATATCGAGTTTGTGGGCCGTAATGACAATCAGATTAAGGTACGGGGGTTCCGCGTAGAGCCGGGGGAAATTGAAGAAGTTCTGCTTACTAATCCCCACGTCGGACAGGCGGCTGTGGCGGTCAAGAAGCGGGGAACGGAAAATCAGCTAGTCGCATACGTGACCCCCGCAAACTCGATTTCTTTGGACGAAGAAGCACTCCGGAAGTACTTGGAGGATCGCTTACCTTCTTACATGGTTCCCTCCAGCTTGATGACTTTGGAGTCGCTTCCGAAAACGGCGAACGGAAAGCTGGACCGTGCGAACTTACCGGAGCCGAGGATCTCACGAGGTGAGCACTCTGCACCTGCAGATGAGATCGAAGCGAAATTAGTGAGTCTTTGGGAGGAACTGCTAGGGGTTCAAGGCATCGGCACAGACCAGGACTTCTTTGAAATCGGCGGGCATTCCTTGCTTGCGGTGCGGATGTTGTATGGAGTTGAGCGCAGGTTTGGTAAGCGGCTGCCGACATCAATGCTGTTCGAATCGGCCACAATTCAAGAGCTGGCTTCCTGGCTGCGGAAGGAAGGATGGAAGCCGTCATGGTCCTCTATCGTTTCGGTGCGGACCGGCGGTTACAAACAGCCTTTTTTTTGTGTTCATGGAGTGGGGGGCAACGTAATAGGCTTTCGTGCGCTGGTAAACTACTTTGATCCCGAACGTCCTTTTTATGCTCTGCAGCCGCAAGGGCTGGACGGCAAGCAAAATTGCTTCAGCACAGTTGAGGAAATGGCAGGACACTTCATTTCCGAGGTCCGCAGGGTACACCCCAAGGGACCTTACTATCTTGGGGGTTACTCATTCGGGGGAGTTGTGGCTTACGAAATGGCTCGCCAGCTTTCCGCGATGGGTGACACTGTGGGTTTGCTCGCGCTGCTGGACACATATGCTACGAACATGAAGGGCGACGTAGCATCGTTCTTCAAAGCGCTGTTTTCCTCCAGGCGCAAGGAGCTGCCGCGAACCTTGATGGCTGCCCTACGGAAGAAAGTTACACGCAATCTTAATCGGGTACGCTTGCCGGAACATATTCGCCGGATGCACCAGGCCTGCGACGGTGCCGCAAACCGTTATGCGCTGCGCCCCTACTCCGGCAAGGTTACGCTCTTTCGCGCGGTTGAAACGTCACTGAGAAGTTCGGACGACAGCTATAGCGCATGGAGCACTTTCGCCAGCGGAGGGGTGGAAGTGCACGAGATTGAGGGCAGTCATGAAGGAATACTGAAAGAACCTCAAGTAAGTTCGCTGGCTGCGGAATTAGCTGCCGCACTGGACTCAGCTGAACGGAATTACATCGAGGTTGCTTCCTAAGGCAGGGCACAGGAAGCACTGAAGAACACGACAGCGTAATCAGAGTTACCCCCGATCCTTTCAATCGCACTTTGGCAAGTCCTCAGGCGTCCGCGAAAATAGGCAACCACTGTCTTCGATTACAAAAATTAACTTCTCCTCGGCCGTCTCCTGGGGCACAAAAGGCGGTTTGACCATCCTCGAGTACGGGCTTATTTCAGGTTGTAATTTCCTGACTAGCATTCTTCTTGCGCGCTGGCTCACGGCAGACGAATACGGAGCGTTCGCACTCGCGTTTAGCGTTTTTCTGCTGTTAACTGTGCTTTACCAATCGATCGTGCTCGAACCGATGTCTGTCTATGGCGGTGCGATGGCCGTAGACAGGCACGGGTCATATCTGAAGGCATTGTTCTGGATCCATGCCGGCCTCTCAGTGATCGTCATGGTCTTGCTAGGGATTTCGGCGGTGATCACCGCCCGGCTACAGATGGGCACGCTGCAGAGCGCATTCGTCGGGCTCACATTAGCGGCGCCTTTGATACTTTTGCTGGGGCTGGCGAGGCGCAGCTACTACATTCGACTATCCCCCGGACCAGCGGTGCTAGGGGCGGGCATTTATTCCGTGGTGATTATCGCCGGACTGGCATTGCTGCGAACCCGCCTGTCTGCGTTTCTTGCTTTCGGATTAATGGGTGCGGGCGCGCTGGTAAGCAGTTTGTTCTTGCTCTTTCGACTGGGCAATTATGTGAATTGGAAGTCGCAGGGAGCGGAACTCAGTTCGACGTGGCGCGACCATTGGCATTATGGACGCTGGGCGATGTTAAGCGCTGTATTGGGCTGGGCTCCAGCATATGCGTGCTTTCCGCTGATCGCCTGGTTGCGTGGTACAGTCGGCGCTGCTCAACTCAAGGCCCTAATGAATATTTCCGCACCCGTTATACAGACCTTCTGTGCTCTTTCCGTACTCATCCTCCCTTATGCTTCGGGCTCTCAGGAACAGGGTAAGGATACGATGGTGATGTGCCGCAATATCTCTCTAATTTTTCTTGCTGCGGGAATCGCCTATTGGATCGTGATGATGTCGTTAAGGACAATAGCCTTCCAGTTGATGTATGGAGGCAAGTACCGAGAACTCATGTACTTGTTGCCACTTTTCGTAATTGAGTCACTAGTGTGGTGCATTTCCTGTGGGCCGACGATCGTGTTACGTGCGATGAAATTTCCCAAATGGGTCTGCGCTGCAAATTTTGTTGCAACCCTGGCTTTCTTCGCAGTTGCGATCCCCGCGACGCGAGCACTTGGAATTTCAGGAGTGATGATCGGAATCATCACTGCCGATGTATGCATCTTGACAGTCTCGTTATGGTCCCTTCGTCGTTTGCTCTCTTTGAATAAGGCTAGCCCGCTTCCTGATGCCTATCGTGAAACCGAAGTTGTGTCCTGACGCGAGCGCGAACCTCAATTTACAAAGACTTTACTAAGTAGCAAAAGGAGCCGGCCGCATGATTTCTCAGCTTCGCCATCTGCGTTATAGATTAGCTCGCACGAAATTGCGTGAGCCTCTTACCATTTGGCAACACCGTGGACTCAAGCCGCAAGATGTATACCTCGCATCCTTTGGGAGGTCAGGGAGCACATGGTTGCGTTTCGTTCTGCTCGAAATTTTTACTGGCAACACTGCAGAGTTTCTGAATGTTCACGATGTGATTCCAGAAATTGGAATGAAGACGAACGTTCAACCTATCCTTCGCAATGGGGGACGGTTGATTAAGACCCACGAGCCGTATCGACGGGTTTATAAGAAAGCAATCTATCTCGTCCGCGATGTGCGCGATGTTCTGCTGTCGGCTTATGCAGTCGACAGCATAAACGGCATGGGGTCGTACTATTGCCAGGGCCGTGGATTTGACGGTTATGTCGATACCTTTCTGAGAGGAAAGTGTGCGCACCAAGGCTCGTGGCAGAACCATGTGAATTCATGGATGGATTCGCCGTTAGCCGGGAATGGAAATCTGCTGGTGATTCGCTTCGAAGATATGCGGAAAAATACGGAAGCGACCGTCTCCGCAATTCTGAAGTTTCTGGAATGCAACTACGACATGGACAAGGTCCTTGCAGCAATCGCAAATAATTCCTTGGACCGGATGCGTGCGAAGGAGGAGAGTGTCAAACGTTCCGGCGTGAAGCTAGATAAAAAGGTACTTATTCGGACCCATACCGTTGAGACAGAAGATGGGCGCTTTGTACGCAAAGGAGCCATTGGAGCATGGCGAGCCAAACTCAGCGAGTCCCATGTGCGCCTCATCGAGGAATGGACCGGTCCCACTCTGCTTCGCATGGGATACGAGGAAGGCTCATCCGGAGAAGCTACAGTTTCGGTGTCGGCATAGTTCCATGGTTTTGAGCAATTCTAGATCGTTTTCCCTCTCAGTCAGACGACTTGCGCTCGCAGTGGTAGCCTTCTGCAGTTTGTCGGCAATGGTGTGTCGGGTCGTGCGCGCTCAGCAGCAACCCGCACGACAGTCGGAGGAATCTCTCCGTCAGTACGCGGATCCTTTGCACTTCTGGGTGGGTACTACGCTGCAAGGCCGGGCCTGGAAGAACCCGACCTATATGCACCTGCTGGGAACGCAATACAACTCGGGCATTTCCATTGTGATGTTTCCGGGGACACAGCCGCAGCCTGCGGGGTTTGATTTTGATGCCATGGACCGCGAGATGCGCTTCGCCAAAGAGCACAATATGAAGCTATTCGGGGTAGCTCTGGTGTACCGTAGCGGTCTGGGGCCGGATTGGTTTAAGGAGAGCTGCCGCAGCTGGTCTCAAGACAAAATGGATCAACTTCTCAAGAACCGGATAGAGACCATCGTGCGACATGGCGGGGATATGTTCTACGGATGGGAAGTTGTAAACGAACCCACAAACCCGAGCCACAACGGGTGCTGGTCCTCGGTGCTCGGAGGGGAGGACTACATTGCTAAAGCATTCCGTTACGCGCGCGAAGCCAATCCCAATGTGCAATTGCTTCTCAACGATACATTCGGCCACGACGGCGTGAATAAGCCCAAAGCACAAGAATTTTTTGACTTAGTTCGACGCCTCAAGTCCAAAGGAGTGCCCATTGATGTAGCAGGAATCGAAATGCATCTGCAATCTGGTATTCTGCGCCCAAGCTATATCGATGAGTTCAAATGGTATCTGGCAGAAGCAAAATCGGTGGGTGTGCAAGTGCAAGTCACGGAGATGGACGTCTACTTACCTGCGCCCGGGCCTACTCCGGAAGCACTTCGACAGCAAGAAGACATTTACTACAACGTTCTGCACACCTGCCTCAAAGATAGCAATTGCACCGCCTTCAGTACCTGGGGAACAGCGGACGGCATCCGCTACGCCCACATGGCGGAGGTTTCTGAGCAGCGCTTTCATGAGGAAGCGCCGCTCTTGTTCGATGAGAATTTCAGCCCCAAACCTGCTTTCAACGGCGTCCTTCGGGCCCTCCAAGAGGGTCGCTGACCTAGTCGGATTTACTAATTGAGTATGCTGGATAATTCTTCAAACGGTGCATTAACCGCGCATTCGTCAGCCTCTTGGCACCGAACTCTATTAGTGGTGGCCGGAGTGGGGGCGTTATCGGTGCTGGCGATCGCGACAATGTTGAGGTTGGCGGATCAAATCTCGAGCCCATTCGATGGCTCGATCGTGATCTTTGTAGCCGCGCTGCTGGTAGTTCCCTGCACCATCTTGTTTCTTTTAGGAATTAGGCAGGCTCGAGCAAATTTTCGCGAGCTTCGAGCTTCGGTGCGCTGGTGGCACTGGTTACTGCTCCTAGCCTACATCAGCCAGATGGTATTCCGGGTCCGAGACGTGCCGGAAGCTAGGGAGAGCCCTCTGGAGGCCTGGGCAATTTTCCGCATTGGCCCTGAAGCGATCATTGTGGCAGTGCTCCTCTACCGGCTGACTCTGAAGCGTCCTGACTGGTTGCCTTCCCTTTATCGCGGGCTGATAGCGTTGCTCACGGCCTATGCCGTGGTTTGTACAATCTCGTCAGTCTGGTCGGTGTTTCCCGCGTGGACGCTCTATCACTCACTCGAATACTTTATGGATATTGCTTTGTTAGCGACAGTTCTGGTGATGGTGAGGACGGCCGGCGAATATAAGACAGTAATGGACTGGGTTTGGTTCGTGTACGGCGCAGGGATGGTGTTGGTTTGGGTCGAAGCGGTCCTTATGCCTCAGTTAGCGTTTGAGCCGCCGACCCATCGTCTTGAAGGCGTGTTTCCCATTGAAAACTGGAACGATCTCGGCACTACGGCGGCAGCTCTTAGCGCGGTCGCGGTGGCTAGAATCTGGCGACTGGATCGAGAGACCGTCAATCGGTCCTGGTACGTGCTATTGCTGGCTTTTTCGTTTATCACAATGCTGGCAGCCCAGACTCGAAATTCCATCGGAGGTTTCCTCGTAGGGACTGCGCTGGTGTTTTTACTTTCTAAGCGGATATGGGCCAGCACGTCTTTTATTGGGCTAGCGATGATGGCTCTCAGTGCTGGGGTGGTGCGTACCTTCCTGGAACGCGATACTCCTGAACAACAATTGGCATTGGATTCCCTAAACGGTCGCGGAGAATTTTGGAGCCTAGCCTGGAGCATGATTATAAAGCATCCGTTGACAGGCCTTGGAGCTTATGCGGGCGGACGATTCGCCGTGTTGGCCACGTTGGGTCGTGGGGGCGCTTCGACACTGCACAATGACTTTCTTGAGGTGGCCATCGGAACAAGTTTCTGGGGGTTGATTCCTTTCATCCTGGCGTTGTTATTGACCTGGGTAATTCTGGTCCGAGCTGTACGAAATCCGTCCCTCGGTGCGAATGAGCGGCAACTCGCACTGGAGAGCATTGGAATCATCGGCGTACTTAGCGTGCATGCGTTTTTCAATACCGACCTTAGCTGGCACGCGCCCCTCATCTATTTTGCTGCCCTTGGTTGCGCTGAGTTTCTGAGACGACAAAGCAAGGTGCCAAGCGGTTACCGTGTGGCAACAGCTAACGCATACAGCTAACTCTGCATTTGGCCTTCTTCTCCTTAACGACTTATTTGAAAAGCTAAATCCGCGATGCGAATTCTCTTAATACACAATTTCTATCAGCAGTTTGGTGGGGCTGATTGGATCGCCTTGAAAGAAAAGGAATATCTCGAACGAACTGACGAGGTTTTCTTCTACACCAAGCACAACCGAGATATTGACACACCAACCCTGGGGAAAAAGCTAGGCTTTGCGGCCAACACACTGTACAACCGCAGAGCGGGAGAGGAGGTGCGTGAAATTGTCCAGCAATTCGCTCCCGATTTTGTATACCTCCATAACTTCTACCCGTTGATGTCGCCGGCTATCGTCCATGCATTACACGAGATGCGAGTGCCGATTTTGCAGAAATTTTCGGACTTCAGGCCGATTTGTCCGAACGGCTTGTTCTTCGCAAATGGCGATATCTGCGAGCGGTGCATTCAGGGCAATTTCTTTCACACCATTTCGCAGCGTTGCTACAAAGAAAGCTATCAGCTGAGTTCTCTCTATGCCGCCTCGGTTGCACTTTTCAGGATGATGGGCGCCATTCGCAAGGTGGACGCTTACCTGTTCCTTACACCATTTGCGCAAAAAAAATTCGTAGAGGCAGGCGTCCCCGCAGAGAGGACTTACATAACGCCGAACTATATCGATGCAAGCAAAGTTAAACCGAGCACCGAGGTCGGCTCCTATGCGGCATTCCTCGGCAGAATCGCTCATGAAAAGGGTTTGTGGACACTTCTTCGGGCCTTTGAAATGTTGCCGCACCGACAGCTAAAGATTGCCGGACGCGGACCAGTGGAAGCCGAGCTTCGGCAGTACGTGCAGGAGCGCGGGATTCAGAATATTGAATTCGTGGGATTCAAAAGCGACGAGTCCAAGCAGGAGTTCTTGCGCAACAGCGCTTTCCTCATCTTGCCGTCTGAATGTTACGAGCAGATGCCGATCTCTATCTTGGAAGCTTTCGCCTGCGGCAAGCCAGTGGTCGCGGCTGACTTAGGGTCAATTCCTTACATTGTCGAGGACGGCAAGAACGGACTGCTTTACAAAGTTGGGAATGCAAAAGACCTGGCCGATAAGGCCGATTTTCTGCTTGCAAATCCCGAGATGATCTTGCGAATGGGACACTGCGCTCGCCATTTAATCGATACGCGGTACAGCCCTAGTCACGGCCGGCAATTGCTGGTTGACATTTTCCAGCGGGTTGCCGGTCAGCGTCGCGAGCCAGGTTACACCACGGAGATTCCGGCCGAGCAAGTTAGGGACGCGCCACGGGTTTAACGGCATGAGTCCTCGCATCTACATTTCCGACTTGCGCGACGGCTATACGGAGCAGATCCGGAAGGGACTGGAGTACGTCCGCTTTGGATCGCGAATTAAGGCTGGGGATACCGTCTTTTTTAAGCCCAATCTGACTTTTCCGGTTTTTCGCAAAGGCGTAATGACGAACCCGGCATGCGTGGAATCGCTGGTGATCGCCCTGAAGGACTACACGGACAATATCATTGTGGGTGAAGCAGATTCCGGCGGTTACAACCGGTTCAACATTAGCGAAGTTTTCGAGAAGACCGGGATCAACGCGCTGGAAAACAAGTATGGCATCCGTGCGGTAAATCTCAGTTTTTTTCCGAAAGAGCCGGTTCATTTCGACTACAAGGGCAGATCGTTCGAGTTGCTCCTTCCCACGATGCTCCTACACGAAGTCGATCAGTTCATCACAGTGCCGGTTCCCAAAGTACACATGAACACGCAGATGAGCGTGGCCGTCAAGAATCAGTGGGGGTGCATACCTGAACCAACGGTACGCCTGAAACTTCACCCGTTCTTTGAAAAAGTGATCTACGAGGTAAACAAAAACATTCGCGCCAACATGGCGGTTGTGGATGGTCGTTACGGCTTAAACCATAATGGCCCTATGGTCGGAGACGTTGTGGATCTGAACTGGATCATGGTTGCCGAAAGTATTCTGGCAACTGACGTGGCGGTTTGCCGGCTTATGCAAATCAATCCGCTTGACGTGTACTACCTCAAGTACATCGATCGAAAAGAGGAACGACTGCCCAAGCTCGAAGAAATTGAGTTCAGTCAAGACTACAAACCATTCATTGGTCCTCGTTTCTACCTGCAACCGAGCGTGACCGACAGGTTGTGCCGGGTGCCGTTTCGATCGCCGTTTTTCAGCTATCTGGCTTATTTCTCACCGGTCGCTGACTTGCTTCACAAACTGCTCTATCTGGTACGCAAGCCTATGTACAACTACGAGGACCCCGGCTTAACCGAGGTGGAAGAATCAGAATCCGGCCCGGTGACTGCTGGGGCAGATGCGAATTCGGCTCAGCACGTAAGTTCGCACGAAGCCAATCCTGCAAAATAACTGAATGAAAGGACACTAAGGTGACTAAGAGAATATTGGTAACAGGGGCGGGTGGATTCATCGGACATCATTTGGTGCGGCGACTTAAGGCCGACGGATACTGGGTGCGTGGCGTCGATATCAAGCAACCAGAGTTCGAACCGAGTGCCGCAGACGAGTTCGCAATTCTCGATCTTCGCTATGATAACAATTGTTTGCAGGCAACCTGCGAAGGTATCGATGAGGTTTATAACCTGGCTGCCGACATGGGCGGCATCGGTTACATCACCGCCTATCACGCCGACATCGCGCGCAATAATATCTTGATTAATGCGCACATGCTCGATGCCAGCCGGCAGAATGGGGTGAAACGCTTTCTGTTCTCGTCATCTGCATGTGTCTATGCCCAATCGAAGCAAAAGAGTGCCGACGTACTCCCGCTGCGCGAGGAGGATGCTTATCCTGCGGATCCGGAGCCAGGCTACGGGTGGGAAAAACTTTTTGCCGAGGAGCTGTGCAAATACTATTCGCATGATTATGGTCTCTCTACGCGAGTCGTGCGCTTTCATAATGTTTATGGACCGCTGGGAACCTACGAAGGTGGTAAGGAGAAAGCGCCTGCCGCAATCTCCCGAAAGGTCGCCATGGCGGCCGACGGAGGCGACATCGAGGTGTGGGGCGATGGGCAACAGACACGCTCTTTCATGTACGTGGACGATTGTGTAGAGGGGCTTATCCGGCTCATGGCCTCCAATTACAGTCAACCACTCAATTTGGGCACCGATGAATTGGTCACTATCGATGGATTGGTGAACATAGTGGCAGAGATCGCTGGGAAATCTATCTCCAAAACTCACAACCTGCAGGGTCCCCAGGGCGTTCGCGGACGCAATAGCGACAACACCCAACTTCGGACTGTGCTCGGCTGGGAACCTTCTATCACCCTGCGGCAGGGTCTTGTTCCTACCTACGAATGGATCCGAACACAAGTTGAGGCACGTGCGTTAATTCCATCTCAGACGGCGGCTTGATATCGAAGCTCGGACGTTACCTTTGATTTCATCAAAACAATGAACCGATACGTCACTATTAGCATTGATGACGGTCACTCTACAGATGTCAGGACCGCCGAACTCTTGGAGAAATACGGTTTGGCGGCGACCTTCTACATCCCGTCTAAGAATGCGGAGCGTCCCGTGATGAGATCCTCTGATATACAGGAGATCGCACGCCGCTTCGAAGTCGGTGGGCACACGATGAACCATACGCCACTGCGATTCTTGCAACCCCATCAAGCTTGGGCCGAGATACGTGATGGGAAATCTTGGCTTGAAGACGAGGTGGGCCGAGCTGTCGTTAGTTTTTGTTATCCGCGCGGCAAGTTCAACGGCAAGCTGGCTGCGATGGTTAAGCAAGCTGGTTTTCTGGGTGCACGCACCTGTCTGCTGAACGTAACCAGCTTTCCAAAGAACCCGTTTTATTGGGGTGTCAGTACTCACGCGGGCAATCACAGCGTGTACATACAGATCCGGCATGCGTTGCTGGAGGGAAATCTGGCCGGGGCGAGAAATTACTTCCGAACTTATGACTGCGCCACTGAATGGGATACACACTTCATGCACGCCTTGGATGATGTAGAGGTTCATGGCGGCATCGCTCATTTGTACATGCATAGCTGGGAAATCGATCAGTCTCAGCACTGGGCTAAGTTGGAACGCGTGTTCGAGTCAATCAGCGCGCGCACAACTCTGACCAGGATCACAAACGGAGGTTTATTCTCATTATGGGAGGCCAGAAACAATGGGTGTGGAAACAATTGATCCTGCTACGCTTGATCCGGGTGGCACAGCTGACAAATTCGAGGAAGCAGTCAGAATTATCTACGCGGCAATCACGGAATTAAACCCGCAACTTCCGAAAGAGCAGCAACTGCAACCATCACTTGACACCGCCCTCTTCGGGAGTGAGGGAAAACTCGATTCCCTCGGGGTGGCGAACCTGATTGTCATTATGGAACAGAAACTGGAAGAACGCTATGTATTCAAGGTCGACTTAACGCAGGACGATCCCTTCTCACTGGAAAACGGCCACTTCCGAACCATCAGCTCCTTAGCTACCTACATCTTTGACCTTGTTCAACATCGTACAAGAACGGGATCTTAGTCGTCGGAAAACGGTTGATATCAACTCCAGCTCAGGAAGGTTAATTGAAACTATTACTCATCTCGGACTTTAATATCCAGAACTTGGCGCACCTGCTTAGCAACGACGCAAGGGAACCATTGTGTACAGTCGAAACTGCGGAGTTTGGCCAAGGAGTCGGTGCTCTAAGCATACCCGGACTGACAGCCGATTTCGCGTTCGTGTGGACGCTGGCGGATAGGGCGGTACCGAGTTTCAACCGTCTTCTGAACGGCGAGGCGGTGGACGACGGCCAATTGAGGGATGAAGTACACGGCTTTGCGGAGCGGGTGCGGGCTGGCGCTAGCAAATTCCGCGCTCTACTTCTCGCCTCCTGGGTGCTTCCACCCTACTACCACCGCCGCTCGATAACCGATCTGCGGAAGGGCCGGGTCAAGAACGCACTGATGCGAATGAACCTTCAACTGGCGGAGGAGGTCGCTTCCTCCAGTGGAGTCCACCTCCTGGATGCGCAAGAATGGGTGGGTGCAGGCGGTCGAAAGTGCTTCTCCCCGAAACTCTGGTATCTAACAAAGACTCCATTTACAAGTGAAGTTTTTGAGGAAGCCGTTCGCGATATCAAAGCCGGGATTTCTGGGCTGCTGGGGCGATCGAAAAAGCTGATCGTCTTGGACCTAGATAACACTTTATGGGGCGGTATTGTCGGGGATTGTGGTTGGCAGAACGTGCGGGTTGGCGGACATGACTATGTTGGTGAGGCGTTTGCCGATTTCCAAAGAGCGCTGAAGTTATTGTCTAACAGCGGTGTGCTGTTGGCAGTGGCAAGTAAGAATGAGGAAGCGCTAGCGTTGGAGGCTATCCATCTACATCCGGAGATGGTGCTTAAAGCTCGGGACCTCGCGGCCTGGCGCATCAACTGGAAGGATAAGGCAGCCAACATCTCCGAGCTGGCAGAGGAATTGAACATCGGGTTGCAGTCGATTGTGTTTATTGATGACAATCCGATGGAGCGCGCCCGCGTACGCGAATCCTTGCCTGAGGTCTACGTACCCGAATGGCCAACCGATCCAACCTCATTCGCTTCGTATGTCTTGCAGATGGCCTGCTTCGACATGCCTTATACCACCGAGGAAGATGGCCTGAGGACGACCTCTTATAGTTCAGAGAAGGTACGCGCGCGGTTACGGCAGACATTCGATTCGGAAGAACAGTGGCTCTTATCATTGGACACGCAGATAACGGTTGAAAATCTCAACGATGTGAACCTTCCGCGATTTGTGCAACTTTTCAACAAGACTAATCAGATGAACCTCACCACTCGGCGCATGACCGACGTGCAAGTGTTGCAGTGGTCGGAGAAACACAACGCCCGGTTCTGGACGTTCCGAGTAAAAGATCGATGCGGTGATTCTGGTCTGACCGGGATCGTCGGCATTGAAATCGACGGCAACAGTGCGCATATCAGCGATTTCATCCTGAGCTGCCGGGTGATGGGTAGGAATATCGAAAGAGCAATGCTGGCTGTAACTGTCGAATACTGTCGTTCTCGCCGATTGCAGGAGTTGATTGCGACGTACATACCGACAACAAAGAACAAGCCCTGTCTCGATTTTTGGCTGAATTCAGGCTTTACATTCAACTCGGCAGCCCAGAGCTTTATGTGGACTCTTGATAAGCCGTATCCCTTTCCCAGGGGGATCAAATTGATTTCCCTGGCTGATGGACAGTCGCCACAAACAGAGGCTGAATGGGCCATACGCTCTTCTGCCGAAGACCTTCAAGACATTGGCGCTGAAACAAGTCAGATCTGATTTTGAATCTTTCGTTCTAATCGTCCATGTACACCGAGCCTAGAACACACGAGCAGGAATACGCTCCGATCAAAGCGGGAGTCGTAATCCGTGAGGCGAGCTTTGATGATTACCCAGGAATCAGCAGGTTGTCGTCGCGGCAAGGCTTGCCGATCAAAAGTCATACGGAATGGGAGCACTTTTGGACCGCCAATCCAACATACAACTGTATCCAGGATTGGCCAATCGGCTGGGTAGTTGAAGCTGATAGTGAGATTGTGGGATACCTCGGCAACATTCCTCGGAAATACGACTATGCAGGCCGTTACCTAATCGCAGCAGCTAGTCACGGTCTGGCGGTTGATCCAAATTACCGCAACTATTCGCTTCCCTTGATTGGCCGCTTCTACCGCCAACCTCAGGTTGAGCTGTTGCTCAATACGACCGCCAACTTTCTGGCCGCTCAGGCCTACCGGGTATTTCGGGCGACCCAGGCTCCTGTAGGCGACTGGAACCGCGCCGTGTATTGGATTACGGACTATTGCGGATTTATCGACAGAGTTCTATCCACAAGAAAAGTTCCCATGGCGAGTATCGTCAGTATCCCTGTGGGTGGATTTATGCAGCTCAAAGACTCGATAGTTAACCGAAAGCCCACCCAGGCGTCTGATTGTTGCCGCGTTTGCACTTATGATTATTTCGATGAACGTTTCGACGCGTTCTGGAAGGAAGCGGTGAGGCAGAGCTGCGGCCGACTAATGGCAACGCGTTCACGCGAAATCCTGGACTGGCACTTCCAATCTGACATGTCCTTGGGGAGGACCTGGCTGGCAACGGTTGAGGATCGATCTGGACTAATTGCTTACGCTGTTTTCTGCCGCCAGGATAGTCCGGGCTTCGGTCTTACCCGAGTTCGGCTGGTCGATTTTCAGACGCTCTCCGGCAGAGCAGAATTGCTGGTTCCTTTGATCGCATGGGGTCTGGATAAATGTCGTGAGCAGCGGGTCCACATGTTAGAAGCGATTGGGTTCGCTCACCGTAAGCAGGAAATACTGCAGGGTTTGGCCCCTTACCGGCGCGACCTGCCGTCCTGGCTTTACTTCTACAAAGCGAACAATGCCACACTGGCTCAAGCTCTTTTCGATCCTCAGATCTGGGATCCCTGTTGTTTTGACGGCGATTCGAGTCTATAGACAGCTCTCATTCAGCATTTTTGCGGCTTAGATTATGAACGCCACCGTTACCGCGAACATGGCACAGACAGCAAGTATAGGAGGTGGAGCACTCCTACATCACATTGGAATTGTGGTTCCGCAAATCCGCCCTGTTCTGGAAGGATTTGCAGCATCCATCGGAGCGCAGCCAGATTCAGAAATAATTTATGACCCGCTGCAAGAGGTATCAGTGGCATTTATGCGGCCCAGTACGCCAGGCCCAGCTGTCGAACTGATTGAGCCGGCCGCAGAAAACTGCCCGGTCTCAAACCTTGCCAGAAGCGGCGGTGGGCTGCACCATTTGTGTTATGAGGTAAATGATCTGGAAGCAGAACTGGAAATAGCGCGTTCGCACGGCGGCATTGTTGTCCGAAAGCCCCTCCCCGCTGTCGCCTTCGGCGGACGCCGTATCGCTTGGGTGTTCACAAGGTACAAACTGCTGTTGGAGTACCTTGAACAGAGATGCCCGGCCGAAGCACCGAACCTTTGATCGGTTCTCCCCCAAAGAAACAATATCAAAGCTGGCGATTTAAATTCGCCGGTGCAACATGGGCCCCATCCGCAATTCACTTAAAAGACACGGGCGAGGGCGCGCCTCTTCTGTCCGAACGAATAATCGGCTTGGCCTTTACCAGTTTTGTCTTGGAAAGCTGTCAAGTATGCACAAGCAGTTGCTTAGTCCCAGCGTAGAGCCGGACGCCATACCATCTGCATGCGTTCCGGGATTGGTGCAAAACCGCGCTGCACTCGCTCCAGACGCTTTGGCAGTACGAGTTGGTTCTGATCGTCTCACGTATAGCGAATTAGATGCGCATTCAAACCAATTGGCGCATCACTTGTATCACCTCGGGCTGGCCTCGGGGAGCGTGGCGGCAATATGCCTGGAGCGTACGCTTGCTTTTCCGGTGGCAGCTTTGGCGATCCTGAAGCTTGGCGCCGCGTACCTGCCCATTGAGCCCAAAACGCCACCAGATCGTTTGAATGCGATGTTAACTGGCGCGCGGGTTTCCGTAGTCGTGGGCGATTCAAATGTCCTCGGTTCGTTTGCCGGAAACGCACACTCTCTAGTTGACTTAAAGCGTGATGCCGATCAGATTGCTCGCTGCTCTCCTGAGCCGGTTCCGATTCATCTGACAGAAGAGCACCTCGCCTATGTGATTTACACCTCGGGATCAACCGGGACACCAAAAGGGGTGGCAATCACCCATGGCAACCTGCTCAACCTAATCCACTGGCACAATCGCTCGTTTGGCATTACGGCTGACGATCGCGCCAGTCAGTTGGCCTCAATTGGGTTTGATGCGGCAGTGTGGGAGTTCTGGCCTCATCTGGTTGCTGGAGCCAGCGTTCATTTGGTCGATGACGAAACGCGCAGTGACCCCGAGATGCTGCGCGACTGGCTAAATAATGAAGAAATCACGATCTCGTTTGTTCCAACTCCGTTAGCGGAACGCATGATAAAATTGCCATGGCCGGCAGAGATCAGGCTTCGTTTTCTACTCACTGGCGCCGACACTTTGCACCATTATCCACCGGTCAATCTGCCGTTCCCTCTAGTCAACAATTATGGGCCTACGGAATGCACCGTAGTTGCGACTTCGGCAGCGGTTTTTTCCACTGCCAACGCGGACCGCCTGCCGCCCATTGGCTACCCTATTGATAACACCAAAGTCCACATTCTCGATAGCAACATGAAGCCAGTGCCCAGCGGGAAAATCGGGGAGATTTACCTCGCGGGCGCATCGGTCGCACGTGGATATCTCAACGATCCGGAATTGACCGCAGAACGCTTTCCGCGTGATCCTTTCAGTTCCACAACCGGGACGCACCTGTACCGCACCGGAGATCTGGGCTGCCGTCTACCAGACGGACAGATTGCGTTTCATGGACGTCTAGATGACCAAGTGAAGGTCCGCGGCTACCGGATCGAGTTGAATGAGATCATCGGCGTCCTCGATCGACACCCGGCAGTGCGCGAGACTGTTGTTGTTGCTTCTGAGGATGGTATGGGCGATAGGCGGCTTATAGCTTACATCGTGCCGCAAGGTAGTGCTCCCACAGTAAGCGAAATCCGCGATTTCCTCGGCCGAGAATTACCGACCTATATGATCCCTTCCACTTTTGTGGCGCTAGACGCAATTCCCATCGGAGCAAATGGAAAGGTAAATCGCCCTGCATTGCCTGTGCCTTGCGATCAGAACATCCTGCGGGATGAAGTCTTCGTTCGCGCCCGAACCATAATAGAACAGCGGGTGGCCGAGATCGTGGTCTCGCTGTTGGGAATCGATGACATCGGGGTCAACGACAATTTCTTTTTCTTGGGAGGTAGTTCATTATTCGGAACACAAGTCATCACTCGCCTGCGAGAAAGTTTCGACATAGAACTTCCACTATTGCGCCTGTTTGATTGTCCCACCGTTGAAGCGCTCTCGGCCGAAGTTGAGCGGCTCGTTGAGGCAAAGGTCGAGGCTATGAGCGAAGCCGAGGCTCGCAAATTGCTTGCTCTGAACACCGAACAAAGCAGCCTATGAGCACATCAATATCCCCGGGCAGCGCGAGCGCGAGAAGCGAGGGAACAAGCGCACTAAGTCTTTATCACCTCCTTGACCCGGAGGTGCTCGCTAATCCGTACCCTTTGTTTCGTCGCTTGCGCACAGAAGCTCCGGTCCATTGGG
This sequence comes from Candidatus Sulfotelmatobacter sp., assembly GCA_049583505.1. GTDB lineage: Bacteria > Acidobacteriota > Terriglobia > Terriglobales > Acidobacteriaceae > Sulfotelmatobacter. Next base: position 20,896 of record JBAUVZ010000343.1, read on the forward strand.
ATGCGTTCCTCCACACCTGGGTCGTGACCCGGTATGTAGACGTACTTCATGTACTGCACACCTTCTCAGCGGAACGAACACACACGCCGGAAAAACTCAGTGCCGCCGGACTATCCGAGATGTCTCCCATCGCCCAACTGATGGTGAAACAGATGCTATTCATGGATCCGCCTGCGCATACGCGGTTGCGGAGCTTGGCGTCGCAAGCTTTCAGTCCGGCTCGCGTTGCAGTGTTGCAATCCCATATTCAGGACATCGTCAGTCGACTGTTGGACGACGTTCAGGACCGCGGTCAGATGGACATCATTCGCGATCTCGCTGAACCACTGCCAGCCATTGTGACAGCTGAAATGTTGGGCGTCCCGTTAGAGGACCGGCACCAGCTAAAAGCGTGGTCTGCCAACTTCGCGGAGATGCTAGGCAATTTCCAGCACAATCCCGAACATGCTCCGCGGATGCTGCGCACGGTGCAGGATATGACCACTTATTTTAAGAATACCATCCGACGCCAAAAGGAGCGCCCGCACGAAGGCCTGGTTCACTCCCTCATGATGGCGGAAGTTGATGGCGATCGCTTAAGCGATGAAGAAATTGTGGCCACGAGTATCGTCACCATGGTCGGCGGTCTGGAAACCACGACCAATCTGATCGGCAACGGTATGCTCACCCTGTTGCGAAATCCCGAAGAGATGAACCGCTTGCAGCGAGATCTTTCACTAATTCCATCGGCCGTCGAAGAAATGCTGCGTTACGAGAGTCCCAGTCAACACACAGGGCGTCTGGCGCCGGAAGATGTGGAGTTAGGTGGGAGAGCCATACGGAAAGGACAAGCTGTGATGGCGGTGATGGCCGCGGCGAATCGCGATCCAGATCGCTTCCCTGATCCCGATCGCTTCGACATCACTCGGAGCGACAACCGGCACCTCGCCTTCGGATATGCCGCTCATTTTTGCTTCGGCGCGGCACTCGCGCGCGTTGAAGGTCAACAAGCCTTCGAGGCAATCATTCGCCGTCTGCGTAATCTGCAATTGCACCGGGGGCGCCTGGTTTGGCGAAATAACCTTGGGCTTCGCGGGCTCACAGCGTTGCCTGTTACCTTTCAGGTATCAAGTACCGAACATTGAAGAACATCGATTGCAAACTGCATAGCGCGGATGCTGACGCGATGAACCAACTGGCAGGCAAAGAACAGAATCTAGCGACCGGCATGGGTGACACCCGTTCCGTGCAAGCCAAAACGCATCTTTCTGAAGCTAAACGGACCTTAATGCAAGCATATGTGTCCGGGAAGATCTCACACAAATTAAGAGCCCCCGGCGCTATTACTGCTCGACCTGCCTGTAAGCCCGCGCTTGTTTCCCTGTTTCAGGAACAGCTCTTGCTTCGCGAGAACGGCAGGCGACACATGCCTTCCATCTATAACGAATGTTTCACTATTCGAATGACGGGTGGATGCATTGATGTGACAGCCTTGGAGCGAGCTCTCACTGAAATCATTCGCCGGCACGAGATTTGGCGCACAACCTATGACATCAGTCACGGTTCCTTTGTGCAGGTCGTACATCCACCTGCGCCGAAAATCAGGCTACCGTTCGTGGACCTGCGGAGCTTTTTGGGCGAGAGGCTCGAGGAGAAGGTGCTGCGCGTTACTGCTGAAGAGGCACAGCGTCCATTTGACCTAAATCGAGGTCCGCTGTTGCGCTTCACGTTAATAAGAACCGGGACGACCGACTATCGCCTTTCTGTAGTCGCTCATTTGAGCATTGTGGATGGGATCTCGGTCTACCGCTTGCTGCCGTCAGAATTAGCCGTCTTGTATGCAGCATTTTTCAAAAGCAAGTGTTCCCCACTCCTCGAACTGCCTATTCAGTACGCCGATTACGCGCTCTGGCAACGCAACTGGTTAACGGAGGACGAAATCGAGAGGCAATTAGCCTATTGGCGGAAACGGCTGGCAGGAGAACCCCCGGCGCTTCATTGGCCGACTGATAATCCTGAAACAGCGGTTAACACATATCGAGGTGAGATCGAAGCCTTCCGGCTGAGTCCATTGCTAACAGAAGTGATAAAGCAGTTGAGCAGGTCCGAAGGGGTGACATTGTTTGTGGTCTTCTTGGCAAGCTTTGCTAGTCTTCTTTATTGCTATACTTCGCAGACGGACGTCATCATCGGCACACCATCCCAGGCCGGCAGAAAAAGATCGGAAGTCGCATCATTGCTTGGGTATTTTCTAAACCCTGTCGCTCTTCGCATCAATTTACAAGATGATCCGTCGATCCGCGAATTGCTCCTGCAAGTGAAAAACGCGACCGCCGAAGCCATGGCCTATGATGATGTGCCGCTCGAGGTTATTGCAAAGGAGCTACATATCAACGGTACTTCGAGCCGCGCGATTTTCAAGGTCGCAATTTCTATGCAACCACAGGCGGCCGAAGTCGAAGGATGGCGGGTCACCTCCATGGACGCGTCGAGTGGCGGAGCGGTGTGGGATCTGTATCTCGCCTTCATCAATGGAATGGACGAAATCGTGGGCCGAGCCCAATACAATCCGGATGTTTTTGAAGGTCACACGATCCGGCATGTGTTGCAAGATCTGCAGACAATGATGCAGTCCATGGCGGCGGATCCTGGCCAGAGAGTTTCCAGTTTACGTCAGTGCGTCGGATTACGAAGTGATCGGTACTACTGCAACTAGTGACTCTAGTGATAAAGACAGAGCCCGATCTCCGCAGTTCCAAAAACTCTGGCGACCCTTCTTCGGGCGCAAATGCGGGCAGTTGTGCTGCTCCAGCTTCGCTCAGAGAAAGTTCGACTCTTGCTTCTGTTGCAGACCGTGGTAAGTCGAATAGCATACGAGCCGTTAGGCTTCGCGAAGCTTCATATCAGGATTATGCCGCGATTGCGCTCTTGGAATCCAACTACAACCTTCAAGTCAAAAGTTTTGAGGAATGGAAACATCTGTGGTGGAACAATCCCGCTTACAGCGAAAATGAGAAGTTCCCGATCGGGTGGGTGCTCGAGGCTGACAAACAGAGGATCGTCGGCTATCTGGGAAACATTCCGCTGTTTTATGAACTTGATGGGCGTAGGCTGCTTGCTTCAGTAGCTCACTCGTGGGTGGCCGAGTTCGAGTATCGGAGCTACTCTCCCTTGCTCTTAGAACGGTATTTTTCCCAACAGAGCGTCGATCTGTTTCTGAATGCTACCGTGGGGTCGTTGGCTTCTGAGGCATTTGCCGCGTTTCAGTCTTTGCCGATACCCGTGGGTGCGTGGGATCGGTCTGCTTTCTGGATCACAAACTACCAAGGCTTCGAGGCGAATTGGCTGGCAATGAAGAAGGTTCCACTCGTTACGTTACTAAGCTACATCCTTGGTGGGGGACTTCTTCTGAAAGACACGCTTTCCCGAAAGCAAGTACATCCAGAGCTCGAAGCGAATCTGCGTGAATGCACTTCTATTGATTCTCGCTTCGAAGAGTTTTGGCAAGCCTTGCGCAAGGTTAATTCAACTGTATTGATGGGTGTACGCAGTCAGCAGGCACTGGAATGGCACTATGGATACTCCTTGCAGCAGAACAAAACCTGGATTGTGACAGCTGATAACGGTGGCGATATTGCGGCCTACGCTATTTTCCAACGCAACGACAATCCGAGCTTTGGGTTGCATCGCATGCGGCTAGTCGATTTCCAAACGCTTGATGGAAATACAGGGCTCCTCGAACCCATGCTCCACTGGGCATTGAGTAAGTGTCGGAGCGAAGGCATACACATGTTGGAGTGCATTGGACTCGGTGCCAAAAAACGAGAGGTTATCAATAGAAGTTCTCCTCACGTAAGAAAGCTGCCGTGTTGGCTGTATTACTACAAAGCGTGTGACCCGAGCCTAGAAAGGAGACTTGGCGACCCCAATGTCTGGGACCCTTCCCAATTTGACGGGGATGCCAGCTTGTGAAACTAGTTCAGCCTAATTAAGCAAGCCGCATTTGGTCTCCTTTTGGCAGGATTTATTGGGAACTAACCTGGCGATTTCGCATCAAGTTCTGAGGTGACTCGATGAAATCAGCTAGCACACGTGTGAACGTCCTGGGCGTTGGTGTCAACCCCACGACTATGTCGGAGACTCTCGCTCTCATTGATCGCCATCTCGGCAGAGATGAAGCAGGATATATCTGCGTGACCGGCGTACAGGGAATCATGGAAGCTCAGAAAAGCCCTGATCTGAAAAATGTGATCAACAGTTCTCTCACCACGATTCCCGACGGGCGCCCTACAGTTTGGGTAGGTTGGTTAGGCGGATTCCGCCAGATGCAACAGGTGACCGGGCCCAATCTTATGCTGCAGCTGTGTGCCAGGTCAGTTGAGAAAAGGTACACCCATTTTTTCTATGGAGGCGGACCTGGAATCGCGGACGAACTGAAGCAAGCCCTCCAGGCGCGCTTTCCCGGTCTGAAAGTAGTGGGGACCTACACGCCTCCCTTTCGCCCGCTGTCAGTGGCAGAGGAGTGTGAACTGATAAGCCAAGTCGCGAGACTCAAACCGGACCTCTTCTGGGTTGGTCTCAGCACCCCCAAGCAGGAACGTTTCATGGCCGAGTTCCTGCACAAACTGGATACGAAACTCATGCTGGGAGTGGGAGCCGCCTTCGATATGCATGCCGGGAGGATCGCAGACGCCCCCGAGTGGTTGAAGAAAACTGGCATGCAATGGCTTCACAGGCTTGTACAGGATCCTAAGCGTCTATGGAAGCGTTACCTGACGAACAATCCACGGTTCTTATACCTCATCACGATGCAACTCCTGCGCATACAGCAGTATGAACTAACAGCCAATACTACTATCGTCGTCCGCTGAATGTTTCACGTTTGTTCCTCGTTGTTTTTGTTTTGATGGTACTCGTTAACTCAATCCACAGTAGCAGAAGGAGTCACATGAGAGTTGAATTGCTTGCTTTTTATGGCGGTCCAGACCAAATCATGGCCGTCACCTCCGGAATTGCAACCATCGTGGGAGTTGCTCTGATGTTTTGGAACAAACTGATCGTGACTTGCGGAAAAATCCTTAACCTGTTCCGGGCTTGGGTGCAGGGCGAACGAGCGCACGAGAGAAGCCAACCAGCACGAAACCCGGCACCCGTGTCCTCCTCGGATTCGGGACCACTCGAAAATCACACCGACAATCGCTGAGAGCGATGAACTCACAGGAGACAACAGTGGCTGTGCAATCTATTAACTCGTCAGTAAAGAACCAGCTTGCAACGCTTGGATCTTCCGAGTTTCTGCGTATAGCGATTTCTCTCGGCCTGCTCGCTGGTCTGGTGGAAGGGGTATTGTTGCTCGCCGTGTTCCGCTATGGCTGGTTGTATTTGCGCTTAGGCGAGGGGACTTCAGCTGAAATCCTCTGGATCTCGCCCTTGGTGACCGGCATGTTGTTCCTGCTGGTCGCGCTCGCTGGTTGGCTGCTCAGCCGGATGCTGCCTCGGGTGTCGGTCTTGCAATTTTGCCTCGGTTCTCTGGTTTTTCTGACCTTGGCGGATTGGCTTTCGATTACCGGGCGCATCGGTCCGCTGGGAGTGATCTCGCTCTCTGCAGGCCTTACGATGGTGCTTGCTCGCTGGTTCCGGACGCGCTCTGGCGCAGTGCTGCGAGTTTGGCAACGCTCGTTTCCCTACACTCTTGCAGTGTTTTGCCTGACATTGCTGGTGGTGCGGGGAAGCGTGTGGGGCAAAGAGAAACTCGCCACCTCTCACTTGGCGGCCGCCGCACCGGGCACTCCCAATGTTCTGGTGATTGTGGTCGATACGCTTCGAGCCGATCACGTCTCGTTCTATGGCTATTCTCGTCCTACGACACCCAATCTTGATCGCGTTGCACGGGAAGGAGTGGTTTTCGACAATGCTATTTCCACCGCCCCGTGGACGATGCCGTCGCACGCTTCCATGGTCACGGGCAGATATCCGCACGAGCACGGCGCATTTGGCGAACATGGCCTTGATGACCGTTTGCCCACCGTAGCGGAAGCATTCCGCGATCGCGGTTTTCGAACCGGCGGTTTTTCAGGCAACAGTTTCTATTTCTGCCGACGTGCAGGATTTGCGCGAGGCTTTCTACATTTTGAGGACTACTTTTATTCCGTTGGTGATGTTTTGCTCCGTACCATTTGGGGGCGCATCGTCAATCACTTCATTCCGACCGGCATTCCGGCGCTGGAGGAAATCCCTGAACGTCAACGAGCTGAACAGGTCAATGAGAGCGCACTACGCTGGATTGACCGCGATCGTACTCATCCTTTTTTTGTATTTCTGAATTACTTCGACTTGCATGACCCCTATCTCCCGAAGCAACCGTATCGAAGCAGATTCTCGAAGATACCGAATCCCGGCGGTTTGATTGACACAGATTACCCAACCCTGACCCCGGATCAGCTGCAATCCGAAGTGGACGCATACGACGGCGCGGTCAACTATGTGGATGAGCAGATCGGGAAGATGTTCGCTGAACTGCAGAACCGCGGACTGGATCGAAACACAATCGTCGTCATCACTGGTGATCACGGCGAGGCGTTCGGCGAACACGATCTCGTAGGACATCGCAATTCTCTGTATCGGGCATTGATTCATGTTCCTCTGCTCTATTGGGAACCGGGAAAAATTCCTGTGGGAGTTCGCATTGACCGTCCAGTGAGCGGAGCTTCGCTTCCCTCCACCGTACTGCAATTAGCCGGAGCCGGGAATCAACGGCTATTCCCGGCACCATCTTTAGTTGAGCTTTGGAGTAATCCTGGAATCGGCAAGGAATGGCCGGATCCCGCTGCTGAGATGGAACGCTATCAATACACCCCCAATAACTATCCGGCGCACGCTGGCTGGCTGAAAAGCGTCGTCGACGCTAAGTGGCAACTGATTGTATCTGAAAACAAGCCACCGGAACTATACGACTGGAGAAGTGATCCGAAGGAGATTACGGATCTGGCTGGTACCAAGGCGGGGCAGGACGTCATCAGCAATCTCCAGAGCAAAGTGCTTGATGATAGCCAGAAGCAGAGTTCGGTTATATCCCGCTCGGCCGATGCGAGTCTCGAGCACATCCATCAGTAAGCACTGGGCATGAAAAAGAAGGTCATCGTTATAGGTCTTGATGGACTGGAGCCGGCCATTGTCGACTCTTTGCTGCAACGTGGCGAACTTCCCAATCTGTGTCGGATTCGTCGGCACGGTCATTATGGAAGAATCAAGACCACCTATCCGGCGCAAACTCCGGTTGCATGGTCGTCGTTCGCAACCGGCACTAATCCCGGAGGACACGGCATCTTCGACTTTATTCGCCGCGATCCGCAAACCTATCAACCTGACCTCGCACTGAGCCAGTTCTTGCCGCCAAAGAATGCTTTTTCTCCACCGAGAGTGGTGAGCCGGCGCCAAGGCGTGGCGGTGTGGAAAGTGTTGGCGCAGGCAGGCCTGCCCAGCACAGTCTTACGCATTCCCTGCGCTTTCCCACCGGATGCGAACTGCGGCAAGATTCTGGCGGGAGTTGGTGTTCCGGACTTGCGCGGCGGACAAGGCACGGGCACGTTTTATACTCAAGACCCCACTATCACGGCCAAAGAGCACGAACAACTGGTGCACCTCGCTAAAGGCGACGACATCAAGACCCATGTAATCGGCCCCCGGAATACCCGGGTCAGGCCGTTTACCGATTTGACTGCGGAGATTCGCGTTCGCGTAGATCGCGCCGCTTCGAAGTTGGTAATTGAGACCGGAGGCACGCCGGCGAAGATTGAAGTGGCGGAAAAGACTTGGGGACAATGGGTCAGGCTGAAATTCAAGGTATCGATGTTGCAGTCGCTCGCCGGCATGGCGCGTTTTTACGTTTCGCAGTTGTCACCCCACCTGCAGTTTTACGTTTCGCCGGTAAATTTCGATCCCGCTTCGCCACCGTATCCAATTTCAGCCCCGGCCGAGTACGCTAGCGAACTGGCGGACAAGATTGGCCTGTTCTCGACTCTAGGCATGGCGGAAGATCACAATGGCTACGACAATGGTCGTTTTGACGAACAAGCCTACCAGACACAATGCGACGCGATCTTTGAAGAACGCGAGAAGATGATGTTGTACGAACTGGATCGCTTCCATGAGGGATTCTTCTTCGTGCTCTTTGATACTCCGGATCGATTTCAGCACATGTTTTGGCGGTTTCGCGACCGAGAGCACCCCTGCTTCGACGCCGATCTCGCCAAGGTGTACGAAGAGCGGATCGAGGACATGTATCGCCGCTGTGACAAGGTCTTGTCCCAGGTAATGGATAAAGTTGACGGGAATACACTCCTGATTGTCATGTCTGACCACGGCTTCAATTCTTTCCGCCGCTGCTTTGATACGAACACGTGGTTATGCCAGCAGGGATTGCTGACGTTGAGAGTTGGCAAGAAGCCGGGAGAAGACCTGACCAACCCAGCCGATAACATCGACTGGACTAAGACCCATGCCTATGCGGTCGGACTCGGCGGAATTTATCTGAATCTGCGTGGCCGCGAGCAAGCAGGCATCGTGGAAGAGGGCGCGGAAGCCGACCGGGTACGACGAGCAATCGAAGAGGGACTGCCTCAGGTGGTGGATGCGGGACGGCAGCGGCCGGCCATCCAGAGCGTTTCCCGGCGCGAGAATATTTACTCTGGCGCCTTCGTCGGCGAATCACCTGATCTGCTGGTGAATTTTCGCGAAGGATACCGGGTTTCGTGGCAGTCGGCGGTCGGAGGCTTCTCCGATAGCTTGCTGAGCGACAACACGCGTTATTGGAGTGGCGATCACATTATCGATCCGGAAGCGGTTCCTGGTGTCTTGTTCGTGAATCGTCCGCTGCGCAAACAAAGCGCCGCGATTACCGACATGGCGCCCACGATTTTGAATTACCTCGGTGTCGCTCGTCACCCTGCAATGGAAGGAGAATCCCTGATATGAGAATCTGCGTTCTTGGCCTGGATTGCGCTGCGCCAGAGGTGGTATTCGGAGATGAGCGCCTGGTCAACATTCGCCGCCTGATGGATTCCGGCGCCTATGGGCGGTTGGAGAGTGTAGTTCCGCCTATCACCGTGCCGGCGTGGATGTGCATGAGCACAAGCCAGGATCCGGGCTCGCTCGGCGTGTATGGTTTCCGGAATCGTTCGGATTACTCCTACGAGAAATTAGGATTCGCGAATTCCAGTTCCATCAAAGCATTTGCCGTGTGGGACCAGTTGGCTTTGGAAGGCAAGAAATCCATCATCATGGGCGTGCCTCCCAATTTCCCGCCGCGGCGAATCAACGGAATCAGTATCGGATGTTTCTTAACCCCCGATCCCACCAAAGACGATTTCACTCATCCCACCAGCATCAAATCCAAAATTACGGAACTGGTGGGCGAATATCCGGTTGACGTTAAGAACTTCCGCACGGACCGCAAGGACTGGCTGCGAGACGAGATTTTCCGCATGAGCCGGAAGCAGTGGGAAGTCGTGCATTGGCTGCTTCGCGAACAGGAGTGGGATTACTTCCACTATGTTGACATCGGTCTGGATCGAGTCCATCACGGATTCTGGAATTACTTCGACAAGCAGCATGTGCAATATGAGTCGGGAAGTCCGTATGAGAATGTGATTCCCGACTACTACCTATGGCTGGATGAGCAGATCGGACGGGTTATGGAGTCGCTCGACGAAGAAACGATTCTGCTTCTGGTTTCTGATCACGGCGCGAGGCGACTGGACGGCGGTTTCGCAGTCAATCAATGGCTGATCGAGGAAGGTCTGTTAGTTCTGAATCGCTCTCCGAAAGAGGTCACGCCATTTAATAAGCTCGATGTCAACTGGAGCAAGACACGGGTTTGGAGCGAGGGAGGTTACTACGCGCGGGTGTTCTTCAATGTTCAGGGCCGCGAACCACAGGGCACGATTGCACCGGCTGAATATGAGCGATTCCGCGATGAAATGAAAGCGCGGTTCGAGTCGCTAGTGGACGACAAGGGCCAGCCGATGAATTCTTTGGTGTTCAAACCCAACGAGATCTATCGCAATTTGCGCAACGTAGCTCCTGACCTTATCGTCCATTTTGGTGGACTATCGTGGCGGTCGATCGGAACCGTGGGGTATCCAGGACTGTATGTGCAGGAAAACGATACGGGCCCGGACGGCTGTAATCACGCGCAGTTTGGAATGTTTGTTCTGTCAGCTCCCAATTCCCCGCTGAGCGGCATGTATGAAGGTGCGCGGTTGCTTGATATCGCACCAACCTTGCTCGACTTAGGCGGGTATGACATACCTGAGTCCATGCAAGGCCGCTCCCTGGTTCTGGGTCTGGAAAAGAAGAAGACCGACGACACGACTGGCGATGCTAACGCAGAAAAGATCATTCACGATCGACTTGCCGGCTTAGGTTACGTCTGAATGGCGCTGGGAGCTAGGTCAGAGAGCCGTCCTCCGCCGGAGTAAGGGCTGCTAGATGTGGGGAGGCCAAGTCGCATGAAAAGTCAAAATACCTCGTTACCCATCGTCTCAAGAAAGTCGAAACAGACGATTTGCGAGAGCGACGTTTAGCGGCAGATTTCGGCGGTGCTCGCGCGCGACAGCCCAGACCACAGGTTTTCAAATTTCAATTGTGGGACGGACTCCTAAGGTTTAGCAGTCCAACTCTCCTGAGCGTGTAAAGAGACCTTCTCCTCTAGCGCTTAGTCTCTTGCGTAGGTCATTCTTACGTATATATACTTCCCTCCATCTGTTTGCGCCAGCACGTGCTTATTGCGGCCCCCCCCGCGCCTGTTGCGGCTCCCCAATGTAAAGCAATCAATTGCCCAACGGTCACGTAGCAACAAGAAGAACGCCGCCGCTGCCATCCTATTCCCAGTGCGGCGGTCTGCACTGACTCTCTAAGTCGGCAAAAAATGCCGGGGGAGCGGACTTGCTGTACTAACTCAGGGAGGATTAAGAGATTGTCTAAATCGACGCGACTCACTTTCATTCTAGTCATCGTGTCCTCGGTTATCACGTTGCAGCCTTTGTCGCAGGCTCAGAGCAACACTCCTTGTGTAGGCCCTTGCGTGTTGACTTATCACTACGACCTTGCTCGCGACGGGGTGCAAAATAACGAGACGGTCTTAACTTCCACTAACATAAAGGCCGCGGGCGCGTTTGGCAAGGTGGGATTTATCAATGGCTTGCAGGGCCAGATTTATGGGCAGCCACTGTATATCAGTGGGTTGAACAGCGTCAGCTCAAAGGGCAATGTAGTACTGGTAGCTACGCAACTAGATTATGTATACGCCTTTGACGCCGACACCCTCAAGAGGATTTGGGGCGGCCTATACCTTCCGGCGGGCGAAAATGCTGCAACTACCGGTCCGTCGGGAAACATTTCCTGCGCTGACATCGCGCCGAACCAGGGTATTACCAGCACTCCAGTCATAGATCCTCACACGACCTACAATGCCAATCCAACGATTTATTTCACAACCGAGTCTGCCGATTCGAGCGGTAACCTTCATCAGCGCCTCCATGCGGTGGACGTGACCACGGGGGCCGAGCTCTATGGTGGTCCGGTGCAAATCACAACGCCTACAGGCAGCACTGTGCCCTTCGTGCCAGCACTCGAACTGCAGCGCTCCAGCCTGGCGCTCACATATGACAGCAGCAACAACCCTCAGATCTATATGGGCTGGGGTTCCAATTGCGATCAGGGCGCATATCGCGGCTGGGTGATGAAGTACACGGTAACACAAGGTCAGCTCAGCACCACCCCAGCTGCCTACTTCCTAACCACTCCCACGGGCATAGAGGGTGGCGTGTGGGGAGCGGGAGCAGCTCTGGCGGCCGATAATTCTGTGAATGGCAATCTATATATCGCTTCCGGCAATGGAACGGCCGACGATAGTGCGAACTTCGGCGAATCGGTGCTGAAGTTTTCCAGCAGTCTTAGCCTCCTGGATTGGTATACGCCGAATAATACCAAATGCCTAAACGGGATAAAGACAGACGCTCCGAATTGTCCGGGAAACGAGGATCTCGGCTCTGGTGGAACGGTTCTGTTCAATGTTCCAGGCGGCGTACCGGAGCTGGCTACGGTAGGCAAAGAGGGTGAGATCTACGTCAACTATCAAGCGAGCTTAGGCCATTTGGATCCTGCGGCACCCAATCCCAACTACGCTCCACCTGCCACCTGCACGACCGGTCCACCAGGGGGCGGACCCAATAACATTGCGCAATGTTTTCCAGGGATCATAACCGACGGGCCTGATACGGGTGGTGGCTACGGTACGTTCGCCTTCTGGAATAATAGTATTTACACTGTGGGCGCTTTCGATACTCTTCGTGCATACTCGCTTAGCAGCACCAATGTCGGAACCTTCAACACGACGGGGGCAGCAGCTACCACCCCAAAGAATTTTCCCTGGCCGGGAGCCTCACCAGTAATCTCCTGGAATGGCACTGATACCTCGACAGGTATCGTTTGGGTAAATCAGACCGCGGGTTACCTGCTCGGTAATCCTGCAGTCTTGAATGCCTACACTGCGGTACCCGCCTCGGGCGCTTTGACCTACCTGTGGGGCAGTGGTTCGACCGGCCCCGTTGCGGTTAAATACGTAATCCCCACTGTAGCCAACGGCAAGGTTTTCTTAGCCGGACAGGGATTCACTGGAACAGAAGGTAGGCTGTACGTTTATGGATTGTGTCCTTGCACGGGCCCGACACTGAAGTCTGTCTCACCGAGCACAGGCCCTACTGCGGGTGGAACCACAGTGACTCTTGGCGGCACAGGTTTCGAATCGGGAGCGACGGTGACCATCGGCGGAACCGCCGCAACCAATGTAACCGTGGTGAGCAGCACCCAGATCACAGCTATTACTCCTGCGCACGCCGCGGGGGCGGTTAACGTCACGGTAACCAATCCTGACGGACAAAGTGCGACGAGTCCCGCAAGTTTCACTTTCGTGACCGCAATCACCTTCGCTCAGGTCGGACCCGCATCAGGGATGTCAGTTTCCATGGCTTATAGCAATACACAGGTAGCTGGCGATCTAAACGTTGTAGTAGTTGGGTGGAATGATGCCGTTTCCACGATCACTTCTGTAATGGACAACGCCGGGAATACTTACCAGCCGGCAGCTGCGCTGCTTCGGACCGGATCAGGGAGTGGAGGCAGCGCTCTGTCACAAGCCATATATTACGCGAGTAACATTACGGGTGGTGCTAACACTGTTACGGTCACGTTCAATCAAGCTGCCCGTTCCATTGACATCCGAATTCTGGAATACGGCGGCGTGAGTATGCTGGATGTGAACGCTGGTCAAAGTGGGAGCAGCAGCACAGCCAGCTGCGGCCCAGTTACTACCACTTCGGCTAAAGAACTCATTGTTGCCGCCGACATGGGCACTTCGCCAACTACCGGTCCTGGATCTGGATTTACGGCCCGCATCCTCAGCACAGGCGGAAACATAGCCGAAGATGAGATGGTTGGCACTACCGGTTCTTACAGCGCCACCGCGCCGTTGTCCGCCACAGGAACATGGATCATGCAGATGGCAACGTTTAAATGACGATGTGTTGGAGGTCCGGGATTCCTCTTAAGCCTTCCCCCAAGTCCCGACTGTATTTGCAGTCAACTCTGTAGAAAGAACCTGGCCGAACAGATGCGGGGAGAAAACCGATGAAACACATGTATGCGCTACTCGCAGTTCTGGGAATGTTGACCTCAATTCAACTGGTGCACGCACAAGCGATGACAACCATGCAAGGAATAAACAACGCAACCAGTATCCAGCCTGCTGCCTGGCCAGATCCAACTATTGCGGTTGGCACTCTGGAATTCTGCGAAAACGTCAACAGTGCCTATCAGTGCTGGTACAAGAGCACCCACAAACCCGTGAGTTTCTTCGGCACCACCACTCCTAAATCCGACAAATCTATCTGGACGCAGAACAGCAACAATTCCGGAAACACTCCGAATTGCTCCAATCCCAGCCCGAATGCGCAGATTCTTCATGACAACGTTTATAATCTCTGGGTCCTGCAGCGACGCGTTTACGGCCCCTCAACGGGTCACCAGTATATGTGCATTGCTATCAGCACAGCTGAGGATGTCAGTTCTCCCAGCTTTAACTGGTTTGCATACGAACTCGATTTAGATTCCGTCATCCCCACGAACGCCAAAGGCGATTTCTACTATCCCGATTATCCGCAGGCTGGCCTGTGGCAAACCTCAACCAGTAGCACTGCGCCCTATACTCCGGCGTCCGATCAAGCGATGTGGATCAGCTATGACTTGACGGACCCAGATAACAACTACAACATCGATGGAGTCTTGATCTGCGCCGTAGATCTGGCCGGACTTCGCGCCAGTACTGTCAGCCCATGGTCTTACAACGGCCAAACGCCGGCCTGTACAGTAGCGCACTCACTGGTTGCATTCAATCAGCGGCGGAGTTGGGTTCCTGCCAACAATTCTGACAGCATTCCCCCCCTCACATCAGATGGCGAGATGTTCACGTATATGATCGAGCCGGCTCGAGGCAGCGGGAATTACTTGACCAACCCTGAGCATACCCAAGGCGTGGAACAGTGGACCATTAACTGGAGTGCTGCAACTCCCGCCCCGACCTTCGTAAATAGCTGGGATCTTCCGTCCACCCAGGCAGGTGGTGATCAATTGGCTTGCTTCAATCGGAACAACTATTATTCAACCGTCTGTATTCCACAGCCTTCAACCTCGAACACCGGCATTTACATTGATTCCGTGGGCGACCGCATGCAACAGTTTTTTCACTACACATCGAATGGAGGGCAAGGAGGCGTTTGGACTTCATCCCATGCCATCCAAATCAAACCTAATGCCTCCGTGTTGAGCCAAACAGAGGCCGACATCCGGGTCTTACAGTGGAACTCTTCGAACCCGGCGGCGATTTACGTTGCTGAAGATTATCCTCTGATTGACCCGAACGATCCCAATGCCTACGTGTTTTTACCGAGTGTCGCGCGCGACAGGGTTGGCAATCTTCGAGGCGTCGTTGCGCTGTCAGGCACAAGTTCATCCGAACATCCCGGCTTGGATAGCGTGTACTACAGTGCCGGCGGTTCAGGTTGGCAGAGTTACGGATACATTGCCACTCCGAGTGCCGATGGCGATGCCGAGGACACAGATAGTCTAAACTACCGATGGGGGAATTGGTCGGGGGCGGTACTGGACCCGAGCGACTCGTGCACAGTCTGGACGGTCGGAGAATTCCTTCCAGAGAACCGGACCACAGAACCATATTGGTCCACCGAGATCGCGCAACTTCCTCCTGCAAGCAACTGCCCAATTGCGTTTTTCCAGGTAAAACCTTTCACACCCCGGTCGGCGAGTTCAGATTCTATCACGTACAATAAATCGCAATCTGCCGGTGATTTAAACATCGTGGTGGTGGGTTGGCACGATATCACCTCCACCATTGTCTCTGTGCAGGATAGCAATGGGAACACTTACCAGCTTGGAGCACCCTTGATGCGTTCGGGAAAGGGAGCAACTGCACTTTCACAAGCCATCTATTATGCTTCGAACATCGTCGGTGGCACGAATACCGTCACCATTACGTTCAACCAAGCAGCGTATGGCGCCGACATCCGCATGCTTGAATACAGCGGTGTCCAAACGCTGGACGCTTACGCCGGGGCGGCAGGCACGGGCACTCTCGCCAAGAGCGGCAGTGCTGTCATCCACGCTAGTAATGAATTAATATTTGGCGCCGACTTGGTGACAACTGTTACCTCCGGCCCAGGTACTGGATTTACTTCGCGCGTCATCACCTCCGGCGATGGAGACATTGCGGAAGATGAAATCGTGAATATGCAAGGTTCCTACGGCGCAACCGCCCCTCTCACTACCAGTGGCGGCTGGATCATGCAGATGCTTAGCTTTTCCAACTGAACTACAGGCAGCCTCATCCGCTCTTTTCCGCTGAAGGCTGAGTTCTTGCGAACGCAGGCAACAGTGTATGTAAAGTATCGAAACACACGTTGTACGCCTCGAAGGCAAGCTATGGCAGCTTGGGAACCTGCTCCCGAAACTCTGCAATTCAGTACAACTCTGCTATCTCGACAGCTCCCCGCACCGTTTAACTTGTTGCGCAGTTTCGGCGGAATTCTGAGGACCGCTAAGCCGGCATCTCGAATTCCGACCCGAAACCCAGCCCTTTGTTCCCATCCGAGCTGGCCTGCAGTCGGCTCTAAATCTGGGAGACGCTACCTTCCCTTTGACGGGCTCGAGCTATTGGTGCCCAGCCTCTGTATCGCCACTGGGCTTTTGCCGCATTGCGGTCTGTTGCCGTAGTGGAAGGACCGAATCGAATTTGGAGAGGAATCATGAGCCAGCGTATTCCGCTTTTCTATTTGGGGCTCATTCTGAGTGTCATCGCACCCCTCGCGACAGCCCAACAGCCTGTGGTCACACTTTCTGCCACATCGTTAAAATTCGGTGCCATTGAAGCGGGAACCATGAGTCCCGCGCAGGTGGTAACTCTCACTAATACCGGCAACGCCGTCCTGACAATTACACACCTTTCGACGGCGAACTCGTATCATCTGTTCAACGATGGATGTACTACAGTTGCTGCCGGCGGCAGTTGCACCTTCGGTGTTTCGTTCGAGCCGATGGCAGCCGGGAAGTATGCTTCCGCAGTTACGATTGCTGATAACGCTTCGGGTAGTCCACAAAAGGTCGGGTTGAGCGGAACTGCTACTGCTCCCGTCGTCGGCCTTTCGCCGAACGCCCTTACCTTCGGCGTCCAGACGGTTGGCACCACCAGTTCAGCACAGGTTATCAACCTCACCAACCAAGGCACCGGCACGCTTACGATTACCGGCATCGCGGCGAGCGGCGATTTTGCCCAAACCAATAGTTGCACGTCGCCGCTTGCGCCGGGCGAGGGTTGCACGATCAGTGTTACTTTTTCGCCGACTGCTGGAGGCGCTCGAGGGGGCAGTGTCACCGTTAACTCGACTGGCAACAGCGCGCAGAACGCAAGCCTGATCGGAACCGCTTCCTCTGGCACGGCTTCCCTTTCCCCGACCACCCTGACTTTCGGCAAACAGAACATCTGGACGACCACTGCAGCCCAAAACGTCCAAACCGTGACGCTCATGAACACGGGCAGCACCCCGTTGCAGATCATCAGTGTCGTTGCAAGCGGAGATTACAGTCAAACCACCAATTGCGGTAGTTCTCTTGCAGCTTCGGCCAGCTGCGCGATCAACGTCAGCTTTCAGCCTAGCAAAGGTGGAATCCGCAACGGTTACATCACAGTCAGTGACACAGATCCCTCAAGTCTACAAACCGTTCCACTGACGGGTACTGGCAAGGTCCCGGTCGGCGCCGTCACCGTTACACCAAGCTTCGCATCCGCGAGGTCCACGCAGACTGTACAATTCCAAGCCTCCATTAACGGTGTAGCATCGAGCAACGTTACTTGGGCGGTCGATGGAGTCGACGGTGGAAGCTCCACCGTGGGAACGATTACGACCTCGGGAGTCTATACTCCACCGAGCGTAGCAGGCACCCACACTGTGCAGGCCACGAACAATGCCAATACAGCCGAAAGTGCTATCTCCCGCGTGGTGGCGACTGCGTTCCCCGGCATATCCACCAATCACAACGACAACGGCCGCACTGGGCAAAACCTGAACGAAGTCGTGCTCAATACCGGAAACGTCAACCCCAACCAATTCGGAAAACTTTTTTCCTATCCTGTCGATGGTTACCTTTACGCGCAACCTCTGTATGTTCCGGACCTTCTCATTCCCGGTCAGGGCACGCACAATGTCGTTTTTGTGGCCACCCAACACGACAGCGTGTACGCGTTCGATGCGAATAACTCTCCCAGTACACCGTTGTGGCACGTCAGTTTCATCGACCCCGGGAGCGGCATCACAACGGTCCCCGCCGCCGCTGTCAGCGAGGGGGGCTGCTCGAACATCGGCATCGAAGTTGGCATCACCGGTACGCCAGTGATCGACTCCACTCTCGGCGAACTGTTTGTAGTGGTGCGCACTTTAGAAAATGGCAACTACGTACAGCGCCTACACGTACTCGAAATCACCACTGGCGATGAAGTGTCCGGCAGTCCGGTGGTGATCCAAGCTTCTGTCCCAGGCACCGGAGAGGACAGTTTCGGCTCCGGAACCGTTGCTTTTAACAATTTGCTCGAAAATAGCCGGCCCGGATTACTACTAATGAACGGCGTTGTCTATATCGCATTCTCCTCTATATGCGACAAGCACCCCTATCACGGTTGGGTGCTCGGGTATGAGGAGAATCCTTTGGGCCGAGTCAGTGTGCTCAACACTTCTCCCAATGGTGTTGCCGCAGGCATTTGGCAAAGCGGCAATGGAATTGTGGGCGATGCGAGTACCGGCTATATTTATTTCGCAACCGGAAACGGTTGGTATGACGTTAACAGCGGTGGTGTCGACTACGGCGATACTGTGATGAAGCTCAGCACAACCGGAAACGTCTTGAGCGTCGTCGATTACTTCACCCCTGCCGACCAAGACTACCTGAATCTCAACGATCTCGACGTGAGCGCCGGTGGCTGCCTGATGTTCCCCGACCAACCGACTCCTCCCATTCACCTCCTGACCTGCGTGGGAAAAGATGGAAACATCTACCTGCTAGACCGGGACAACATGGGCGAATTCAACCCAGCCGGCGACACTCAGATAGTCCAAAGCCTGGTGATTGGCATGGCGTGGAGCTCGCCGGCGTATTGGCTCAACCAGACCTATTTCTGGGGCCAGTTGGACGTGCTCAGAGCGTATCGTCTCTATGGCGGACTTTTCTCCGTCACTCCCGTTTCTCTAGGCACCAAGGACAGCCTCAATCCCCCTCCGACGCCCACGGTTTCGGCAAACGGCACGACTAATGGAATCGTCTGGGCCGTCCTTACCAGCGGTTACGGAACCGGTGGTCCGGCAATATTACGCGCCTACGATGCAGCCAATGTTTCTCGCCAGATCTTCTCAAGCAGCGCGAACTCGGCTAACACGGCCGGCCCAGCCGTGAAGTTTGTCGTGCCCACTGTAGCCGACGGACAGGTCTTTGTGGGCACGCAATCTGAGATAGATGTTTACGGGATTCTGCCCCAATAGGACTTTTGGCTGGGACGTAAGCTATAGCGCGAGTCGTAATTGAAATCGCCCCGAAGTACGTTTTTTCTCTCCACTTTTTCCCAAAACATTTACAAATCGAGAACGGCTAGACCGTCCACGCTGCTTGGGACGAACCGCGGCGCAGAACAACACCGCGGGCGAGACGCTTTCGCGGGGGTGTTCGTAAGCCATGGCTTGAAACTATCGAGATTGAGGGTCGCTTAGGACCAACACGAACACTTCATTCCGTGGAGACCAAGGCATTGATCAGATTCGCTGCTTTGGGGCTGCCCCATCCAGTCACCAGATCGTAACCCACGACGGCGGAATATGCGCCATTATTGCCGCTTACGATGTCATGGAAGTCAGTGTCGAAATTAGATCCGGTGCCAATCGAGTATAGCGTCGGGTTGAGAAACCCGATGTGACTTTCGCCATTCGCGACCCGCTGTTGATTCACCATTGCAATGATCCCGGCCCATTGCGGTGCGGCAAAACTGGTTCCACCTCCAGTGGTTTTGCACGTGCCATTCGCGCATATATAGAGCTTTACGCTTGCTGCCGCAACGTCAGGGATGTTGCGCAACGTGTTAGACCCTCCATTGGAAGAGTTAATCACGCCGGTTAATTGTTGGTAGCTTGGGATTGGAATACCGTTCTTCGAAGGCATGCCAGCACTGTCGCTCCAACCCGTTTCCGCTTCCCAAGAGCCACCCGGCCCGTTGGTGGTCAGAACTGTCCCGCCAACAGCCGTGACATGGGCATCATCGGAGGGCCAAGTGACATTGCCTGGAGTACTCGACCCGTTATCGCCGGTTGCCACAAATATGGTCTGGCCTTGCGCCGCCATCTCCTTAAAGATTGGATCAATACTGCTCTGATTGTTCGCCCAACCCCAGGAGCAACTCAGCTGAGCGGCAGCATCGTCCGACGCCATGGTGTTCAGGATCGAGACATTATTCTTTCCGATATAAACGATCAGCTTACTCAAACCTGGCGCCATCGAGATAGCCTGCTCGATATCCAACGCCTGCTCAGTATCGTTACAGGATGGGGGAGGACAGTGCGCCCCAGCCCCATTGATTAAAACGTTTTCGATTGGCACATTGAGAGGCTCACCGGCATTCTTGAAGTAATTATCGATGTCGCTCATTTCGTAACCCGTGTACTCAAAAAGCCCGAGAGATCGTCCCGCCCCGTTGAGAGGGCCAGAACCGTAGTAAGCCGTTCGCACATCGCTGCCCAGCAATGAGCCCCCCGGGCCAGAACCGGTAACTTTCTTGCTTGCCGCATTTGACACCAACGTATTCTTGACCACGGGTAAGGAGAAGTCATCTAAGCCGGTAATGTGCAGCAGCTTTACCTCCAAGTCCACTGTTGGTTCCCGATCAGGGGCGTAAAAAGTACGATTTTCTGTGGGGTGCTGATATATACCCAGCCTTATGTGAAAAGCCTTCTCAATATTCTCTCCCGGACCTTCCACGTCTAAAACCATACGGTTTGCCGCTTTGTCACTGACCGTCAGTCCGTTTCTCTGTGCGAAATCTATCACCGCCGCATAATCAGCTTCGCTCGTACCGAACCTTTCCGTGAACTCTTCCACGGTGAGGTATTGGTGATACTCGGGGCTTTCCGGGTCATAAAGTTCTTGCAACAGATCGTTCAGCTCATCTTCGTTTCCCAACGGCAAAGAGAGAGCTAAGCTCAAAGGCTCCGTTCCAGGAAAATAACCTACCATCGGTGCCAACCCACGGGTTACCGCTTCCGGAACATGGCTGGTCAAGAGAGGCTGCGGCGCAGCTTCGACAGTAGTTGCTAACAGACAGCACGCACATACCGACACTGCCGCAATTAGCGTTTGACGCGTAAACCCTAATTTACCCGGCATTTGGCACGTCTCCTGCGCGGAATCGTACACCATCTGGATTGGGCGTACAATTGAGTCATTAGTCCCAGGGCCCTTTTCTCCCGCCTGCTTGCTTCTGCAACGCCCAACACAGCGCGATTCGTCGTAATCACGCCTCTTCTTCGAGGTTCAGATTCTCCTTTCTGTTAACTGTTGGGGCGCTCCGAGTGCTTATTTCGTGCTTTCTGAGACTTTCTTGGACTTATCCTTCCGTGCAATTCGCGTGCAACAGCGTGTCTAAAACATTGATTTACACAGACTTATTCGTATCACCTCGTCTGCGAGACCGGGAGAGTGGGATTGAGTGGGTTGCATTTTGAGAAATTTGACACTTTTTCACATCGAGTTTGAATCGAATACCCCAGGTGGTATAGTCCGAGCGTTATAGTGAGCATTGGTTAGTTTCCACTTCCTTCGTGGGGCAGCGCGCGGCGGGTGGTTGATTGTTGAAGAAATTTGTGCTCGAAATGTCGCATGCGGTTTTCAAGCGACCGAGGCAGCACAGGGGTGGTCGCAGGCGTGGCCCGCAGGCTGCCGGATAATTTCGTGACAAACGCTGCATTACCTATGGCATGTATCCTTAACTTTTATCCATACCTACTGATATCCATACCTACTGACGTATAGGCGGCGGAATGTATGAAGTACGCGCTTACCCCAGTTCTGGCTCTGTTTCTTTGTATCGGATGTGGGTCATCCTCTAAGCAACTGGAAACGTCCATTGCTTCGACATTGCCTCTTCTTGGTACACTGCCATTCAATACCGGCTTTAATTCACAGGAGCGGATTCCGGCGAGCGGGACTCTCAATTTCGGAAGTTGTCGCATCTGGGGCTCGACCGCTTCACACGGCAATTTGATTTGGTCTTTGTTGGAC
>JBAUVZ010000344.1:0-5716 GCA_049583505.1 Candidatus Sulfotelmatobacter sp.
CTAAGCTGTGCTGGAAAAGGCTCTACTGGCCGCAGGTGATGCAACCAAAACTCTCCCCTGGTCACGAAAATCGCGGACCCTGGACAGCATTTTAAGTCGCGCCGTCGTTTTTCCGCATCCTGCTAGGAGGTTATCAACCCAATATCGTCCGGCCTACCATTTCATCCTTGGCCGAGCTCGGGGAACTGTTGCGGAAACCCTGGCGAAAAGCCTACCGAGAGGCCCGAACCAATGATTCGGAGAACCGTGAGCAAAACACTCTGACCGCTCATGGACAAAAACCACCCTCTGTGCACATGGGTGTAATCGAACCTAAACCCCCAAAGAATGAACTACCTGCGAATGGAGAGAAGGAGCCCCGTGCACATGGGTCGGACCCCACCCCCCTCGCACACAAGCAAGTGGTAGTAGTTAATGGGGAGAATTGTATGTCCGTTAGTAAGGACGCGGTACGTAAGGACGCGGTACGTGGTAATCCCGCGTGTGTTGGCGTGCTCATGGATGTACGAAAACCTGAATCGCCTCTCCAGAAGGCTCGCCGGGGATTGGCCGAGGCTAGGGAGTGCGACCGCAAGAGTACTGCCGACGGATACCCAGATAGCTGGACGGAGACTATTGACCGCCTGCAAATAGAAATAAGTAGGCTCGAACAACTCGAACGGGGGAAGTCATGAAGATCACCCGGAGTGGTCAACCTCGTGAGGCCAAGATTGATTGGGTCGGGGATTACTATATTTGGAACTTGCATGGCACGCTCCTTGACCTCGGTGCGTGCGATGCCGAGATTAACAGGATGCTTCTCTGGTACCGCGAGAATGCCCAGGAATGGGTTCAGGGTCGTGCATCGTTCGCGGAGTTTGGTGCGTACGCACGTGCACGTATCCGTACGAAACTCGGCCAGCAGGTCGACGCACGTTCGCTTGCGATGCGTATCATTGACGCGATGTTCCGCGATGGAGAGGATGTCACTCTGGCACAAGTATTGGACGCAGTTACAAGGCTCATACCCGCAAAGTCAATTCCATTCTTGACGGAGCCACGGGGTTCCACAATGTTTGTCGACCTGGGCGACCAAATTTTGAAGTGTGACAAAGACTTTTTCGAGAATGTTCTTAAACGCCTTTACCCGTTCGAGGTTCGCAAGGGCCAGCTCATCAAAAAAATACCTCTTGGTGAAGGTGCGGAGCGCGAGATTGACTTGAGCGACTTGGCGTTCTGGTATAAGTTCCCGAATTATGACAAGGCCGAACGTCGCAAGGCGAAAGAATTTCATTCCACTGACAAACTGGATTGGACGCCGAAGAACCTTTACAGCCGGTTCGAGGAAGGCCTATTGCGAGAGAAGGGTAACGCCCGAATCAACGCCGACAGCTCCGACAACCGAACCATCCCGACGGCTGCCGCGGCATCGGGAGCACCGGTTACCGTGCCGACGGTCAGGCCATGGCACGTTAGCCCGGGAGCGAAGAACACTTACGTGGCCGAGAATCCGAGCCTCATCCCCTGGGATTTTGCTCTTGGAGACCCCAAACCCGCCGAAGAATCCGCCGAATAAATTTCTTTGCACAGGCTGCACAGGATGCACCTTCGGCCTTTCCTGCATTATCAACAAGTTACAAAGGCTCAAACTTCGGGCCCCGTGTATTGGTAGGAAGGAGTGCACGAAACATGACTCCTTCCGGAGTGCGTTACGGGTCAACAGGGGGTAATCGATGGACATCATGGAGAAAAAGAATAACGAATTGTGGCAACTGTTTGACCTCAACGGAAGAGATGCCGCCTGGGTCAGTGAACATTTCGGGCCAATTTGTCAGATGCTGTTGAACACTCAGCTCGTGCCTGACCGCCCGCTCGATGCCGCGAAGAGTTAGTCCTTTCAGTACGAGATACACATAAAGATTGACATTGCGATAATACAGCCCGGCCAGGGTGTTCTCGCAGTTGAGCCCAGAACTACCGAGAGACACAGCCGCAAGGCTCTGACATGTCGACGACCGGCTGGGCAAGAACGAGGCTCGTGACCAGTCTAAGACTACCTCACGAGTCCTCGACATTTCCGCTCCACGGGTCAAACTCCGTTACCCAATAGCGGAGCCTGGAGCAAACACGCCCGGTAGACCGTCTTAAGTGCAGTTACCGGGCAACTTTTGAAGTAAGCAGGAGGAACATGAACGACACGGTTGAGGTCGACGACGTTTCGTGGGCAGCGGCACTCTTGTACGTCTTTTCGTGGGACAGCCTATTGAAATGTTCAATCAACGAACAAGGCCGGGCAATCATCACGATTTCGTGCCCATCGGTAGACGCGGATCTATATCGCAAAGATTACGATTCCCCGGAAGGCTTGGCTATCGCAAGTCTGAAGGAATACAACGCAGTTCAGAACCGGCTTTTAGGCGTAATCAGAACCGTTCGCCGGAGTGAGAACCCGTCGTGGGTGTCCAAGGCATGGATTAACGGGGTTGGATAGGGGGAGATCATGGGTGTTGAAGAGATTGCACAAACGAATTTCCAGAAATGGCTGGATTCTGGAGCAAGTGTTGATTGGTTTCTAGATATGGTGCGTGAGTCTGCGACGTTGCGGCCCGCAGGACGGTACTACTGCCCCATAACTGACGGCAAGATTGCGGAATTCGCAAAGACTGAACTGGCAAAGGCTGAAGCCGCCGTGGAAAATAAGCGGGACGCGGCACGGGCAGCGTATGAAGCCGTTGTCGCTTTCCGAAAATCGATGTTGCCAGAAGGTGTTCAAGAGTATCTTCGTATCCTCGCGCATCAAGAGGGTCGAGCATGAAACGCTCAGTAACCCAGGGGCTCCTCGGAGCCTACGCACTGCAGAACGCGCAACGCGAATTGCTCGCTCGCGATGAACCCGAGCCGACGAAGAAACCGGTTGAAGTCAAGCCTGACCCGATTGGCGACCGTGCCACGGCATACGGCAAGCAGTTGGAGCAACAAAGAATCGAACGCGAGCAGCGTGTTCGGGCGGGTGACCGAGAAGATTGGTTTACTCGACTCCAGGCAACTAGTGAAGAAAGAAAGATGTTCGCAAGAACGCCGACGGAAAAACTCATCGAGGCGATAACTCAATGGCGTCGGGCAGGAAAATAGGAGGAAACATGAGAAAAAGAATTCCAACATTCTTTCGCGGTGACGCGGAGATAGCAGGCCAATCCCTCGATTCTGAGGTTCGACGCAAGGCTCTTTATCGCCAGTGCGAACTCGAAGCGAAACAAGAAACTGAGGCTGCGAAGGCCGCCGCCCAGAAAAAGATTGACGATGGCGACGGCACTACCGCTAAACGAGAAGCCGAAGCCCGAACAAATGACAAAGTGCGTAGGGTGTGGGCGAAGTCCTCTGACATTCTGATTGAGCATTCTGGCCTACGAACCGCGTGGGACCCCTATAATGACCTTCCCCACATCGAGGGCGACCCCGTCGAAATTTCGGAGGAAGAGGCCTTCACGGCAGGGAAAAGTTTTATCGCATGGCTTGAGGCCGAGAAGGGCATTACCTTGTCGCCCGATTCGCAGACCAAGATTTTCCTTTACGCTGGTCTCCATGGCGAAGGGGACGACACGCTCGACCCACGAGCCCGGAACTTCTGGGAGAGAATCTTTACCAGATTGAACGAACTCGGCGTGCTGGAAGTTGTCGGCGCAGAACCTAAGAAAGCCAAAGCGGCTCCCGAACCGCTGAGTTACGATGCTCAGGTAAAGGCTGAACGGAATGAGGCGGAAAAAGAATACGCCCAACAAGTAGGCGGGTTATTCAGCCAATGGCTTGCGAGCGTAGCGCAGAACTTCGATGGCTTTGAACTCTCCGAGGACCAGAAGGCCGCCGCGGTCGACATGCTTGAGCGACGACGATTGAATCTCTATGACAAGGCTAGTTACGACACCGTACGAATCGCCCTCGTGTTGAATCGCATTTTGCCGGAGCACCTACTTACCCGTGACGAATTCGTCGCTCATGTGCTTATCCCTCGGTACGATTTTAACGATCCGGTACAGAGACGGAATTTTATTGTAGCCAAAAACGCCGTCCTATTTGACACGAAAGCAGTATAAGTTTGCCGTCACTCCAAGACCCCGCTTAGGACGGCACCGTTTCCCAACGGCTTCTCTGGGCGGGTTTTTAATTTGCTGCATAGCGCTGCATAGCAGCCGATAGGACCTTATGTCACTCTTAGACGAAATCATGAACGAGCAGGCTCAAAAGGACGGGCAACCCCAACCGCAAGCTACACCGCTCCCCTTATCTCAACCTAACGCCTCAGCTACGCCTAACGGCGGAAGCCTGCTCGACCAAATCGAGGCTGAAGTAAAAGCAGAACAGAACGCTGCTTCAGGGTCGACAAATGCCGGAACCCCGCCAGTCCAGCCCTATAACCTGAAAGTCCACGGGGAGTACACAACCCCTGAGAACTACGCTGCTTGGTCTAACCAACCTACCGATGCGAGGGACCCGAAGTTTGATGACAAGAAACAGTGGAAAATGGGAGAACGGACGGCGGTAGAGGAAGCACACGGAAGTGCAGCCGAAGATGCGGCGAGTGCAGTGAATGTGAACCATCTGGCAACGGTGGGGGGCGTGACGGTAGGGGCAGCGCCTGTCATAGCAGAAGCCTTGCCATCAGTGTTGATGCACACGGCAGCCGGAGTCAAAGCCTTGAATGCGTGGGCACTCAAGAATCCTGTCTCGGCAATAATGCTCTACCACGCAGTGAAGGAACTTATCCCCGGAGCAAAGAAGGCAATGGGCATAATCAAGGCTACTCCAATTCCAGATTAAGGGTTGGTTGTTCGGTGTTTCAAGATTGCCCGGGGTAGCGTCAACTGTCACGGGCGGTTAAAAGCCAGAATATCGTCTCGTTACGGTAGCAGGGGGCAGCGGCCTAACTCGCCCCACCTTTCTTCAACTCAAATTGAACTGAACCGGGCGTTTCTCGCAACAAGGGAATTCGCCTGCCGTAACGCTGCAACTGTTCTCAGGAGCAGTTGCACCACCTCGGCCAAAACGATGGAGGAAAATCAATGAACATTCAAGAATTTGCAGTTGAGCATCGATTGAAGACGCGAGTCGACTCGTGCGGCGAAAAGATTATCGAGGGACGCCAGGGCCAGATTTACGAGTACAACGCCGATACGCTCGGCGTCATGTTCGCCCCAACGTCCAAGACTGACCCTTTCGGGCGATGGTGCCCTAAGACCTGGAATCGACTTCGAAATCTGGGCAAATCAATCGGTATGGATTGCCGTCAAGACGGGGATTCCGAGGGATGCTTGCTGTTTGACGGGAATAATCGGCCCCAGGTCAAACTCGCCCTCCAAATTGCCAGAGTTCGTGCGAAGCGGGTTCTGAGCCCCGAACGGGCCGCGGCGGGTGCGGCAAGGCTGGCGATATGCCGCCAGAATCGTTTGGATGCAAGGAAAACGGCCACTTTAAGCCTGTAATTTCAACGAACACCCCTCTATCCGTGGTTTGGGTCATTTTCAGGTTCGGGCTTGTTTTGGGGTCCCAACCCTTCCTCCGCCCCCTTTGGAGTTTGGGGCTGTACGAAATACACGCCGTTAGGAGACTTTCATGAAGCAAAATCAGCAACAGCCGTTCGGCAATGACTTCGGGCCCGATAACACGCCGATGACGGATCAGGGAATCGTTCGTGATAAGCCAATTTCCGACGTGGGAAAGAACATCACGCGTCGGGCGCAGC
>JBAUVZ010000345.1:0-2811 GCA_049583505.1 Candidatus Sulfotelmatobacter sp.
GGGCGGGAGCGGGTGGAACCGAGGATTTTGGTATAGCCGGATAAAGAGGGGGACAACCGGGCATAAATATCCGGCTTGCCTGTAATCCAGGGCAATCCCAGAGGCGCCGCTAATCGGCTGCGCAGCACGTCCCTTGTACGCGCAAAAGACTCCTACGAGAATGCTCTCGTCGTGGACTGTGCGGTGAGGGGCTAATCCATGAGGCAAATTGCGGAGGCGGAGGGAGTATTATGCGGATAACTAATGGAGTTGATGAGAACGGAGTAGAGCAATGTCCCAGTCCATTGACTGGCCGACGACGCACCCGGCGCAGCCGCGTCATCGCCGTCGCTTCCTTCTGATTCTCGTCGTCCTTGCGGGCATCTTCTTCGGCGGTCGGACCGCGTTGTCGAATTACGTGGACCTGCTCTGGTTCCGGTCGCTCAGTTACGGGGACGTGTTCTGGAAAACACTGAGCCTTCAATGGGGAGTCTTCACGGCTTTTGCAGCGGCCACATTTCTAATTCTGTACGGGTCGTTCGTGGCTCTGAAGCGTACACATCTCGCCGATTTGCCGGCTGGTCACACGATTCTAATCGGCGGACGGCCGGTCAAGCTTCCGGTTGAGCCGGTCCTGCGCCTGATCGCGCTCGGCGTTTCGCTCGCCATTGCCGCTGCAACCGGCGCCGGCATGATGGCGGAGTGGCCGACGCTCGCGCTGTTTTGGTATGCCTCCCGTGCAACTGGCAGCGTCATAGACCCGATCTTTGGCAAGCCGCTGAACTTCTTTCTGTTCACCCTGCCCGCGTGGCAGCTCATCCTCGGCTGGCTGCTTACGCTAGCCGTAATTACCTGTCTACTCGCCGGCTTCTTCATCCTCATCACGGGCGGAAGCCGCATGCTTGCCGGGCGTCTCAGTCGGCACGTCACATTGCCCTGGCGCGGGCTCTCCATCATGTTTGCCTTTCTAATGCTGATCATCGCAATGCGTGTGTATATCGGCCGGTTCGAGCGACTGCTCGACGATCATACAATCTTCGGAGGGGTTACCTACACTGACGCGCACGTTACGCTCACAGGGATGCTCGTCGTCTGCGTAGCGTTCGTTCTCGGCGCGGTGATCGCGGTCGTCAACGCCGTGCGGGTGCCACGTGGGCGCTGGCTGGTCGCGGCGATCCTTCCGGCCGCGGTCTGTTATATGGCCGTACAAGGGGTCGCGTGGTACGTCAGCAGCTTTATCGTCAAACCGAACGAACTGGTTCGGGAGAAGCCCTACATCGTCTTCAACACCGCCTTGACGCGGCAAGCCTACGGATTGAACCGGGTCTCGCAGCGCGAGTTTCCCGCTGAAACGACCGTCGACGCGGCCGACCCGGAGAACAATCAGGCTACGCTTCAGAACATCCGGCTGTGGGACTGGCGCGCACTCCAGGACACGCTGCGTCAGATTCAGGAAATCCGCACCTACTATGACTTCCCCGACATCGATATTGATCGATATGACATTGACGGCACGACTCGCGAGGTGATGCTCGCCGCTCGTGAACTGAACGTCGATAAGCTCCCGGAGAGCAGCCGCAACTGGATTAACGACAAGCTGATCTACACTCACGGCTACGGCATCACGATGAATCCAGTTAATGGGTTCACGCCGGAAGGGCTGCCCACGCTGATTCTGAGCAACATGCCGGTCCAGAGCACAGTGCGTGGCCTGAGCGTGACGCGCCCAGAAATTTATTTCGGCGAGATGACCAATACCGACGTCTACGTGAAGACACGGCAGAAGGAATTCAACTATCCGCAAGGTGCGAGCAACAGCCTCACCTCGTACGAGGGCAACGGCGGCATCGTACTTGGCGGTTTTCTGCGCCGCATTGCTATCGCGTTCGACCGTGACGACCTAACGAAGCTACCGTTCAGCGATGACGTGAACAGGGATAGCCGACTGCTCATGCGCCGCAACATTCGCGACCGTGTATCGACCTTGGTGCCGTTCCTCACCTACGATCCGGATGCCTACATCGTGCTCGGCGACGATGGCCGGCTGTCGTGGATCATGGATGCGTTCACCGTTTCGGACAGTTATCCGTACTCGACTCATTACCGTCTCGACCGCGACCTTATTAACTACATGCGGAACAGCGTTAAGGTGGTCATCGACGCCTACGACGGCACGACAACGTTTTACGTATTCGATACTGAGGATCCGATCATGGCAGCCTACCGCCGCATCTTTCCGGACCTATTCAAGGATGCGGCCATGATGCCGCCCGGGCTGCGCAAACACGTGCGCTATCCCGAGTTGCTGCTCAAACTGCAGGCGGAAGTTTACGGCCTGTATCACATGACGGACCCGGAGGCGTTCTACAACCGTGAAGACCTGTGGACGGTCGCCACCGAAGTCGGCATGAGCGAGGGAGGTCAGCAAACCACAGAGGCGATGCAGCCGAATTTCGTGCTGATGAAACTGCCGGGCGAAACTGGCGAGGAGTTCGTGGAGATTCTCCCCTTCACGCCGGCCAACCGGAATAATCTGATTGGTTGGATCGCCGGGCGTAGCGACGGCGCAGAGTACGGTACGTCGGTGGTCTACAACTTTCCCAAAACAAAGCTGGTCGACGGACCGCTGCAAATCGAGGCGCGAATCGATCAGAACGCGCAGCTTTCCGGACAATTAACGCTGTGGAATCAGCAAGGGTCGCATGTGAGGCGCGGTGCCCTGTTAGTGATTCCGTCGGGACGGGCGCTGTTATATGCGGAGCCTATTTACTTGCAGGCGGAGCGAAGTCCGATGCCGGAGTTGCGCCTGGTCGTGCTCGCGCTGCAAGATCG
>JBAUVZ010000346.1:0-11817 GCA_049583505.1 Candidatus Sulfotelmatobacter sp.
TCTCAAAGGCATTCAACTTACGTGGCTCGGCCACGCGACCTTTCGCATCGTCACTCCCCGCGGCCGGACCGTCATTATCGATCCCTGGATCATGAACAACCCGATGTGCCCAGCCTCCGAGAAGAAGGTGAAGAAGGTCGACGTTCTCCTGTGCACTCACGGACACGGGGATCACATCGGGGATGCAGTCGAGATCATCAAGCAGCACAATCCACAGGTCGTTGGCATTCCCGAATTGTGCGGATGGCTGGAGAAGAAGGGCGCCAAGAAAATCGCCATGATGAACAAAGGCGGCACGCAGAAGGTCGACGATATCAAAATCACCATGGTGCACGCCGATCATTCTTGCGGCATCCAGGACGGCGACCAGCTCATTTACGGCGGCGAAGCCTGCGGCTACGTCGTCGAGTTCGAGAACGGCGTCAAGCTGTACCACGCCGGAGACACGAACGTTTTCGGAGACATGGCCATCATTCGCGAACTCTACTCGCCTGAAATCGTCATGCTGCCCATCGGCGACCACTTCACCATGGGGCCGCGCGAGGCCGCTTACGCCTGCAATCTGCTCAAACCGAAAACCGTCATTCCCATGCATTTCGGCACGTTCCCCGTGTTGACGGGAACTCCGGGCGACTTGCAGAAGCTTGTGCCAGGTGTCGAAATCGTCTCCATGAAGCCCGGTGTGACCGTCACTAATTAAACCTGCAATTGACCAACGATCAAGAGAAATCTCGAGGGAAACAAGTGGCCCAGAACGAGCTGAAAAAAGAAAACAAACCAAATTGGCGACACTATAACTTCACTACCACGGCGCTCGTCGATGACTACCTGTACTCCATGCTTCCCAAGCGCGACGAAGTGCTGGCGGAGATGGAAGACTACGCTTCCGAACACAACGTCCCCATCGTAGGCCCGGCTGTGGCGCGTGTGCTTCAGCAACTCGCCTTGATGATCAATGCCGGAACGATTTTCGAGTTAGGCTCGGCCATTGGATACTCGACCATTTGGTGGGCGCGGGCAGTCGGCGAAAAAGGCCGCGTCATTTACACGGACGGCGATCCCAAGAACGCCGAGCGTGCTCGCCGTTACTTCGATCGAGCCGGCGTGTCGAGCCGAATCACGCTCCACACCGGCGATGCCCTCGAATTCCTCTCGGAGCAGAAGCAGCAGTACGACATCATCTTCAACGATGTCGACAAGGAGGACTATCCGCGGGTGTTGCGCCTGGTTTCGCCGCGTCTGCGCAAAGGCGGCCTATTTATTACGGACAACGTTCTGTGGAGCGGGCGGGTCGCGGAGAAGAATCCCAAGGAGCCGCGAACCAAGGCCATCCTTGAGTTCAACCGTTTGCTTTACGACTCGCAGGATTTCTTCACAACGATCCTGCCCATCCGCGACGGCTTGGCGGTGGCGTTGAAGAAGTGATGTAAAGCAACTAAATCGACTTCACGGGAATTGCCAACAAATCCTCCACCAGCCCAACTTCCTTCTGGAGAAACGGCTCAGCATAAGTCACGCCGCCCAGCATGCCGTAATACCGCGACATCGCGTCCACACGCGCACGAATCTCGCTTTGGGCAGGGAAGAGGTCCTTGCCGGCTTCCTGATCGCTGAACTGTGACTTGTAAGCCAGGATGGAAGCAAATTTCTGCTCGAACTGCTGGCTGATGTCCACTACAAACGTCGGACGCACATCGTAATAAAGCGTGGCATAGATGATCTTGAACGGGCGATGCGGAGCCACCGACCCGGGTTGATGGCTGAGAGCCAGCTTCGCCAATCCTGCCAGAAAGCAAGCCTCGTATCCCAGCACCGAAGTAGTGTAGTGATCCGGATGCCGGCCCTTCCAGTAAGGCAGAATCACTACGCGCGGCCGCGTCTCGCGGATCACGCTCGCTACTTTGAGCCTATTCTCCCACGTGTTTTCGACGCGGCCATCCGGAATATCGAGCGCTCTGCGCCAAGCTACGCCGAGTATTCTTGCGGCGTCCTCCGCCTCGCGTGCGCGATCTTCGGCAGTGCCGCGCGTCCCCATTTCGCCTTGGGTCAAATCGAGAATGCCGGTGCGCTGTCCGCGCTGGGCCATCTTCAGCAGCGTACCGCCGCAGGTCTGTTCCACATCGTCACGGTGCGCGGCAATTGCCAGAATGTCGAGAGGAGCTGAGGACATGTTAGTCGAGGTTGTCCTTTCAAGACTGACCTGCTTCTACTTCTTCCGCTCCACCAGATACCGCGCCAACTCTTTCAGCGTATCCGCCCGCTCGCCGAAGCTTTCCAATTCCGATAATGCTGCCCTAACCAGCGAATCCGCCTTGCGTTCGGACTCTTCAATTCCGAACAGCGAAGGGTAGGTCACTTTTTGCGCGGCGGTATCTTTTCCGGCGGTTTTGCCAAGCTGCTCGGAAGTCTGGGTCACATCGAGGACGTCGTCTACAATCTGAAACGCCAGTCCAATCGACTGCCCGAACGCCCGCAGTTTCGCCACCTCGCTGTTCTTGGCTCCAGCATAAAGTCCGCCACTCACCAGGCTCGCCGTGATCAGCGCAGCCGTCTTCGAGCGATGGATATACTCCAGCATCTCCGCCGTGGGCCGAGTGTGCTCGGCTTCCAGATCAACGACTTGTCCGCCGATCATGCCATCCAACGTTCCTGTGCCGCGCGCGATCTCCTCGATTATCCGCACCCGTGCCTCCGGCGGACATTCCAGCCGCGCCAGAACCTCGTAGGCTTGGGTCTGCAATGCGTCTCCCGCCAGAATTGCAAGAGCTTCCCCGAACACCTTGTGGCAGGTAGGACGGCCGCGGCGCAGATCGTCGTTATCCAGTGCCGGGAGGTCATCGTGGATTAGCGAATAAGTGTGCAGCATTTCCAGCGCCGCGCCCAGTTCCTCGATTTTCCTCGGCAAAGCTCCCGCTATCATGCGGCCTGCCTCCATGCACAGCACCGGCCGCAGCCGCTTGCCCCCGGCGAACACACTATGGCGCATGGCCTTGTGAATGGACTCCGGGTGCTGAGTCTCCAGCGGAATCAGCCGGTCCAGGGCAGCGTCCGTTCGCGCCTGTCCTTGTTCGAGAGTCTCTTGCAGCATTGAGGAGTGAGTATAACAAGGCGTCCGCTGAAGCTGAAACCACGCGAGGACACCAGGAGGCGTCCTCGCTGGGTGTAGACGTTGAATGACTCAGGCTGCAGCGTTGTGTGCCATGGCCACGTTCCGCAAAACGGAACTCAAGACCTTTGGCACGTCATCGGCGGGGCATACGTCGCTCGCCCCAGCCTCCAGCGCGGCGATCCACAACTCCTCATCCGGTACGCGGTGGGTGCAAACGATCGGGAGCGTGGGAAAATCGCGGCGCAGGTCACGCACATCCGTCAGACGAGAGTATTCCATATCGAGAATCACAGCCTCTGGCCGGTTCCTGGCGACTCGCTCGTGGAGTTCGTCCCCGGAGCACGTCAAGTGTACAGAATTGAAGTGCGGAGAAAGCCCGCCGGCTAGAGACTGAGCGAGCCTGGGATCGCTTTCAAGGACGACCACACTAAAGCCCATAGATCCTCCTGTGTTACAACCGTCATCAACGGGCGGACTAGGGCTGCGGGGAAGGGTTCGGAACCGCCACTCCACAGACATTACAACCTAAAAAGCAACCGCGACGGGCTCACCGCCTACCTGCGGGCAGGCGCCTTTTCCGTCAAGGGCTCAAACGGCTCAGCTTGGAGCTTCCCGTTCTTCTTCAGCAGGATCTCCACCTTGCCTTCGGCCTGTTCCAGTTCCTTCCGGCAGGTGGATGAGAGATGCATGCCTTCTTCAAAGAGGGTAAGAGACTTCTCCAGAGGCACATCTCCCTTTTCCAGCTCCTGAACAATCTTTTCCAGTCGCTGAAGGCACTCTTCAAACTTAGCCAACGGGGTTTTGCTCCTTGATTATTTTATGCAGCCAATTGCGCAGGCTGTCCAGTCTTTTTTTGTAAAAGTTCGCGACGGTGACTTCCTACGCTCCACAAAGGGAATTCTACGCCGTAGCGGGACTGTTCGTTCCCAGAGCTTCAAGGACATCGACGGCCGAGCTGTAACGTCCCTGCGGCGCGCTGATTTGCGCCCCCTGCACCGTGTGCCGAACCGCCACCAGCATCTCCCGAGCAATGGCCACGCCTTCGGCTCTTGCCGCTTCTGGCGTCTGCGCCCGCGCCATGCGCTCCAGAATCGAGTCCGGCACCGAAACCCGAAGCTCGTTTTTCATGAACTCGGCATTGCGCACGCTCACCAGCGGCCAGATTCCCGCCACTACGGGGATGCGGCAATGCTCGATCCTCCGCAGGAAGTCCTCCAGCAGGCGTATGTCGAAAACCGGTTGCGTTACGGCGTATTCGGCACCAGCCTGCACTTTGAACTCGAACCGCCGGATCTCCTCATCCAGGTCGGTGAGCCCCGGATTCGCTCCCACTCCAATCACAAAGCCCGTCCCCGCACCGATCGGATTTTCACCGAGGTCCAATCCCCGGTTCAGGTTGTGGACGATATTGACCAGACCGATGGCGTCCACATCAAAGACCGCCGTCGCGTCCGGATAATTGCCCATCTTTGGAGGATCACCAGTAATGCAGATCAGGTTCCTGATCCCCACCGCAGCCGCTCCCAGAAGGTCACTCTGGATGCACAGCACGTTACGGTCGCGGCAGGTGTAGTGCAGAATCGCTTCGATTCCCGCTTCCCGCTGCACCAACAACGACAGTGCCTGATTGCTCATGCGCGCCGAAGCCCGCGGACTGTCCGGAATGTTCACTGCATCTACTCCTACTGATTTCAGGAATCGTGAACCGTCCAATTCCTTGTGTATGTCTGTTCCCTTGGGAGGAACCACCTCCACCATCGTGACGAATTCTCCGCGGGCCAGTTTTGCCCCTAGAAGCGATCGTTCTTCTAAAGGCTGGACGGGCGCCGCCATGGGTGCGGCCGTGCTTGCAACCTGCACTGAGGCCGCCTTTCCCCTGGCCTCTCCGACGCGCAAAGCGGATTTCATGACGCGGATGTGGTCGGGAGTCGTCCCGCAGCATCCGCCCACGATGCGAGCGCCAGCGGCCACGAATTTGCGCGCATAACTCGCCATATACTCTGGAGAGCACAGGTAAATGTTTCTGCCTTCCACCGAGCGCGGAATGCCTGCGTTCGGCTGGGCGGAGAGCGGCAGGGAAGTGGCGGCCCGCACGCGCTCAATGGCATCGAGCATAGCCACCGGACCCACGCTGCAGTTGCAACCAATGACGTCTGCGCCCCAATCTTCCAGTCGAGGCGCAAAAATCTCCGGATTGGAACCATCCAGGCAGTTGCCGTCTTCGTCGATCGTAACCTGCACGACCAATGGCAATTTTGCTCCTACATCCTTGGCCGCCAGCATGGCCTGATGGACTTCCTCCAGGTATCCAAAGGTCTCCAGCATGAGCAGATCAACCCCGCTCTCCGCCAGCGCCGCAATCTGCTCGCGGAATGCCTGACGGGCCTCTTCGAAAGAGGTTTTGCCGAGGGGCTCGATTCTGGTTCCCAGAGGGCCAACCGATCCCGCTACCCAGACATCGAAGCTCTTGGCGGCTTCGCGGGCAAGCCGCGCGCCTGCACGGTTAATGTCACGCACTTTGTCGGCGATACTGTGCCGTGCCAACCGGAAGGCATTCGCCCCGAAAGTGTTGGTTTCGACGATTTCGGCCCCAGCCTGGAGGTAGTCGTGATGAATGCCACGAATTAGGTCGGGCTGGGAAAGATTCAATTCGTCGTAGCAGCGGTTGATAAACACGCCGTTGGCGTAGAGAAGTGTTCCCATGGCTCCGTCGCACAGAGCAGGGAACTGCTTGATCCGGCTAAGAAGGTCAGACGCCATATACTTGGTCAGAATACAGGATGAGCGCAGGTTCTTGCATCCAAGGGGAAGATGTGTGAGGAATTCCTCAACCGGCGGAGCCGAAGCGAGGGTGAAGTTCTGACGCTCTGTTATAATCCCCTATTTCGCACTTAAATCTCTGTTTTTCCTGTAGTTAGGAGCTTGAAGTTTGACGAAAGCCGCTCTGCTGTCTGCCGCGCTCGTGGTCGTCAGTTTTAGCTTTGTCGCCTGCGGTGGTGGCGTAAACACACCCAAGCCTCCCAGCAGACTGACGACCCGTGTTCTCGCCTCGCAGAGCGTATCGAGCCCTACGGCATTTCCCGCGCTCGTTATCATTGATGGCTATAACGACACGCTGCCACGGGCTACTGAAATCAGTGCGGGCAGCTCTCCGGGGCTCATGGCGCTATCACCCGACAGAGCGACTGTGCTCGCCTTTGATTCAGTGAGCAACAGCGTCGAAGTCGTCAACACCCAGAAGGAAACGCTGACCGGGAGCGTACAACTCGCCGGACCGACTACCAGCATGGTCGCCTTGGCAACCGGCAGTGGCTATGCAGCAGTGCCTGCGACCCCATGGGCATCAGGACCTCCTCCCGGGGCAGTCGTTGTGATGAACCTTGCGGCCGGGAGTATCACAGCTACGCTTAGCGTCCCGAGTGCCCAAACGGTGGTGTCAAGTCCGGATGGAACTCATCTTCTGGTTTTCAGTAACGATTCCGATGTTGTGACCATCATCTATCCGCCTCTAGTGAACGTAAGCAGCCCGGTCTCGGCCACGGTGCCGGGCTTCGACCGACCCGTGTACGGGGTTTTCAGCGCCGATGGCAGGAAAGCCTATATCTTGAATTGCGGCCCGGAGTGCGGCAGCGGAAGCGCCAGCGCCAGCGTGCAGACTCTGGACATGACAACCTTAACCCTGGTCGGAGCTCCGGTTGCCGTCGACGGCGCCACTATCGGTTGGCTCAACGGTTCAACCCTCTACGTGGCCGGTACTTCCCCTACCAAGAATTTGTGCACCGGCCAGACGACTGCTGCCAGGACCTGTGGACGACTCGACATTGTTGATCTTGGTTCCAGGACCGTGACCGGCAGAGCCGTCATTACAGACGGCTACCACGACCGCATCGATATGAGTGTCAACGGCCAGCTCTTTATCGGCTCGCAGGCCTGCACCAACGTCGGCAATGTCAACAACGTTCAAGGAGAAGTACGCGGCTGTCTTTCCATCTACAACACCGCCAACGCGGCTGTGGTTATCCCGCCGGACAACGGCGACGTCACTGGTCTGCAGAGCTTCACCACTCGTGATGTGGAGTACGTTGCCGAAGGCGGCAACCTGCGGGTCTACGACACGCTCACGGACAGCTTGCTGGTGGAGACCACTAACAACATTACTGAAACCGGAACCATCATCATCACGGGCTACATCATCGACGTGAAGGCCATCGATTTCTTCTGAGATTGATTGTCATTCCGAGCAAGGGTTCTTTGGCCGGCCCATCCTTTCGCCGCTCTTGCGAAAGATGGGAACCACAAGCGCCCGCGCAGCTTACCCACTGATTTAAATTACAATATGCTCGTGCGTTTCCGTATCATCACCATCGCTTTGATGTTTGCATCGTGTGCTCGCGCAGCGCCCGCGCAACAACGTATCGTCGCTCTCACCTTTGACGATCTCCCTGCGGCGGTCACTTCGAGCGCAGACGAAGCCCGCGCTTTCAACCTTTCCATCCTCGACTCTCTCGACCGCCATCACGCTCCCGCGATTGGATTCGTGATCGAGCGCCGCGTGCAGGAGCTGGCCGGAGCGGACTTATTGGACGAATGGGTGAAGCGGGGCTACGACCTGGGAAACCATTCGCTTTCCCACATTGAGATGAATAACCTCACAACCGATCAGTTTGAGCAGGAAATCATTGGCGGGGAAGGCGCCTTCGTGGCGGCTCTTGCCAAGGCTGGCAAGAAACCGCGCTACTTCCGGTTCCCGGAGAATCACACCGGCGACACCAAGGAAAAGCACGATGCTGTCGCGGCATTCCTCGCGCAGCGAGGTTACCGATTGGCGCCGTGCACGATTGACAATGAAGACTACGTCTTCAACGTCGCCTATCTGAAAATGCTTGCGAACAAAGACGGAGCTTCCGCGGCCCGACTGCGTGCCGATTATCTTGCCTACACGTCCACGGAAATTGACTTCTATGCGGGCCTGCACAGGCAGATTTTTGGCCATGAAATTCCGCACGTGATGCTGTTACACGTCAACAAACTCAATGCGGACGTGATCGACAGCGTCTTGGCGCTGTTCCTGCGGAAGCAGTACCGCTTCGTGAGCCTCGATACTGCGCTTTCCGATCCGGCCTATGCCACAGTGGATGAGTTTGTCACCAAAGAAGGCTGGATGTGGGCGTACCGTTGGGCCAAAGAACTCGGTGTCCACGTGAATGGATCGGCGGAAACCGAGCCTCCCGATTGGATCTTCCATTACAGAAAATAGCAACTGGGGGCGAGTTCAGCGTCCAGGTTCCAGCACCAGACGGTGCGCCCCGGTCGCTTCCACCGCCTGAGATGTGAAAGGCAAAGTGAAGGTCGAGCCTTCGTACCAGGCCTTCCATTGATCCATATAGTAGGGACTTAGGAAGTTCCCGCCCTGGCCGGTGACGGTGTTTAAGGTGGTTTGGTCGAGGTCCGCAAGATTCGCGGTGTAGCGCTCGGAAGGCCCGTGGTGGCGTGTCACAGCTTTTACGGTGTAATAGCCGCCAGACTGCTCCTGCAGTCCCGGTCCCGACCAATGTCTCACCAACGCAATCTTCCCCAGAATCGGATGCTGAATTTCCACCACATTGAACGCACCCCAACGCCACGAAGCCAGGTCCTTCGGAACTTGTGAACCACTCACGGCCTCATCCACGGCCGCCGCCAAGAGTTCCTCGTAGTTCGGATATTTGTCCGGCAGCCAGCGCTTGGGGTGGTGCAGCAAGATGTTCTCCAGCCACACCGACCGCATTTCCGACGTGTAAGTTTTCCAGCTCAATGCTCCGTCTTCCTTGGGATTGGCAGGCGCGCTTCCCAGTTTTGGTTCAAGCAAGAGCCGTCTGAGGGCAACGATCGAATTCTCGACGATGGTCGGCGCCGCCGACGAAGCCATCATACGTCCGTCCCAATTCCGCATCAGGTCCGCGGCTTGTTTGGCTCGTGGCGATGCGTTGCGGGCATGATCGACGGCGTACACGAAACGCTCAGCCGCGAACAAGTCGGACTCGGAGTGAGTATCATTCTGGAGCGCGAGCATATCGCCGGCAGAAAACTTCCGCCCCGATTCCAGCACGTGATAAATGCGTTCCGTCCGCCAAGGCGCCTCCCACTCCGCGCTGATCGAATTGGGATAGCCGTCGGGCGTGATGCGACTATTGGCAGTTGCGATGACTCCTGAGGGAGGATTGTAGACATTGGGCAATTTGTCGAAAGGAATGTAACTCGTCCATTCGTGGGCATTGTCCGCCCCGCTGACCGGCAGACTCCCGTCGCCGGCGGCACGAATCGGAACGCGGCCGGTGGTCTGGTAAGCGATGTTTCCGTCGACGTCGGCGTAAACCACGTTCTGGCCCGGCGCATCCAGTTGCGAAAACGCCTTGCGGAATTCTTCCCAGTTCTGTGCATTATCGACATCGAAAAACGGCATGCGGAGGCCGTCATACAGCGTCCAGCGTAGCGCCACCTGCCGCGTCTCGCCGGGCAAAAGGTCCGTAATGATCGGGCCATGCCGCGTAGTC
Organism: Candidatus Sulfotelmatobacter sp.; assembly: GCA_049583505.1. Lineage (GTDB taxonomy): Bacteria > Acidobacteriota > Terriglobia > Terriglobales > Acidobacteriaceae > Sulfotelmatobacter. Next base: position 9,643 of record JBAUVZ010000346.1, read on the forward strand.
TTCACGTCCACCGCTATATCCGGTTTGCCCTTGATGTGGATCACCTCGGCCCTGTGCTCGGGCTGCTGCCAACCCTGCGGCGTCTGGTAAGCGCCTTGCCCGTTGAAGTTCTCGAGGAAGGCATCGGCCACCGTCGGTCCGACGTTGGTGAATCCCCATGCGATGCGTTGATTGTGGCCGACAATTACGTAGGGCATTCCGGGCAGCGTGACTCCGGCGACATCCAAACTCCCGGACTGGTTGCCGCATTTAAGATGCGCCTCGTACCACAGGTTCGGCATCTGATGCCCGAGATGCATGTCGTTCGACAGTAGCGGCTTGCCCGTAACCGTGTGTGTTCCCGAGACCACCCAGTTGTTCGATCCATTCACCGCCTCCGGAGTATGCTGCGCCCAGATTTCGGTACCTGTGTCTCGCTGCTGGGTCACCGAGGTGTCCGGACCCGAATCATCCTCGTCGTCATCATCGTCGGAGTCGCCCTGGTTCTCCTGATCGTTGAGGTCTTCTCGCATCACGGTAGGCGGGCGATCGTGCCATGAACGGTTCACGTACAGATCCGCGGTCAACTCCGGCCCCAACTTGGCCAGGATTTTCTCTCGGGCGAGCGTGTCCCCAAAAGTGTAGTAGTTCAGATCCTTCACCATCTGGTTCGCGATGACAATCGAGTCCTCCGGCTGCCACGGTTTAGGCCGATACCTCAAAATGCGGAACTCAATTGGAAGCTTGTTGCCATGGGCCGCGATGAATGCATTCACCCCACGCGCGTACGCTTCAAAATAAGCACGATCGCGGGGACTCGCCGTCTGCAACCCTTTCCTGGCTGCCGCGCGCAGTCCGAGAATGCGCTGTTCGCGGTCGATCTTAAGCGTGTCCTCGCCTAGAATCTCGGATAGTTCTCCAGCCGCGAAGCGCCGCATGATGTCCATCTGCCAGAGCCGGTCTTGCGCCGTGACGTAGCCTTGGGCCAGAAACAAATCTTCCAGAGTTGCGGCCTCGATGGCAGGGACGCCGTGGCTGTCCCGCGTTACCTTAACGGCGGCCGAAAGACCCTTCACTTGGAGGTTTCCGTCAAGCTGGGGCAGGGCAGAGCGGGCCACGAAGTAGGCGTAAGCGGCCGCGCCCGCCGGCAACAGGACCACGATCAACAGCAGCCACAGGAGAATGCGTACTCCCCTGGAACGCCGGGAGGCGGGAACGCCGGTTACAGTAAGAGTGCTCATGAGCAAATCGATTCTAGCAGCCGTTTTGAAAGAGCGCGTCTCTCAGCCGTGCCGTGGAGCGCTGCAAAATCAACCGCGGCCTGAGCCGCCGCCACGGTACGTCTACCTCGCTGAAAATGAATTTCATTTTCAAGATGCCCGATGCTATCCTGACCCTTCATGTTGCAGAAGCGCATCGATGATCAGCCTTCCATCTCTCGCGAGATGGTGCGTGAGGCCCAGGATATCCTCCACCGGCATCTCAAGCGTGTCGGCCTGAAGCAGACGGCCCAGCGTGACACGATTCTGCGCTCATTCCTTGAAACCCGTGACCACCTCTCCACCGACGAGCTCCACCGCCTGGTGCAAAAGAAGGACGCCGGTATCGGCTATACCACCGTCTATCGCACTCTCAAACTGCTGGCCGAGTGCGGATTGGCCAGTGAAGTCGCGTTCCACGATGGCATAGCCCGTTACGAGCACCAATATAACCGCCGCAGTCATCACCACATGGTTTGCACGGAGTGCGGCAGCTCGGTCGAGTTCTTTTCCCATGAAGTGGACCAGCTGGAGCAGGAAATCGGGCGCAGACACCATTACACTACGACTCGTCATACTTTCCAGATTTACGGTGTTTGCGTAGACTGCCGCAAGAAAAACACGGCTGCGCGGCCGGTTTGAAGGGACTCATGTCCATCTCCTGTCCTCACTGCGCCGCTTCCATGCCCGATACCGCCGCTTACTGTCCCGGCTGCGGCCGCGCCATGGGCCCCGTCGAGCGCGCGCGAGGCACCGTGGGCGCTCTGCCTGAGACCCTGGCTGGTGCCTTGGCTTACTTCCTTTTGCCGGCAATCGTGTTTCTCCTGGTCGAACCCTACAACAAGAACCGATTCGTGCGCTTTCACTCTTTTCAATGCCTCGGACTGTGGCTGGGTGGCTTGGTAGTCGGTGCGTCGCTCCGGGTTGTGGGCTTCCT
>JBAUVZ010000347.1:0-6536 GCA_049583505.1 Candidatus Sulfotelmatobacter sp.
GCCCGGTGAACCTCGACGATACGATCGTCGCTATCGCGACGCCGCCCGGACGCGGCGGCATTGGCGTGGTGCGCATCGCCGGGACACGGGCGCGCGAGATCGCCGACCCGATGTTGCGCCTAAAGCATGATCTCGAGCCCGGTCGTGCCATCTTTGGGGAGCTCATCGAGCCGTGCGGTACGGGGGTTTCCAGTTTCCAGTTTCCGGTTTCTAGTGCCTCAGATACTGGGAACCGGAAACTGGAAACTGGAAACTCGACTCGCATCGACGAAGTCGTAGTCACTTACTTCGCCAGGCCCCATTCCTACACCACAGACGACATCATCGAGATCGCCGCGCACGGCTCCCCGGTCATACTCCGGCACATTGTCGAGCTGTGCGTCGCCGCCGGAGCCCGCCTCGCCGAGCCCGGCGAGTTCACCATGCGCGCTTTTCTCAACGGCCGCATCGATCTCACCCAGGCCGAAGCCGTCCGCGATCTCATCGACTCCCAAACGCTTTATCAGGCAAAGATCGCCGCCCAGCAGCTTGAAGGCGCTCTCTCCCGGCGTCTGCTGCCCATAAAACAGAAGCTGGTCGAGCTGATCGCCGTGCTAGAGGCCGGCATCGACTTCGCTGAGGATGACGTCTCTGTCCTGCCCAAACCAGCCATCCTCGAACGCATCGCCACCATCCGCCAGCCGCTCGAGGAGCTGGCCGCAACTTTCGCTTACGGCAAGATCGTGCATCAGGGACTGACGCTCGCCATCGTCGGGCGCCCGAACGTTGGCAAATCAAGCTTGTTCAACCGTCTGGTCGAACGCGAGCGCGCCATCGTCACATCCACGCCCGGCACCACGCGGGATTTGGTCAGCGAAACCGTCGCCATCGGCGGCATTCCGATCCAGCTCGTCGACACGGCAGGAATCCGCCTGGCCCTCGACGAAGCCGAATCCATCGGCATCCGCAAGTCCATGGAAGCGTTGGCGGACGCCGATCTGGTGCTGGTGGTGCTCGATGCGTCGCAGCCCACGACGACGGAGGATAGTGAATTGCTGCGGCACGCTGAAGGCCGCCCGACCATCGTAGTTGGCAACAAGTGCGACTTGGCGGGTAGTGGCCAGTTGCCCCTGGCAGGGAGCCAGTCTTCAATAGTTCACGCCTCTGCCCTGACCGGTGAGGGTATCGCCGAACTGCGCGCCGAGATTCTGCGCCATATCGGCGGCGAAACCGGAGCCCAAGCCGAAGCCGGTTTTCTCACCAACGTCCGCCACCAGGGCCTGGTGCAGGACTCGCTTGCCGCTCTGGCTGCCGCCACCGGCGCCGTGATGGCTAAAGTCCCTCACGAAATGCTGCTGCTCGATCTCTACAACGCCCTCCGCCCCCTGGATTCCGTCACCGGGGCCACCACCACCGACGACATCCTCACCCTGATCTTCAGCACATTCTGCATAGGAAAATAAAGCGGGAAGCCGCGCCGTGGCGCCTGCGCATAACCCTGCACATCATTTAGAACCGGATACGACAAAAAGAATGGGGAGCCTTTTGGGGCTCCCCTTGTTGAAGTGCTGCCGCGTGGCTAGAAAGTGAACTTGGCCACAAATTGAATGATTCGCGGCCGGTTCACCGTGTCCAGGATTGAACTGGATCCGGTCGCTACGTTGATCGAGCCATAGTTGCCGTTCGAGCCACCCGTATATTCGCCATACGGACTATTCGGGCCGGACTGGGGGCTCGCGAAGGAGGGGTGGTTGAAGAGGTTGAAGAAATCAGCCCCAAACAGGAAGTTAGTCTTTTCCGTGATTTTCGTAACCTTGTGAACGCTGAAATCCCATTCCTGCTGGAAGAGCCCGCGGAAGATATTGCGCGGAACATTTCCAACCGCCGCCAAGCCGCTAGTGCAGCGGGGATCGGTAGTCCCGTATGACTGGGTCTGGTTTTGGCTGTTCACGCAAAAGCCACCAACAACGAAATCGCTCAAGTTCACAAAATTGGCAATTTTGGCGGTCGTACTTCCCCGGGTTAACACCGCCGAGAGCGGCGTGCCCGGAGCCAGGGTCGCAAAGTTGAGGTCTTCGATGCCCAGCGGGTCGGAAAGCGAGAGGGCGGAAGAGTCGTAGAAGCCAAACGGGGTGCCAGACTGGAAGGTCGAAGTGCCAGATATCGCCCAGCCGTGCCCCAGCAGGCCGATTCCATGCGCGCTGCCGAAGGGCAGCTCGTAGGAATAGCTGACGGACAATCGCTGCGGGCGATCAAAGTCCGAGAGCCCGCGGTCTTCATTGACATTCAGCAAGTTGCCGAATTGTTCAAGTCCATTCAACTCATCGCCCTGCTCCGAGCCTGACGCGTTGTCGATGGATTTTGACCAGGTGTATGCCGCCTGGAAGTAGAGGCCCTTGGCGAACTGATGGATCAGAGTGGCCTGGAGCGAATGGTAAATGGAGTGCGCGTTGTTTTCCTGCAGGAAAGCGAAGGCGCTTTGAGTGCCAAGAAACGGAGTGAACACACGCGCATCGACGTTTGCTCCGGTACTGCCAACGATGGAGACGCTTCCGTTAGGATTCATTACTACGTCCGGCGTCCCGGCCGCAGGCGGGGTGAAAGTCGACGACAGTGCCGATGCGGGGATGACGCAGGGAGAGCCTAGCGTGCAGGTTTGGGCGGCATTCGGGGCTCGGCCTGGGCCGAGCAGTCGAACCCCGTTGGAGCCGATGTATCCGAGCTCAAACATCCAGCCGCGAGCCACTTCGCGCTGCAAGGTCAGGTTCCACTGCTGGGCGTAGGGCGGAACAAAGTTACGCACCGGGAAGAAGAAGAACTGTTCGTTGGGCGCACCACCCGAATTGCCGTTTGTGTTGTCAAATAACGGTGCGCCGGCGACGGGGTCAAACCCGGCCAATCGTGGAAACCCTGAAGGGATGCCGAATGCTGTCGGTCCCAGCGTATTGCCATTCGGCCCTGGTGTTAATGGCAGGGGGAACTGCGACGTAGGCAGAAGTTGCGGGAACGGGTTCTCCGGCGTAACCTGCCCAGGGGTCGCCGCGAACGCGACGTTGAATGGAGGTCCGCCGGCCGACTGCAATTGCGGCTGGTTGGAGACGCGTTGGTAATAGATGCCATAACCGCCCCGCAGTGACGTTTTATGATCGCCGAATACATCCCAGGCAAAACCGATGCGAGGGGCGAAATTCTTGTCGGCGAAACAGTGGAGTTCCGTGCAGTCGCTTACGCCCGGCGTACCAAAGCCCCCGGGAGCACCCGCGGGATGGATATACCGCAGCGGCGGAGCCGACAATCCGTCTGAATTACAGCCGGTGCTGCCGCAATTGCCGATGCCCCCCAGGTTGGTAAGGTAGTTGCCTAAGACATGCGCCGTATCGATGGCTTCCCAACGCATACCCAGGTTGAGAGTCAGACGGGGAGCGACCTTCCAGTCGTCCTGCACGTAGGCTCCTCCATCTCCGGCACGGAAGTAAAAGGTGTCAAGGCCGGCTTCGCCCGCTGTGCCATTGACATTGCCCAGAAGAAAATTCTGAAAGGAGTTAAAGGGACCGAATGCAGCGAGGTCTGACGTGTAGGTCACCACTCCCCGCTTTTCATAGTGGTTGAAGCGGTTGAGTTGCCAGCGGTCGAGCTCGCCGCCAATGCGGAGGGTGTGCCTGCCGATGGTCTTCGAGAAATCGTCGCCATAAACAAAGGTGTTGTCGCGAGTACCACGATTATCATTGGCTCCAACACCGAGGGAGAAGTCACCGACGACATTGGGTTGCCATGCGCCGGGGTATTGGGCGGAATTGGGGCGGGTCGAATCGATAGCCGACAGGGGGATCGGTTCCGTCGGGAGAAGAGCGAAATTGTATCGAGAATAGCCGACGCGAAACTCATTCACCGTGGTCGCGGAGAAGACGTGGTTCCACCCGACTTTTATGAAACGGTTGCTGAGCGGGTTGGTTTCGGTGAACGGAAGACTGGCTGCTTCTCCAAAGGGTGAAATGGTAGAGGAATCGTCGAAGAAAAAGCGCACGTTTAGCGCGTCCTTCGAACCAAATCTCTTATCCGCCGTGACGGTGAACTGATTGTCGTGGAAGACGCCCACTGAAGAAAGACTCAACGGGGCTAAGTTCGTTTCACCCAAAGCGTTATTGCCCGGGGTGCCGGGCAACGAGGGGATGCAGTGTGTCCCGTCATTGAACCCTGGACAGTTGGATGCCGGAAGGTTCAGCCATGCCAGGGCGACCGGGTCGATTGACGGAACTCCGAATGCGCTCTCCAGGCTGGCAGCCGAGCGGTTCGTTGGCAGCACAGGAATTGTGGTAAAAATAGTCGTACCCGTAGCAACTGCGGAGGCTTCCCGCACTCCCGAGTAGTTGCCGAAGAAGAAGAAGTTCTTGAAGAAAGGCACAGGGCCGCCGATAGAGGCTCCGAAAGCGTTCTGACGCAGGACCGGGGCCTTGTTCTGCTCTCCCGACGCTAACTCGGCTCCCTTCAGGAAATAGTCGTTGGCATCCAGCACGGGATTGCGAAAGAGCTCAAAGACATCCCCGTGGTATTTATCCGTTCCCGACCTTAAGTTAACCTGCATGTTGCCGCCGCCATTGCGGCCCTGCGAAGCGTCGTATAGCGAAGTCTGGGTTTTGAACTCCTCGACGACATCGGGGTTGGGCAGATTCACATTGTTAAAGATCGGCAAGCTAACGTCGTTGGCGTTGATCCCCTCCAGTTCGTAGTTGTTGTTCACCGGGCGCTGGCCATCGACGATGATCGTCGTCACACCCCGGCCCAGAGCGGTGGTATCCGCAAACTCGCTGTTAGTGCCCGCCGAAAGCGATAGCAGGCCAAGAAAGTTACGCGTGGCAAGCGGCATGTCGCGGATTACTTCGCCGGTAAGCGCTTCGCCAGTCGTCGCGTTGGTTAATTCCACGGGAGCGGCGGCGCCGGTGACGACGACCTCGATAGCAGTTGTACCAACTTTCATTTGAAGGGGTACAGAGATGGTTTCGGACACTCTAACGGCAATGCCAGGGGCTGCCGTCTTACTAAAGCCCGTGGCGGTGACCTCGACTCGATAGGTGCCCGGCGGCAGCAGCGGGGCGGAGAAGGTGCCCTGGGAACCAGTCGTGATCGTCCGTTCCGTGACGCCCGTGTCCTGGTTAATGATGGTCACTCTAGCAGAGGAAATCACGGCGCCACTAGGGTCGGTTACCGCTCCCGTGATTGCACCACTGGCGCCACCTTGGGCAAATGCGGCCACGGCAAACAGCAGCACGAACGAAACCATAGCAATGAAAGATGCTTTTTTCATCTGGCTACCCCCTTGACGTCCTTTTTTGAATCTTTGTCCATGGAATGCGTTTCCCCGGGAATTCAGGCCCTTGCCTCAGAGAAACGAAGGCCATAACACTACAGCACATGACGTTCCATGACAATTTACGAACATTGTCAATTTGTCTTCAACAAGTTGAGATAAATGTCTTTGTTGTGTTCTATCGAAATTGGTAGAGACGGGAATCTCAATCTACCATTTATTATAGGATTGGGAAGCCTACTCGGGACCAGCGACGGTCCGGCTCACGGCAGCAAAAGTCCAGGAAAACTCAGCGGGACGCGGGGCAAAGGTCGAGGTCAAGAAATGGCCGTCGCTTGCGCAAACGAGGTGCAGGAGCGAGCGGGACCTTCTCCGCAGCCACAAACCAGACCCAGCGGATTCGGAGACCATTATTTCGACAGGCTGGCCAGCGCTTCCCGAAACATCACCTCGAATGACTCTGTCTTCTCGCTGCTGCCCACGCCGCTCTTGACCACCCGCGCCAGCGCCTTCTCCGCTGCGGCCCGCTGATACCCCAGGTTGACCAGTGCAGACAGAACATCTTCCTCCGTCGCGCTCATCGCAGCCACAGTTGCCGTGGGAGTTCCCGCCAGCGCCGGCACCTTGTCCCGCAGTTCCAATACCATGCGCTCGGCGGTCTTCTTGCCGATGCCCGGAATCCTGGTCAATCGCGCCAGGTCATTGCCGCGGATCGCACTCGCCATTTCATCGGCCGCCATGCCGCTCAGAATAGTGATTGCCAGCTTCGCCCCGATGCCGCTCACCGTCATCAACTTTTCGAACAACTGCTTCTCGGCGGGACGAAGAAATCCGTACAGCGCAATCACGTCCTCGCGCACGTGAGTATGGATGTGGAGCGCGACTTCGGATCCACTGGGAGGCAATTCGGAAAAAGTCGGCACACTGATGTTCACTTCATAGCCGACCCCGCCCGTCTCTACCACAACTTGATTGGGATGCTTGGCCAGCAGTTTTCCGCGCAGATGGGCAATCATGCTAGTTCATAGTACCTAGTACCTGGTACCCAGTGCCCTTCGAAAATGATAAGTGAGTGGTTCGGCAGTCCCGTCCTCAATGCGAGGTACTGGGTACATAGGTACTAAGATCGAAAACGGCAGGGCCGACCCCCTGCCGTTTTCGTGGAATCTAAAGACTGTTTGTTTTCGCTACTTCTTGTTGACGGTTTTCTTCAGTTCGGCCCCAGGGGTAAACTTCGCGACCTTGCGGGCAG
>JBAUVZ010000348.1:0-14386 GCA_049583505.1 Candidatus Sulfotelmatobacter sp.
CTTCATTGGCCGGCAGGGGCGCAACGTGCGAGCGTTGCGCACGCTTTTGAGCGCTGCGGGAGTGCGGGCACGCAAGCGATATACGCTGGAAGTCATCGACTAACCGGTCGAGGAAGCGGCGAACAGCCAGCGCCGGGGCAGGGAACCGGACCATTCGAGATCCTGAAACAAGTGGCGAGTTCATTACGCTGGCCCGCGTGGTGAAAACGCAGGGCCGCCGCGGTGAAATCGCGGCCGAGATTCTTAGTGACGTGCCTGATCGATTTGCGGTAGGCATGAAGCTGCTGGCGCTGCCGCGGGGCTCGAACGTAGTCCGGTGCGAGCTGGAAGTTGAAGAACTCTGGCCGCACAAGGGACTGCTGGTGCTGAAGTTCGCTGGAGTGGATTCGATTTCCGAGGCGGAAACGCTGGTGGGATGCGAATTGCAGGTGCCGGGCAGCCAGCGTTCGGAGCTGCAAGCGGGCTGGAACTACGTCAGCGACCTGGTGGGTTGTCAGGTGCTTGACCACGGACGCGAGATCGGACGCATTGAAGATGTTCAGTTTGGAGCGGGCGAAGCGCCCTTGTTGATTGTGCGCGACGCGGCCCGGATGTTGGAGCTGCCTTTCGCCGAGGCGTATCTTGACAGCGTGGACGTGGAGCGCAAGCAGGTTCGCATGAAATTGCCCGAAGGCCTGCTGGAATTGGACGCTCCCATGTCGGCGGAAGAAAAGCGGGAGCAGGCGCAGGGAGCGAGAAAGAAAAGCCGTTGATGGAAGGAAGACCAGGGCAGTTTTACTGAGAACTGGGTTACGGGTTCTGCGATGAAGGCCGACATCGTCACGATTTTTCCGGACTTCTTTCGCGGACCGTTAGAATACGGCATCACGCGCCGAGCTCAGGAAATGGGGCTGGCGACAATTCGAGTCCACGATCTGCGGGAGTTTGCCCATGATCGTCACCGTACGGTGGACGACCGTCCCTTTGGCGGCGGCGAAGGCATGGTGCTGAAGCCGGAACCGCTGTTTGAGTGTTTGGAGTCGATGGGCGTTCCACCTCGGGAAGATCGTCTCGCGGGACGGGCGAGACAATCGGTAATCCTGCTCTCGGCGCAGGGGCGACGGTTCACGCAGAAAGTGGCAGCGGAGGTGGCGCTTCTCGAGCGTACCGTTTTAGTCTGCGGGCGCTACGAAGGTGTGGATGAGCGGGTAGCGGACTTTCTCGCCGATCGCGAACTTTCCATCGGTGACTATGTGTTGAGCGGAGGAGAAATAGCCGCCGCCGTGATCGTGGAAGCAGTAGTGAGGTTGCTTCCTGGAGCTGTAGGGAACGAAGCGTCAACCCAGCAGGAGTCTTTCACTGTCGACTCGAAAGCGAAAGGTTCGGGCGGTGCGGATTCGACTTGCGGGTCGAACGGACTGCTGGATTATCCGCACTACACGCGGCCGGCGGAGTTTCGCGGGATGGCGGTGCCGGAGGCGTTGATGTCCGGCAACCACGAAGAAATCCGGCGGTGGCGTCGACAGCGGGCGCTCGAAAAAACTTGGCGCAACCGTCCCGACTTATTGGAGGGCTCGGCGCTGAGCGAGGAAGATAACAAGTTTCTGACCGGGATCAGGAAAGATCGCGGCTGAGTTTCGAGAGAGATCAAGACTTCAGAATTCAGAAGGACTAACCATCATGTCGAACCTTATCATTGAAAAACTGCTGGCGAAGACCCGGCGCACCGACATTGCTGCGTTCAACCCGGGTGACACCGTTCGGGTTCACGTGAAGATCAAAGAAGGTGACAAGGAACGCTTGCAGGCTTTTGAAGGCGTGGTGATCAAGCGCGACAACGGGCCACAGGCCAGCTTCACCGTGCGCAAGATCAGCTTCGGCCAGGGCGTGGAGCGCATTTTCCCCGTCCACTCCAAAGTGATTGACAAAGTGGATCTGCTGCGCTCGTCCAAGGTTCGCCGCGCCAAGCTTTATTACTTACGCGCTCTCAAGGGCAAAGCGGCCCGCCTGAGAGACGTCGAAAAACCGAGCTAGAGTATCCAGTGCTTTGCGAGTCTCGGCCTCAGGTCCGGTCGCATTCTGAATTTCTCCCTTGCAGGAAGACGTGCTCGCAAGTGAAGATGTGGGCACGCTTCAACTCTCAGCTCCAATGTCGATCCCTGCGGAGTTTTCGCCCGAGTTCGTGCTTTCTGCCTCCGCGGCCAAGCTGCGTCTACTGAAAAAGCTGCGCTGCACGTTGCGTTACGAAAAAGTTGCGTGGGCGTCAGGGGCGGCGCTGGTAGCCGGAGTGGACGAGGTGGGGCGCGGATCGCTGTTTGGCCCGGTGGTGGCGGCGGCGGTGATTCTCGACCGCGGCTACCGCGTTCGCGGCCTGCGTGATTCCAAGTTGTTGCTGCCGGAGCGTCGCGAACTGCTGGCGCCGCGCATTCGCGAACGTGCCGTGGCTTGGGCGGTTGCGGCGGTGGACGCTGCTCGCATCGACCAGATCAACATCTATCAGGCATCTCGGCTCGCCATGCGCGAATCCGTGATGCGTCTCGCGCCTGCCGCGGACCATCTCCTCGTCGATGCCGTGCGCCTTGATTGCGAACTGCCGCAGAAAGCCATCATCCATGGTGATGCGCTCTCCGCCTCGATTGCAGCAGCATCGATCCTGGCCAAAGTGGAGCGCGACCGCATGATGTGCGAGTGGGATGCAGTCTTCCCCGAATACGGCCTGGCTTCGCACAAGGGCTACAGCACGCCGCAACATCTGGCGGCCTTGGAGCTGTATGGTCCGACCCCGTTGCATCGGCAGTCGTTCGCTCCGGTGTGGAGCAGTCCGGTGGAGCAGGTGGTTTTCGAGTTCGACTGACCTAAGGGTTGCAACAGGTTTGGGTGGCGATTTTCCCTTGACACCTATTTCCTCTCAATTAATCTTTCCTGATGAATCCAACACTCAAGGCGGTTCTCTGGGCAGTGTTCTGGTTCGTCCTCGGTCATCTGAGCTGCGCGGTGATGCACCACTGGCACCACATTGCGGACAGATAGCCTCCACTTCCATCATCCGATGATGGAACTGCGGACGATCAGGCCAGATGTCACGCGAGAAGGCGGCGCTCGGAAACTTACTTTCCAGCTTCGGCCGTTTCGCCGCTCAATCCGGAGTTGAGTTGATTGATCAGCTTCGTGTTGTTGGCTAACGCCTGACGAAGAATCTCAGCTTGCTGTTTGGCGGTGGTCCAATCCTGTTTCTCGACTGCTTCGGTTAGGCCAGGTAACTCGAGGTGGGCGTACGTGAAGCGCGCGCCGTAGAGAATATGCTTGAACCACGGCCTGCCGGGGATGCCATCGGGGTTGAGCCAGTTGCGTTCGACCTGCATGGTGCCGTGATTGATGGTTGCGGTGAGTTTGGGATCGATTGCGCCGGAGGCTAACGCGCGGCTCGCCGATTCATCCAGACGTTTGCCTGCGGCCTCGAAGTCGTCGATTGCATCGAGTACCGGCTTTAGATCCAGTTGGCTAAGGTCATTTCTCGTCGCCATGCCTTTCGACAATTCATTCACAAACTGGCGAATGTTGGCGGCGTAACTGGCAAAATCGAAGGGCAGAAGGTCGGCGTTGGCGAGGCGCAGCGCGAGCACGCCCCACAACTGCGACATCAGAGTGTGATAGTGATAGCCGGGATCGCCGAAGTGGTTCATCCAGAAGAAATCGTCGTAGGCCGAGTGGTACACGCCATACGGACCATCGAATTGCAGGCCGAGGACAGGCATGCCGACAAAGTTGAGGAACACGGTGTGGTCCGATCCGCTGCCGATGCGGGTGTCGGCGAGATTTGAGTCTGTTACCTCTTCGGCTTGTTTGGCGTTGCGCCGTTCGCGCGTCGATGATTCCTTCCACATTTCGTACAACGTCTTGCCGGAAGGATCCTTTAAGGTGCGGGTGGTTTCCACCAGCATGGGGGCGAGCGATGCCACTGCCTGACCATGAAAGTTTGGCCCTGACGTGGAGGAATCGACGTTGATATAGGCGACTGCTTTGCCGCGCAGTTCGTCGGCGAACTGCTCTCCCCACTCGGTGGAACCGGTCAGGCCGACTTCTTCTCCGTCCCAACTGCAGATCACGACGGTGCGCCGCGGACGGATTCCTTGCCTAGCCAGCTTTCCCAGCGCACGGGTCAGCTCCATCATCGAGGCAGTGCCGCTGCTGGGGTCGACGCCGCCGAAGACCCAGGCGTCGCGGTGATTGCCGAGCACAACCCACTCATCGGGCAACTGCGCACCACGAATGCGGCCTTCGACCACGTAGTAAGGCTGGGTGGAGTTGTCCATCTCTATTTTGACGTGTACGCGCACGCGATTTCCGCCGAGGTGATATTTGATGGGTAGTCCGCCCTGCCAGTCATCGGGGGCAACGGGGCCGTCCATTTGGGCGAGCAGCGGCTTGGCGTCGTGCCAGGAAAGCGGCAGCGCCATGATCTTCGGGATCGAGACTGCTTGCTCGACGGGAATGCGCTTGGCGCCGGGAACCGAGGCCCATCCCGGAGTGAGCGGATCGCCGGGCACCATGAAGTCGTAAGTGATGGCGCCGCGCTGGATGTGATATTCGGGGCCCCAGGGGCCCTTGGGGACAACCTGACCTTTCTTGAATCCGTCTTCGGCGGGATCGCTGTAGATCAGGATGGCGGCCGCGCCTTCACGCTCGGCGGTGAGCGCTTTGAATCCGCGATAGCTATAGGGATTCGAGTAGCGCACCAGGACGACTTTGCCTTTGACGTCGATGCCCTGCTTGCGGAGGAGTTCGTAGTCTTCGGGATTGCCGCTGTGGGCGTAGACGAGCGGGGCCGTGACTTCGCCGGACGCGGACATGCCACTCCATGCCGAACTAATGCTTTTGTTCTTCATGTCCGGATCGCCGGAAACGGGCAGCTCACGCAGGGCAGCACGGTAATGCACGGGTGCGGTCATTTCCAGAAAAGTAGACTTTGGATTGCTGCCGTAGACGTCGTAGCGGCGGATCACGACGTCCTCCAGGCCTTCGTTTCGCCACTCGTCGGCGATGTAACGAGCCAGTTCGTTGTTGCGCGGGGAGCCGGCGACGTGTGGTTCGGCGGTAAAGATGTGGTGCTGGCGACGCTCTTCGTCCGGGGAGGGGATGGCTTTGAATTTGCTCTCGACCTCAGCCTCGTGAGTCGCAGCAGAAGGCGTGAAGCCGAGGATGGACGTCTGGGCTTGGGCAAGCAGCAGTGAGTCGAGCACAAGCGCCAGGAAACATAGGGCGCTGGTGAAAAGAATGGGCCGGCGCAAGCTCATGGTCGGCATCTCCTCGCAAAACGAGTGAATGCATTAGGGGCGACGTAACTTTGGTCTTACGCTACTCGTGGTCTCCTACTTTGCTTTGTAAATCTCCGACAGCAAGTCCGGCTTCGATTCATCCCGTACCAGGTGAGGGTAGCGTTCGCCGCCGTGGTAATCGAGCTTGTAGGTTTTGAAGTAATCAGTGTTCTCGACCAGAAGTTCGAGCGGACCGGTGCCGCTCTTGCCGGCTTTGAGAGCATCGCGCAGGATTTCGGGCGAGTATTGGCGGCCGTCCACCGCGATCAGCTTCATGCCGGGACCGATTCCAGCCTGGGCTGCGGACATGCCCTCGATGGTGTCGGTAATGGTGCCGTCTTCGCGCAGATCGATCCCGATCGAGTATGCCGCGTCGATGAAATGCGAGTTGCTCTCGCCACCGCGATCCATTTCGGAGGGGATTTCGTCGTAGACCAGCTTCCATCCGCTGCCTTCGATGCCGCCCAGCGGAGCGCCGGGACCGTGGTTCGTCAGACGCTCGATCCAGAAGCCTTGCCAGTCGTAGGGTACGACCTGGTTCAGAGCGTTGACCACATCGTCGAAGGTGTAAGTCTTCACCATCGGCCCTGTGCTGGGAGTTCCGTGGAAGAGCTTGCAGAAGTCGTCCAATGTTTTCTTGCCTTTGCTCTGCTGGCGGATGATGACGTCTGCCCACAACCAGTTCAGGGTGTCTTCCTCATAGAAGTCGACTGAACGCCGCCAGGATTGCCAGGCATGGGGAGAGAAATAAAGTTCAGGGGCGGCATCGGCGGTATCCTGCAGGTTGCGCCATTGGCGGCCGGGAGTGTGATCGAGAGCGGCGGCGGTTAAACCCAAATCGTCCCGCTCCTGCTCCGGAGTGAGCAATCCGCTGCGGGCGGTCAGCACCGTGCCCAGATAATTCGTCAGACCCTCGTACACCCACAGTAGATCGTCTTGCATCGGCTGTTGATAGTCGGGCGTGGCGAGATCCGCCGGACGCCGGTATTTTCCGTTCCACGAATGCACGTACTCGTGGGGGAGCAGGCTGGCTTCCATCTTGCGCTCGTTTTCATCGACTAGCCCGCGCTCGTTAACGCGGCTGTCATCGGATTCGTGGTGCTCCAGTCCGAAGTGCGCCACGTGATCGCTCAAGCTGTAGAGGAAATGGTAATCGCGATAGTGATGCGCGCCGAAAAGCTTGTTCGCCTGCTCAACCAGATTCTTGTAGTGGTCCCAGACTTCCTGCGGAGGGGCGAGCGCGGCTGCGCTGTCAGCAGCAACATCCATTTCCACCAGCGGGTCATCAGCCAACTTGACGATCTTCAGGAATTCGCCGGTGATTACAGGAGAATCGACCAACGTGGTCAGGGAAGCCGGCTGAAATGTAATCTGCGTGTCGCCGTTCTCACCGGTGAGCGATGTGGATGCGATGGGCAGGGGCGTGCCGTATTTCCAGCCCGCGGGGAGTTTCAGACTGGCAACGTAGGTGAGATCATCGGACTTCCAGCCCTTGGGGTAGAGCAACACCTGATTCCAACTGATGACTGCCATCTTGTCGGTCGCGGAGGAGCCTGCGGAGAAGCCTCCCTCGAAGGTTGCGGGAGAGAGGAAATCCAGTTCGGCGTCTACTTCATTCTCGCCGGCTGGAACTTCGACGTGAATGGTAAAGCCGTCGAGCAGATCGCGCCGCCATTTCAGGGTCTTGCCGCCGGCGGTGAATTTCAGTCCGGCCAGATCAATGACGGGGCCGTCGGGCGCATGCTCGCCAGGAATCCACTTCGGGTAATAGAGCGTCAGGTCTCCGCCGCTGGCCGGAAACTTCAGTTTAGCGTGGAAGATCTTGCGGGGTGCCGAGGTGGCGTCCACAGAGATGGTTACGGTTGGTGGTGCAGCCGACCAGCTGGAACGCGAGAACAAGAGAACGCAGACCACTCCCAAGATTCTTGAGAGTTTCATTGTTAGGGCCCCCATTTCGTTCGATGAATCGAATCCCACTGCGCGTGCAGAATTTCAGATTCTAGCAGGCTGCGGGAGGGCCGTACAGGGACGGTCACACAGGAGTGCACCAGCGCTGTTATCATCTCCACGATGTCGCGGCGCGGGAAGTTCATCACTTTCGAGGGACTGGACGGAACCGGCAAGAGCACGCAAATGCGCAAGCTGGCGGCCGCTCTCCGCGCGGCTGGGCACAAGGTGGTGGAGACACGCGAGCCCGGGGGAACCGTGACCGGGGAGAAGATTCGCCGCGTTTTGCTCGACTCGGCGACGGAGGGTCTCTCGCCACTGGCAGAAATGGCTTTGATGTTTGCATCACGCGCCCAGCACATTGCGGAGGTGATCCAGCCGGCGCTCGATCACGGCCACATTGTGCTTTGCGACCGCTTCACCGATTCCACGGAAGCCTATCAAGGCAGCGGCCGCAAGCTGGGCAGCGACGCCGTGCTGAAGTTGCACCACGTGCTTTGTGGAGATTTGCAGCCCGATATGACGATCCTGCTAGAGTCCGATCCGGCCATGAGCGTGGGTCGGGCCCGAAGGCGAAACCGGCGGGCTTCGCATGGTGTGAGCAAGAATGCGGGTAAGAATCATCCCGACGAAAACCGCTTTGAACAGCAGACTCGATCCTTCTTCGCCCGCGTGCAGGAGGGTTATCTGGCAATAGCCGCAAGGGAGCCGCAGCGCGTCGTGGCCGTGGACGCAAGCGGCACGCCGTCCCAGACGCATCGGCGAATCAAGGATGTTGTCGGGCGAAAGCTAAAACTGCCGCCGTGGTAGATTCTGACTTGGATTGAACAAATGGATTGAACAATGGGATTTTCTGATTTTCACGGCAATGCCGAAACCGTCCACCGCTTGCGCGACACGCTGGCGCAGAAACGCTTTCCCCATGCCGTGATCCTTTCGGGCGCGCGGGGCTCGGGCAAGTACACGCTGGCGCTCATGCTGGCGCAGGCTTTGAATTGTCTGGCGCCGACTGAAACCGATGGCCTGCCTGACTTCTGCGGGAAATGCGCCAACTGCCGCCGCGTCGCCCAGGCTGCCGATCTCGATGACCGGGTTGCCGAGGCGGCGGAGACGCGCGAAGGTCTCCGCGAGGCCGATAAGAAAGATACCCGTCTCTTCGTGCAGACGCACCCGGATGTGCTGATCATTCCTCCTGATCCTCCACAGATGATGATCAAGGTGGATCAAGTCCGGCGGGTCATCGAGACCATTCATTACCGTCCGTCCGAAGCGCGGGAGCGGGTTTATATCTTTACCGACTCGGCTTTCATGAAAGAGGCGGCCAATTCTCTGCTCAAGGTTCTGGAAGAACCTCCCGAGTTCGCTACGATTTTTCTGCTCTCGGAGAACCCGGGTGAACTGCTTCCCACCATCAGATCACGATCGATGGCGTTTTCCCTTGGCGCCTTGCCGGTGAAGGAAATGGAGCACTACCTGGCTGAGCAGCGTCCGGAGTGGAAGGCGCCGCAGCGCGCTCTGGTTGCCAGATTGTCCGAAGGCGCTCTCGGGCGTGCCCGCACCTTTGATGTGGAGGCCTATGTAACCGCCCGTGGTGACGCGTTGAGCATTCTCAACTCAGCCCTGCTGGGAGGCGAACACACGCAGCTTTTCAAGATCACCGAATCCTATCGCGCCGGCGCCGATGGACGGGAGAAGACGGAACAGCTTCTTCGCACCCTCTACTCGCTGCTGCGCGACCTGATGTTTCTGGAGTCGGGGTCGCCGGAGCTGGTTCACAACACCGACATTCCAGACGAGCTCACGAAACTGACTGAGGCTGCCGATTTCGACTGGATCGCCGCCGCTTCTGACCGGTTAGCTGAGGTGGAGCGTGGCATGCGCCGCAACCTCCTGCGGTCATTGTCGCTCGATAGCCTGAGTCTGGCGCTAGAGAAGGTAACCTAAGCGAATTCTAATTGTCTTGTTTTCAGTCCGTTACCGGGATTACTCTGGTGGTTCTACGCCCTTCAGATAGGTTGCCGCTGCCATCCTCAACATCTATAATTATCCTACTCTGGTTTAAGAATTCTCCGTCAGGTTCCGGGGTATGGGCAAGCGAGGGTGAAGTCTGTCTTCGTTAGTGCCAAGGTGAATAGGAACCCGGTTATGCGAAAGCGCCTGCAAATCGCCCTGATGGCCAGCACCGTAGCCGCGACCTCTCTTTCTCTCGCGTCCCCGCTCCGTGCCGCTGAAGGTGTCGAAGGACCTTCCGAAAAGATCGTTGCAACGAAGATCACCGCAACTGACGAGCACGGCCACAAAGTTTACGTCAATGAACCTGCCCCGGCGAGTTCCGCCCGCCACACGCAGGAGTCGGAATCGCCCCGGCGCAGCCTGATGTACTGGAGTTCCAAGGAGAATCGCTGGAAGCCTGTGCCTCCACCGAGTGCGGCGGCGATGAAAGCTGCGCGCTCGGCAGCGGCCGAGGTGAATGAATATCTGGGACATGAGTCCACTCAGTCGGCAACCGCCAGGATTGTGACGGCCAACTTCCGCGGGCCAACAGCGTCGCCCGGCGACATTGACAGCGCCATCGAGCAGGCTGCGGCCCGGCACAACGTGGACCCGAACCTGGTCCGCGCGGTAGTGAAAGTGGAATCAAACTTCAACCCCAACGCGGTGTCGCGCAAGGGTGCGATGGGGCTGATGCAGCTGATGCCCTCGACCGCGCGCCAGTTGAAGGTGAAAAATCCGTTTGATCCGGAACAGAACGTGGACGCCGGCGTGCGCCACTTGAAACAACTTCTGGAAAGTTATGACGGCGACATTAAACTGACCCTGGCCGCCTACAACGCGGGTGCGGGAGCGGTGGCGCGCAGTTCCGGCGTGCCGCGCTACACCGAAACCCAAAACTACGTCCGGAGGATCACCAACCTGTACTACGGTGTATCCGATTTTGACTCGGGCGCTTCGCGCGATCCCGTCACTGTTCAACGGGATGCGCGCGGCGTGCTGCACATCAGCAACACAGACTAAGTTTGCAGGATCTGGTTTACTTTATCTCTCTACTGGTTCGATCTGGCACCCAGGGCATCGGTTCAAACAACTGGTTCGAACAAGCAGGAACGAAGGCACGGGCCGTTACTTTGAAGAGCTCATCGCGCCAGCGTAGTCTGTGGGGAGCCTTAGTTGTGCTCGCCATGTTCGCCGCGGTCACCGCTCCGGCGGCGCACGCCCGGTCACGCCACTCTGACGCCTGGGCGAGGGAGCGTTTCGTCAACGCCGAGCGGATGCGCGAGGCGCTGAACGGAAGGCCTCCTGCCGATCGAACTCGCCACGATTATCAGCGCGTCTTGAATGCTTACCGCTCGATCTATCTGGGAGCGCCCGCTTCCACCAAGGCTGATCCCAGCGTAGTAGCGGTAGCCGAAACGCTGGTGGAAATGGGACGGCGTTTCGACGACGACAAGGTCCTCAACGAGGCCATCGAGCAATATAAGTTCCTGCGCCGCGAGTATCCGGGCAGCAAGTACCGCTTTGACGGATTGTTCACCATCGGTGAGATTTACAAGGACGACCTCAACGATCCCGAAGCGGCGCGATCCGCCTTCCAGGAGTTTCTGCGCCGCTATCCCCACAATCGCCTGGCTGATGATGCCCGCCAGGCTATCGTCGAACTCGACCAGGAGGCGAAGGCGGAGAAGGCAGCAGCTGCGCAGAAAGCGGCGGGGAAGAAGCAACAGGCGAAGAACGGCAACACTAAGGACACGAAGGATGCCGGAGACAGTTCCGTTTCTCGTGCGGAGTCAGGGAAAGATGAGTCCGCGGAAGTTCGCTCCGGGCGCCTGCCGCGGGTGACCGGTATCCGGCACTGGTCCACTCCCGACTACACGCGGGTCGCCATCGACGTGGAAAGCGACGTAAAGTTTTCGTCGCAGCGGATCGACAGTCCGGCGCGTATTTTCTTCGACCTGCGCGATACTAAGCTCGCCTCCACGCTGGTGGGCAAGAGCTTCGACGTGGCTGATGGCTTCCTGAAGAAAGTTCGCGTGGCCCAGTTTGCTCCGGGACGCACGCGGGTTGTGCTCGAGGTCGACAACCTCTCCGATTACGAGGCCTTCCTGCTGCCCAATCCCTACCGCTTGATTATTGATATTCACGGCAGGAATGGGCAGGCGAAACAGCCTAAGGACAATGAAAAAGACACGGGCGAAACTGCCTCGACGCAGGGAGATGGCGTGGCCTCGCCGAAAAGACTAAGCGCGGACGTCGACGATGATGCCTCGGCGTCATCAGAGATAGCCGCTGCTGGCAGGAAGCCGCCAACCTCCGTGGTGAAGAAAGTGGTGGAAGCTGACGATGACGACGAAGAAGCCAGCCCCTCCTTCGCCGAAGTGACGAAGCGGAGTGCACAAGATGTAAAGAGAGAAGCTTCGCACGCGCGGAGTATCGTCGCCACGAAACAGCTGGTAGACAGCGATTCCGACAGCGATGCGGATACTTCGGATTCGACTGCCTCTGCATTGCAAACTGATCCAAGCGGCACCCGGCCCAGGTCTGGCACGCGCGCTCTCGCTTCCGGCAGGTCGGGAAGTGCGTCCGATCTCGGAATTCGGGAAGCGAAGCCCACCGCAGGCGGCGGCCGTTCCCTGATTCGCGCCTTGGGACTGAAAATCGGCAAGATCGTGATTGATCCTGGGCACGGAGGCCACGATACCGGGACCATCGGCCCCAACGGCCTGGAAGAAAAAGATCTCGTGCTCGATGTGGGCCGGCGTTTGGGCAAGCTGCTGGAGACGCGGTTGGGCGCGGAAGTGGTTTATACGCGCAAGGACGATACTTTCATCCCGCTGGAAACTCGCACTGCGGTTGCGAACCAGGCGCGCGCCGACCTATTCGTCTCCATTCACGCCAATTCGAGCCACGATGCTGACGCCCGGGGGGTCGAGACCTACTACTTGAATTTCACCTCTTCACCAGAAGCGCTGGACGTGGCGGCGCGCGAGAACGCAGTTTCGGAGAAGTCCATCTACGAACTACAGGACTTGGTCAAGAAGATCGCACTCAAGGAAAAGATCGAGGAGTCGCGGGAATTCGCCGGGGATGTGCAGCAGTCGCTGCATAGCGGCCTTGCCGTCAAAAGCCCGGGCATTCGCGACCGGGGCGTGAAGAAGGCTCCATTTATTGTGCTGATCGGAGCGAATATGCCCTCGATCCTGGCTGAAATTTCTTTTGTCAGCAATCCCACCGACGAGCACCGCCTTGCCACCAGCGAATATCGCCAGCGCATCGCCGAATCGCTCTACCGCGGCATCGCCAAATATGTAAACGGCCTGAGCGGGGTCAAGGTTGCCAGCAAGATGGATAAGGCTGCCGGCCAGTAGGCTCCCAGGAAACTTTTTCTCGTCCGCTGTGGTCTAATTACAGAAGGGATTCTGTGTCCAGCGGTGCCTCGATGCGCGCTCTGAGTTCGTTACTTATCCTGACTGTAGTGGCTTCTCTCGTCGGCGTGGCTTTCGCTGCCGGCACAGTCCCAGATTCGGCCACGCCTCCGATCCTCCCAAAGCAGTTCGCTGAATGGCAGATTCAAGGCATAACTCAAGCCAGCAAAGATGCCGGTGCCGCCGACCCTACGAACGTGGCGCTGCTCAAGGAATACGGCTTCACGGATTTCGAGGCCGCCACTTACAAGAGTGATGACGGCCGCACGTTGAAGCTTCGCGCCGCACGCTTCGCCGATGCCAGCGGCGCTTTCGGGGCTTACACGTTCTACCTTCAACCCGAGATGGCGCGGGAGGAGATCGGCGACCAGGGCGCGTCGCTAAATCAGCGCGTGCTTTTTTACCGCGGTCACATCGTCGTAGAGGCCGTTTTCAGCCAGTTGTCGGTGATGTCAGCAGCGGGACTGCGCGAGCTGGCTGGCGTACTGCCGCGCCCCACCGGAAATGCCGGAAGCCTGCCTCCGATTCTGGCTTTCATGCCGCACCACGGCTACGCAGCGAATACCGAGAAATACGCCGAGGGACCGCTGGCCCTGGGTGCGATCGGGTCTCCGCTTCCCGCGGATCTGGTCGATTTCAGCGCCAGCCCCGAAGTCGTGCTCGGGCAGTACTCCACTCCCGGCGGAGGAGCCACGCTGGTGCTGATCGAGTACCCCACGCCGGCAGTCGCTGCCGAACATCTGCGCCGCATCGACGCCGCCCATCATGCCTCTCAACCCCAGGTCGGGGTTGCAGCCGTCGAGGATGTTGGCCCGTTTTTCGATAAACGCACCGGGCCGATTATCGCGATCGCCGCCGGCCCGCTTTCGCAGAGCGACGCGCAGACTTTATTGGGTGCCGTCAACTGGTCACCCAGCGTAACTTGGAACGAGAACACGTATTTCGACAAGAAGAACAACATCGCCAACCTGCTGGTCAACATCATTCTTCTGTGCATCATCGTAGGAGCGATATCTCTGGCCGCCGGAGTCGCATTCGGAGGCGCTCGCATTCTTCTGCGGCGGTTTTTCCCCGGTCCGGTTTTCGGTCGTCCCGACCAAACCGAGTTCATTTCTCTTCAACTGGGAGAGGCGGCGCAAGGGTCCCCGGCTCGGCCTCCGGCTACGTCGGAGACCTCCAACGGTTCTTAAGTGCCTCAGGCATATCGGCTTACGGCACTTTCTTTGGCTCTTCGTCTCAAATTGGAACAGTTGAGGCGAATGTTGATTGATTATGTAAATCATTGAAACTAAAGACATTTATTTCCCAAAAATTGCTTGACACCCTGCTTTTTCGGCTCATAAGATTTTGTCCAGAAAGTTTTGACGGGATCGATTGCCTCCGTTGGAACTATTCTCCCTTGAAAAGAGAAGGCCGCCCAGTTGCCGGGTGGCCTTTTCGTTTGGGTGAACCAATATCCACCTGAGAGGAACGTAGGTGGAGTAGAGTTTGCAGCAGTGCAAACACTTTCAACTGAACTCTGGCGTGCGATTTGCGTATCCTTATCTTGGATATCATGTGTTGAGCGGCAGGGTGGGGCAACGGGCCCGACTCACGACGCGTAGCGGAGGAAATCATGTTCTGCGATGGATGTGGCACAACAGTGCAACCCGGCCAGGAGTTTTGCAGCCGGTGCGGCAAGCAAATCGTCGGGCCAGTGACGGTAATGCAGCAGCGCCCTGGACG
>JBAUVZ010000349.1:0-22532 GCA_049583505.1 Candidatus Sulfotelmatobacter sp.
GGGATGGACGTGGTGCAGAGCGTGCTCCAGCGGCTGAAGGCCACGATTCATGTGGAGACTCATGTGGGCCAGGGCACGACCTTCCGTCTGAAGCTGCCGCTCACGCTGGCTATCATCAAAGCCCTGATGTTCTGGGTGGAACAGCGCTTGTATGCCATCCCGCTGAACGCGGTGAGCCAGATTGCCCGCGCCATGGAATCCGAAGTCCACCAGGTCGACAACTACGAAGTGCTGCAGTTGCGCAATCAGGTGCTTCCACTGCTGCGCCTGGGGCGCCCCACCGCCGCCAAAACGGACCGGAATTCGAGCAAGCTGTTCGTACTGGTGATCACCGTCGGCGAGAGGAAGTACGGATTGATCGTCGACTCCTTGGAAGGGGAAGAAGAACTGGTGATCAAAGCCTTGGACGACCAGACCTTCTCCACCGACCTAGTAAACGGCGCTTCCATCCTGGGGGATGGCAAGGTCGTGCTCATCCTGAATCTCCTCGCAGTGGTGGAGCATGTCGCGCGTATGCGCCCCGAAGCAGCGGGCATGGTCAACTGCGGGCTCTTGCTGAACCATGCCGATCGCGCCCGCATGTCCCTGAGCAGCGCGGGAGGCCTGGCATGAACCCAGGCATGAACCCCGGAGTGAAGAAAGTACGCGTGTTGGTGGTGGATGATTCTGCCTTGATGCGGAAGATGATCCCGCAGATGCTGGAGGCTGACCCGTTGATCGAGGTGGTGGGCACCGCGATGGACGGAACCTTCTGCCTGAAAAAGATCGAAGAGCTAAAACCCAACGTGGTCACGCTTGATCTGCAGATGCCGGGTATGAACGGCATCGATACTTTGAAGGAAATCATGCGCCGGCACCCGATGCCGGTAATCGTAGTCAGTTCCCACTCCACCGAGGGCGCTTCGGTCACCATGAAGGCGTTGGGACTGGGCGCCTTCGATTTCGTCGCCAAGCCGCAAGACGCTTCGGTGCACATGGCCGAAACCGCGGCAGAGTTGATCGCCAAAATCAAGGCGGCCGCCGATTGCAAAGTTGTGCGGCCTGGAACTTTCCAGGTTGCGGCGCCTGCGCAAAAGATCTCGGCCGCGAAGGCGCCTCCTCCCAGCAAATTGGTGGCGATCGGAATTTCCACCGGAGGGCCACAAGCCCTTGAGTTCTTGCTGGCCCAACTGCCCCCGGATTTTCCGGGAGCGATCGTAGTCGTGCAACACATGCCCGAGGGCTTCACCGAGATGTTTGCGCGCCGCCTGGATGAGTTGTGCTCGCTGCGCGTGAAGGAAGCCCAATCAGGTGACACGCTGCAGGCCGGGCGCGTACTGGTTTGCCCCGGAAGCCGGCACATGAAGGTGAAGCGCCTGACCATGGGAGACATTGTGGTGCTCAATGACGAGGCGCGGGTCAATGGCCACCGGCCCAGCGTGGATGTTTTGTTCCAAAGCGCGGCCCAGGAATTCGGCTCGCAAGCGATCGCCGCGCTGATGACCGGCATGGGCGATGATGGCGCGGAAGGTCTGGGCGCAGTGAAGCGAGCCGGCGGTATGACCATCGCGCAGAGCGAAGAATCTTGTGTGGTCTTCGGCATGCCCAAAGCTGCCATCGAACGTGGCTATGCCACGCGGGTGGTGGCCTTGGACGGGCTCTCGTCCACTTTACAAGCTCTTTGTGGCCGCAACGAGGGCCACGGGGAAAGCGGCGGGGCGGGGAAAGCACTCCGCGCCGGTCGCTGAACGAACTTTGACCCAAGTCCTATGGACCTGAGTCATCTGGTCGGCGGGAAACCGCTGTGATGGAATGTTAGAGGAGGGTGTTATGGAGCAGTTTGCACCAGTAAAACGCAGCAAGGACGGCCAACCGGTCCGCTACTTGATCGTGGACGATTCCGTGTTCGCGCGCAAGAACCTCGCCCGCATGATCGAAAGTTTTGGCGGGCAGGTGGCGGCCGAGGCCGGTGACGGGTTGACTGCGATCAGTGAATTCGAGCGCACGCATCCCGACATCGTACTGATGGACATCACCATGCCGCAGATGGAGGGTATCGAGGCCGCCGAGAAGATCGTACAGGCGCATCCCGAAGCCCGCGTCGTCATGGTGTCTTCGGTGGGCTACCAGGAAAACATCGTGGCCGCATTGCAGCGCGGGGCGCGCCATTTCGTACAGAAGCCGGTAAAGCCCGAAGTGCTGTACGAGGTCATCAAATACGTGCTCGGAGAAGACGGCGCGGTAGCCGCCGGCGCGGGAGCCTAATCGCATGAAGATGGAGCTGATTCAGCCTTTCATCAACGCGGCTGACGCCGTGCTGTCGCAGGGCCTGTCCGGGACCACGAAGGTGGGCCACCTTGCGATGGAAGAGGAGGGCTATCGCCGGAAAGGCGTAGCTGGCATGGTGGCGCTCTCGGGCGACATCGAGGGCCGCATCATTCTCGACCTCGAGCCGCAAACCGCGGTGCGCGTGGCCAGCCACTATGCGGGCGCGGAACTGCCTGAATCCGACGGGCTGATCAAAGAGACCATCTTCGAACTCGCCAACCAGGTCGTCGGCAATGCCGTCTGCGCGCTCAACGATCAGGGCTTCCACTTCCGCGTGCATCCCCCGCTGCTGCTCACGAGCGAAGAGGGCGACAAAACCAGCGAGGATGTCGAAGCGCTGATGATCTGCTTTGAGACTTCTCTAGGCAATGTGTTTATGAACGTCGCGCTGCGCCACAACAAGCAACGCATGTCGGGCCACGCGGCCCTTGGGGCGTAACTAGCCGTCGCTGATGGCTAGGCCTGTCTGAATTGTCCGGTAGCCGCTCGATCTTCGTTCTTCCTTCTAACTCTCCGTTCTTGTTTCATCCCTTGACCAGTCTGTCGTCTGCGATTCTATGCTCGCAGCGGCAGCCTCGGCCTAAAGTCCTCGTCGGAATCCTCCAACGCATCGGCAATCTTTCTCAACTCGGGATATTTCTGGATCAGCGTCGGTGGAGCCGGCACGCGTTTCCCGCTGATCATGGCCTTCAATTCGAGCGCATTCACGCTGGCCTTGCTCTCGAAGTGGTTGTTGGTAATCACATAAGTCGTTTGGGCGCGCTCGGCAACGCTTTCGATTCTTTCCTTCCAGCCCGCGAGCTCGCGCTCGTTGTAGAGATAGTTATAGCGGTCGTTGCGACGGTCGGAGTCGGTACCTTGATCGGTAAACCACTGCTCGTAGTTTCGGCCGTGCAGGCGGACGTAGCCGATAGCAGCCGTCACGTGTTCGGTGGGCGCGAGCGACCGCCCCAGCAGAGGCTGGTCGATGTTGCAGAAGCCAACATCTTTCTGCGTGAAGGCGGCCCGAGTTTCGGCATCGTTCCAACTGGAGTGGCGCACCTCAACCACTCGCGGATACTCGATGAACTGGCGCAGTAGACGATCGAGATATTCACGGTTGAGGGAAGTATTCTTGAACGACACAGGAAACTGAATGAGCAGCGCACCCAGCCGGCCTTCGCTGGCAATGACGTCGAGTCCTTCGCGGGTGCGGAGTTCGTCTTCGTCCGTGGGACGGATGGTTGCAGCTGACGTCGGCTCCATCACCGCAATCGGCGAGTGCGTAAACGCACGGTAGAGTTTCGCAGTGAAGAGGAAATTCTTATTCACGGCCGCGACCTTGCGGCACCAGAGTTTGCCCCACTCCGGCTTCAGCGGTCCGTAAAACGATATATTGATCTCGGTGGTATCGAAGAAGCGCGCCAAATACTCCAGCGGATGCTGCTTGCGGCGCGACATGCCAGAAGGATAGAAAATGCCATCCCAGTCTTTGTAAGACCAGCCCGCCGTGCCGATGCGAACCTGCCGCAAACGGATTTGCTCCGACCGAACTTGAGCCGAGGATTCCATGATCTGAACTGCAAATGGAGGGCAGGGCAAGGTTAGCACAGCAGAGACAAGTCCGAATCTGGCGTTCATTGGTCCGCCCCCGCATTTTGACCAAATCGAAGCCACGGCATAAAATTCCCCTCGTCGAACGAACCGAGGAACTAATGAAATTTGCCCGCTGGTGCGTGGTCTGCGGTGCAGTCGCCGCTGTCTCTCTACTTTCCAGTTGCGCAAGGCACACCCCCGAGGATTTTCAGAAGAGTCTGCAGGAGCAGTTGATCAACGCCAAAGCCGGCGACGTCGTGAACTTGCCCGAGGGGAAGTTGCACTTCGACCGCACGCTTTCGCTCACCGCCAACGGCGTGACCATCCGCGGCAAAGGCATGGACAAAACCATCCTTTCTTTCGCCGGACAGAAAACCGGCGCCCAAGGCGTGCTGGTTAAGGCGAATGACTTCACCATCGAGGATGTAGCCATCGAAGACACGGCGGGCGACGCGCTCACCATTCAGGGCGGAACCAACATCACCGTACGTCGCGTGCGCACCGAGTGGACGCGCGGGCCCAACGAAGCCAACGGCCCGTATGGCATCTATCCTGTCGAGTGCAAGAATCTGCTGGTGGAAGATTCCGTGGCCCGCGGCGCAGCCGATGCAGGCGTCTATGTTGGACAGTCAGAGAACGTCATCATCCGCCGCAACCGCTCGGAGTTCAACGTGGATGGTTACGAGATAGAAAATTCCGAGAACGTGGACGCCTACGAAAACGTAGCGACTCACAATGCCGGGGGCATGGGAATATTCAACCTGCCCAATTTGCCGAAGCAGGGCGGCCGGCATGTGCGCGCCTTCAACAATCAACTGGTGGATAACAATACGCCGAACTTCGCGCCCAAGAGCCTGGGCCCAATTTATTATCTGCCGACTGGTACCGGCATGTACGTAATGGCCATCCGCGACGTGGAAATCTTTAACAACAAGATTCAGAACAACAACACTGTCGACCTTTACATCATCAACTACAAGACCGGCGTAGATGAAGATTCCCTGCGCGATACCGCATCTTCTCCGATCACTCAGCAAATCTTCGCTCCGGAAGATAAACGATACGACCCGTTCGTGCGTGACGTCTTCATCCATAACAACGAAATCAGCGGCGGCGGACAATCGCCGGACAACCGTGTCGACGGTGTCAAGATGCTGGCCGCGGCACTCGGCGGCAAATTGCCGGATATTCTCTACGACGGTCTGGTCGACCCCGCCTGGGGCCGCAAAGGACCGAACCAGGGCCAGGTTTGCCTCTCCGCCAATGGAGCTGCGACCTTCTTGAATTTCGACGCCGCGGGTCAAATGAAGCATCCGGTGCAAGATGTGAAGCGCTATGCCTGTTCGCTTCCTCCGCTCGCAGCCGTATCCGACCCGCCAAGCGCGGGCAACGCGCCCACCGGACAAAAGTGATGCCGCGGCTGGGCTGGTGGCTGATAGCGGGATGCGTTCTCGCTTCCGTTGGCTTGCTCGCCGGCTGTGAGCATTTCCTGCACCGCGATGTGCAGGCTCACCTCGAGGCGCCGTTTCCACAAAAGCTTTCCGCGTGGCATCTGTTCACGGCACACTCTCCGGTCTTGGAGCCGAACCGGGGCGTGGTCCCCTACGATCTGAACACCCCGCTGTTTTCCGACTACAGCGACAAGTTTCGTTTTGTATGGATGCCGCCGGGAACGTCGGCGCGGTACGTTGACGACGGGCTCTTCGAGTTTCCCGTAGGGACTGTGCTGGCAAAGACTTTCGCTTTCCCAATAGGCGAAGCGATGGCCGGCCGACGAACGGAGAAGCTCATCGAAACCCGTCTGCTGGTACATGCGAAAACCGGCTGGGTGGCGCTCCCTTACATCTGGGATGACCGGCAGAACGATGCCACTGTGCAACTGGTGCCCGACCCCGTGCCCGTGAAGTGGATGGACGTGTCCGGCAGACTTCACGATTTCACCTATGTCATCCCCAACGCGAATGAGTGCCAGGAGTGCCACGACAACCAGAAAGTGCTGCTTCCCATCGGGCCCAAGGCGCGCAACTTAAATAAGGACTACGCCTACGCGGATGGCGCCGAGAATCAGCTCGTGCGCTGGGCTCGCGTGGGCTACCTGCAGGGCTTACCCACGGCCGCAGCGGTTCCGAAAGCGGCCAAGTGGGATGACCCCGGCAGCGGATCTCTCGCGGAACGCGCACGCGCCTACCTCGACAATAACTGCGCCCACTGCCACCAGCCCGGCGGACAAGCGGGCTACACCGGCGTTGATTTTCGCCTTACGCAAACGGATCTGGCCCGCCAGGGATTGTGCAAACCTCCGAACTCCGCGGGAGATATGGGCACGCTGCGCTACGATTTGGTGCCGGGAAGTCCCGATAAATCCATCCTGATTTACCGCCTGGAATCCACGGCTCCGAAGGTCTCAATGCCGGCCCTGGGGCGGGACGTAGTTCACGAGGAAGGCGTGCAATTGTTACGGCAGTGGATTACGTCCCTGCCGGGCGGATGCGGTGATGGCCGTAGTGCACGCTCTGATTAAATGGATTTGAAGGGGGCGTCGCTCCCGCGAACTCAGTCGAGCGACAACAACACCCAATACACGCCCGTAGGATACGTTTCGGTTCGCGCGTAGCAAGTGCCCACCGAAAAGCTGCGCAGATTGTGGCTGGAGAGCACGTGGTTGGCGTTTGCGGGCAGTGTTTCCGGATGCAGGCTGGTGTAGGTCAGCGCGGTGTAGCGTTGCGCGAGCTGATGAACCGCGGAGGTACCGAGCTTATCGGCTTGCGCCATGGAGCAGGCCACAGCATCTGCATTGGGCAGATCGCTGCGGGTGAGATCAGGCTGGTTGGCCTGCCGCCGCGCTTGCGCCACGGTAGCGGCAATTCGCTCCTTCACTTCTGCCGCGGAATAATTGGGGAGGGCATGGCCGAAGTCCTGCACAATGTACAACCGGTCTCCGCCGCGCACCACTCCCAGCCCGATCACGTTGTAAGCCAGGTTGAGCAGGTTGGCGCGATGCGGAGGCGACAGCATGAGATGTTGATTCGCTTTTTCGGCGTCGAAATCGAGCGCGACGTTCTCGCCTTCCTGATCGAGTTGCCTAGGGGTCGCGGTAGCCAGACGTTGGGGTAGGGAGGGCTCACCTTCAAACTGGTGCGAAAGCTGCCGCGCCGCAAACATGGCTTCCGCATGCGCGCGCGCCGCCCGGCAAAGGCCGGCATCGAGCGTCAGACGAGGCGCTCCGGCTTGTGCTCTTGCTTGATTCGCAAGGTCCAGAAGCTCTTGTTCGACCTCGGGGTCGTAATCGCTGAAAGGAATATCGGGAACAGTTGCCGCAGCCGGCTTTAGAGTCCCGTGCTGCGCCGATTCTTGCGCGGAATGTTCCGCAGCGCCATCATTTCCCCCGGCAGCTGCCATCACTCGCGAGGACGGAAGCGAGGCAGCGCCTATCACCAGCATCAGCGCCGTCACGAAGCTTCTGTCGAATACTTGGTCGATCACTCTACGGGCTCTTGGCATTGCCTGTGCCTACTCAACTCGCCCTTGGGGGATCTGACTCAGGCGCAAAACTTGCTGCTGGTGCTAGGCTAGAGCCTGGAACCCAGCCTGAGAAGTTACCTTCGCTATGGAACCTTGGATCATAGGGGTCATCGGCCTGTTATTTGGCGGCATGCTCGCTTGGCTCATGCTGCGCTCGCGAACTGCTGCGCTCACCGCGCGTTTGTCCCTGATGGAAACGGAATTAGCAGCCGGAAACGCCGATCTGGAGCGGCTTCAGCAGGCCCACAACGAGCTTGTGGCAGGCAAGGCCCGGCTGGAATCCGCTCTCGAATCGGAACGGAAGACTAACGACGAAAAGATCGCGCTAGTGACCCGCGCCAGCGAAGATTTGCGCAACGCCTTCAAAGCCATGGCTTCCGACGCCCTGAAGAGCAACAACTCCTCGTTCCTGGTGATTGCCGAGGAGACTCTGAAGCGCTTCCAGAGCCAGGCCCGAGGCGACCTCGAAGCCCGGCAGAAAGCTGTGGCTGACCTGGTTGCACCGGTACGCGATTCGCTGAATAAAGTGGATGCGCAGATTCAGCAGATGGAAGTGGCGCGTGGCGACGCTTACGGCGAACTCCGCGCCCAGGTGCAATCGCTGATCACAACGCAAAAAGAGCTGCAATCGGAGACCGGCAATCTGGTGCGCGCCCTGCGCACGCCCAACGTGCGGGGACGCTGGGGAGAGATTCAGTTGCGCCGCGTGGTCGAGATCGCCGGCATGCTCTCCTATTGCGACTTCACCGAGCAGGAATCGGTGACCACAGAAACGGGGAGGCTGCGTCCAGATCTGGTGGTGAAGCTGCCCGGCGGCAAGAACGTTGTAGTGGATGCGAAGACGCCGCTGCAAGCCTTCCTCGATGCTTTTGAAACCAATGACGAAGAAACCCGGCGCGCGTGCCTGGCCAATCACGCGCGGCAGGTTCGCGATCACATGAAAACCCTCGCCGGCAAGAATTATTGGGAACAATTCGATCCCACGCCTGAATTCGTGGTGATGTTCCTCCCCGGTGAAACATTTTTCAGCGCCGCGCTGGAACAGGATTCGACTTTGATTGAGCAGGGAGTGCTAAGCCGCGTCATTCCGGCATCGCCGACCACGCTGATCGCGTTGCTGAAAGCGGTTAATTACGGATGGAATCAGGAAAAACTGGCGCGCAACGCCAAGCAGATCAGCGAACTCGGTAAGGAACTGCACGACCGCCTGCGCCTGCTCGCGGGACACATCACGCAGGTGGGCACGGGACTCGATCGTGCCGTCGAGTCTTATAACAAAGCTGTAGGTTCGCTGGAAAGCCGGGTGCTGGTTTCGGCACGCAAGTTTGCCGAGCTAGGTGCGTCTGTAGCCGAGGACATTCCGGAGCTTGAGCCCATCGAAACCACCTCGCGGGCGCTCTCGTTTGAGTGGGACGAAGAGGACGCCTCCCCGGAAGCTGCCGAGGATGAACGCAAAGCGGGATGAAAGCCTCTTAATGTCCCGGCCCCTTGCTCGATGTCGTCCAGTCTGAGAAGTCTCTGAATTTCCAGAGCAGTTCCCTGCCCGCCGCGGTGAAGGCCGCGCCCCGGTCACCTCCAAAGGGACACAGCTTCGCATACATTCCCGGTCTGCTGGAACCCGCTGCCGACCTAATTTCCAGTCTAAAGATTGCCCCAACGCCGCCGATAACCTAACTGGTGAAGCGCGCGACGGCATCTCGCCTAGTTAAAGCAGGGAGAGCGGTCCCTCCGCCGGCCGCAGGTTCGCTCGGAGAGAGCATCTCAAGCGACGGCACTGCCTCCATCGCTCTCGGCAGCAAGGAGTACCGGAACGCCAAGCGGGATTTGCAGGAGCAGAAGTACGCCCTCGATCAGCATGCGATCGTCGCCACTACGGACGTTCAGGGAACTATCAATTATGTGAACGACAAGTTTTGCGCCATCAGCAAATACTCGCGCCCGGAGTTGGTGGGCAAAAACCACCGCATCCTCAACTCCGGCCATCACTCGACAGAGTTTTTCCAGCAGATGTATCACACCATCGCCAACGGGCAGGTGTGGCGGGGTGAGATCTGCAACCGGGCCAAAGACGGTTCGATTTACTGGGTGGATACGACCGTCGTACCATTCCTCGACGCCGACGGGAAACCCCGGCAGTACATGGCGATCCGCGCGGATATCACCGAGCGCAAGCGGGCTGAGGAAATTCGCGAACACTTGGCCGCCGTGGTCGACTCATCCGACGACGCGATTATCAGCAAGGATCTGAACGGGACGATCAAAGCGTGGAACCGTGGCGCGGAGAAGATCTTCGGCTACTCGGCGTCAGAGGCAGTGGGCAAACCAATGCTGATGCTCTTCCCGCCGGACCGTGTGAACGAGGAATCCGAAATCCTGGCACGCATCCGGCGCGGCGAGAGCGTCGAACATTTTGAGACCATCCGCGTCCGGAAAGACGGCAAGAAGATTGACATTTCAGTGACGATTTCGCCGGTCAAGGACAGCAGCGGCGTGATTGTTGGGGCCTCAAAAATTGCTCGCGACATCACCACGCGCAAGCGGGCAGAAGATCGGCTCGCGGAACAGGCAGAGGAACTTTCCCGGCAATCCGAGGAATTGCACCGCTCGCGGCAGGCTCTGGAAAGCCAGAGTCTTATGCTGCAGTGCGTGCTGGACAGCATGGCCGAGGGCTTAGTCGCCGCCGACGAGCAGGGAAAATTCATCATCTGGAATTCGGCCGCGGCGAAGATCCTTGGCCTGGGAGCGGCCAACCTACCCAGCAAGGAATGGACCGCACACTACGGCCTGTACCTGGAAGACATGGTGACACCTTTCCCCGCCGACCAGCTTCCCCTGGTCCGTGCGATTCGCGGGGAGACGAACACGACTTGCATGTTTGTGCGCAATCCCGAACTCGACGGCGGGGTGTGGATTGAAGTCAACGGCGGCCCAGTGAAAGACGGGAGTGGGGTGGCGCGGGGCGGCGTAGTGGCTTTCCGCGACATCACTCAAAGAAGAGCTGATGAGCGGGAAATCCGCAAGCTGAATGAAGAGCTCGAACAGCGGGTCGCGCAACGCACCGCGCAACTGGCAGCTGAAACCATGAGTTGGAGGCTTTTACCTACTCCGTCTCGCATGATCTGCGCGCGCCGCTGCGGCACATCGGTGGTTTTGCCAAGATCCTGACCGAGGATTTTGGTCAGGCAATGGACCCGGAAGCGCGGCGTCATCTGGAGCGCATCGAAGATGGCGTTCACCGCATGGAGTTGCTGGTGGCTGAACTCTTAAATCTGGCGCGCGTCGGCCGGCACGCTCTCCGTCTCCAAGCCACCAAGCTGAATTCGGTCATTGAGGAGGTTGTGTCCCTGCTGCAGCCGGAAACCGAAGGCAGGTTGGTGGATTGGAAGATTGCGGACCTGCCCCCGGCGGAATGCGACCCCATCCTGGTCAAACAGGTTCTTCAAAACCTGATCGCCAATGCTCTGAAGTTTACCCGGCCCCGTGAGCGCGCCGTCATCGAGATCTGTCACCGGCAAGAAGATGGAAAGGTCGTCATCTCCATTCGCGACAATGGTGTCGGCTTCAACATGAAGTACAAGGACAAGTTGTTCGGTGTTTTCCAGCGCCTGCATCAGGCCGAGGATTTCGAAGGCACCGGCATTGGACTGGCCACGGTGCAACGCATCATTCACAAGCACGGAGGCCGGGTGTGGGCGGAGGCAGAACTGGATAAGGGCGCAACGTTTTATTTCACCCTCGGCGCCACCGAACCAACCCAAGCCAAAGCAGAAGGCGTGAACCTCAATGAGCTGAACCTAAGCGAAGTTAAGTCGGGCGAAGCGGGGAACAAGACGGCTGCCGCTGGCCAACTTTGAACTAAAGAATTGTCCCGGTGCTGTCGATAAGCCTAATTGGCGAGGCTGCGCTCCGGGGCGGGAGCATGGATGGGGACAGGCCTGCTGACGCTGGCCTGGTTCGCCGTTAATCCCGAGATCGGCTACAGGGCACCGGGGCAGGCACAACTCAAGGCCCTGCACATTGGACTGGAGGAGAGAGTGGATCAAGGTAGAGCAGAGACGCAAGCCGAGATCACGGCACACACGCAAGCGGAAAAATTGGCCGAGCAGGCGCTGGAACTGGCCCGGCAAGTGCAGGAATTGGCCAGCTCCGAGCGGGAGATTCTAAAACTGAATGTGGATCAGCGAGAGGCGGCCATGCAATCGGAGATCGCCGAGCGCACGCAAGCCGGGAAGCTGGCGGTGCAAGCGCTGGAACTGGCCCAGCAGGCGCGGGAGCTGGCGCGCTCCGAGCGGCAGCTGCGGAAATTAAACGATGAACTGGAACGCCGGGTGGAGGA
This sequence comes from Candidatus Sulfotelmatobacter sp., assembly GCA_049583505.1. Lineage (GTDB taxonomy): Bacteria > Acidobacteriota > Terriglobia > Terriglobales > Acidobacteriaceae > Sulfotelmatobacter. The sequence goes on from JBAUVZ010000349.1 coordinate 11,741, forward strand.
GCGCACGGCGCAGTTGGAAGCCGCCAACAAGGAGCTGGAGACGTTCACCTATTCCGTTTCCCATGATCTGCGCGCCCCCTTGCGGCACATCGCTGGTTTTTCCCGGATCTTAGTCGAAGAGTTCGGCCCCAAAATGGATCCGGAAGCGCACCGCCATGTGCAGCGTATCGAGGAAGGCGCCCGCCACATGGGGCAGTTGGTGGATGGGCTTCTGAATCTGGCACGAGTTGCCCGTCACGCTCCCAGTTTCAAGGTCACCGGGCTGGACTCCGTGGTCCGGGAGGTCGTGTCCCTGCTGCAGCCGGAATGTGAAGGCAGGGTCGTGGAGTGGAAAATTGCCGACCTGCCTGCGACGGCCTGCGATCCCATCCTGATCAAGCAAGTTTTTCAAAACCTGATCACCGACGCCCTCAAGTTCACCCGCCGCCGAGACTGCGCCGTCATCGAGATTGGGCACCGGCAAGAAAATGGACAGACGGTGATCACCGTTGCCGACAACGGCGTCGGCTTTGACATGAAGTACCGCGACAAATTGTTCGGCGTCTTCCAGCGGCTGCATCGTCCCGAGGACTTCGAAGGCACCGGCATTGGCCTGGCCACGGTGCAACGCATCATTCACAAGCACGGAGGGCGGGTGTGGGCGGAGGGCGAGCTGGACAAGGGCGCAACCTTTTGCTTCACCCTCGGAGCCATCGAACCAGCCGCCAAGTCAGAAGAGGTTAAGCGAGACGAGCATGGCTCAGATGAGGCTAAAGCAAAACCAGTCGAGTCCGATGAAGTTAAGAACAAAATCGCTGCGGCAGGAGCTCAAGCATGACACAAAGCAAGTTCGATATTCTTTTGGTCGATGACAGTCAAGAAGACGTCGACCTTACACTGCACGCCTTGCGCGCGGAGAATCTGGCCAACAGCGTCTTCGTGGCGCGCGATGGAGCGGAAGCTCTGGATTACCTATTCTGCACCGGACCTCATGCCGGACGGTCCTTTGACTGTCCGCCGAAGCTGGTTCTGCTGATCTCAAGCTGCCCAAAGTGGATGGGATGGAGATCCTCAGACGGATTAAGGCCGATTCCCGAACCAAGACCATACCCGTGGTCCTGGTGACTTCTTCGCGGGAAGAGCGAGACCTGGCGAGCGGCTATAACCTGGGCGCCAACAGCTATCTGCAGAAGCCGGTTGACTTCGAAGAGTTCCGGAAAATGGTGAAGTTACTGGGGCTGTACTGGCTGGTCATCAATCAGCCTCCCGTGGTCATAGTCAAGTCCCAACCGGCAAAGCAGGGACAGTGAGCAGCGCCGGGGCTACACCCAAAATCGAAGACTCCGCCGGGCCCAAGACCAGGCTGCGCGCCTTGCTGTTGGAAGACAACGCGGCCGACGCCGAGCTGGTTCTGCGCGCGCTGCGGAAGGGCGATTTCGAGGTCGCTGCCCTGATCGTACAAGACGAACTTGCATTCACGCTGGCGGTCCGTACTCATCATCCGGAGGTCGTGCTGGCCGATTACAACCTGCCGAATTGGCAAGGGATGGAAACGCTGGCGGTTTTGCGCCGTGAAGGTCTCGACATCCCGATGATTCTGGTTTCGGGTTCGCTGGGTGACGTGAACGCTGTCGAATGCATCAAGCAAGGGGCCACGGATTACGTTCTTAAAGATGGTCTGGCCCGCCTGCCTGAGGTGATCCGCCGCGCCTTGCGGGAAAAACAGGAGCGCAGCTTGCGCCATCAGGTGGAGAAGGATTTGGCCAAGAAAGCGGAAGAGTTGGCGCGCTCCAATGCCGACCTGGAGCAGTTTGCCTATGTCGCGTCGCATGACCTGCAGGAGCCGCTGCGCATCGTGACGGCATACACCCAACTTCTGTCCGAGCGGTATCGCGGCCAGCTTGACGAGAAGGCCGACAAATTCCTGGCCTATGCCGGCGAGGGGGCTACGCGCATGCAGGTCCTGATTCAGGATCTGCTGGCTTTTTCGCGAATCGGGCGGAACGGATTTACCCGCGGGAGCGTGGATTGCAACGCTGTGACGGAAGAGGTGCTGCGGGCTCTGGCCTCCGCCATACAGGAGAGTGGCGCGGTCGTCAGCCATGCCGAGCTTCCGGCGGTGTGGGCCGACCGCACCCACGTGGCCCAGGTCTTGCAGAATCTGATCGGGAACGCCATCAAATTCCGCGGAAAAGAGCCGCCGGTGGTTTCGGTGCGGGCTGAAAAAGTGGATCAGCAGTGGCAGTTTAGTGTGAGCGATAACGGAATCGGAATTGCGCCAGAGTACGCGGAAAACATTTTTGTTGTCTTCCAGCGCTTGCACGCTCGCTCCGAATACGCGGGCAACGGCATCGGCCTCGCTATCTGCAAGAAGATCGTCGAGCACTATGGCGGGAGGATCTGGGTGGAGTCGCAGGCCGGTTCCGGTTCCACCTTCAAGTTCACGCTGCCCTCCCGTGCCCCTGAGGAGAGAGTCGGCATTCAGCCATGAAGCCAGCGCCTGATGTCCTCATCGTGGATGACAACCCGGCTGATGTGGCTCTGTTCAGCGAGGCGCTGGTGGGAAGCAAACATCGCAGCCAGCTCAGCAGCGTCGGCGACGGTGTAGAAGCTATGGCTTTTCTGAACCACCGGGAAAAGTACGTGAACGCGATCCGGCCCGACCTGGTCATCCTGGACCTGAATCTGCCGAAGAAAGACGGCCTGGCGGTACTGGCCGCCATGAAGGCAGGCCCGGATTTGCGCCGGATTCCGGTGGTGATCTTCAGCACCTCGGAGTTGCGCAAGGACATTATGCGCAGCTACGAAATGGGCGCGAATTGCTACGTCAGGAAGCCGGGAAATCTGACTGAGTTCTTTTCGGCGGTGAAGGCGATTGAAGAATTCTGGTTCGGCTCTGCGGTACTGCCGCCACGAGGAGAATAATGGATCGTCAAACTACGAACGTATTGCTGATTGAAGACAACCCTGGAGACGCGGACCTGGTCCGACTGCGCCTGGTGGAAAGCGAGTTTCCGGTGAACGTAAATTGTGTCAACCGGTTGTCCGAAGGCCTCGCCTCCCTAACCAAGGAAAGACCCTCAGTCGTGCTGCTGGACCTGAACCTGCCCGACAGCCGCGGAGCGGAAACCTTTCGCCGCATCATGAAACACGCGCCCAATGTCCCGGTGGTCGTGCTTTCCGGCCAGGACGACGAAGCCCTGGCCATGAAGGCGGTGCATCAGGGGGTGCAGGATTATCTGATCAAGGGCAACCTATCGAGCAAGCAACTGGAGCGCGCCATCCGCTACGCCGTGGAACGGCAAGGGCTGCTGCGCGCGCTGGAAATCAGTCAGAAGCAGCAACTGGAGTTCAAGAACCAGTTTCTGTCCCACGTCTCGCATGAATTGCGCACGCCGCTGACCTGCATTCACCGGTACGTGACTCTGATTTTGGACGGATTGGCTGGCCCCGTGGCCCCCGACCAATCCGACCACCTGAAAACTGTCCTGAAGAGCGTGAATCAGTTGCACGCCATGATCCGCGACCTGCTGGAAGCCACCCGCGCGGAGAGCGGCAAGATGCGAGTCGAGCCCCGCTGTATTTCGCTGCGGGAACTGATTCAACAGGCGGTCACGATGCTGCGGCCCACGGCCGATGAGAAGAAAATCGGACTGGAAATCGGACTGGACCAAAGACTGCCGCTGGTGCACGCCGACCCCGACCGCGTGCTCGAGGTGCTGATCAATCTGTTGGACAACGCGATCAAGTTCACTCCGTCGGATGGGTCGGTCCTGGTCAAGGCCTGCATGGTGGAGGCTGACCCGGGCTATGTCTACATTTCGGTCAGCGATAGCGGCCGCGGCATCAATCCGGAGGCTAAGGCTCTGATCTTTGAACGCCTCTATCAGGACCCCAACTCTGTCGACAACAACCGCTCTGGATTGGGACTCGGACTATTCATCTGCAAGGAAATCGTCCGGCTTCATGAAGGCCGCATCTGGGTTTCGAGCGAACTTCCGACTGTCAAGTGTTTTCCGTAAGTTACTGATTCTATGAATCGCAAGAATCTAATGAATCCTCATAAACTGTGAGAAACCCCATTATTTGGGACAAATTGGGATATGGTGCGGGATGTCCCCCCTGTCCGAACCTCGCCACAGCCTTTAGGGCCAACCCAGCGTTCCTCTCCGCAGCGCCACCTCAGCAACAGGGGACGACGTTCACCTCAAAGCGCCTAGGGGGCAGTCCTGTGGAAGTCAGACTGACCCCACTACCCTTATTTCAGTAGTAGAGCGCACGAGTATAATTTGGTGCTATGGCGACCTTATTGCTGTCTATGCCCAAGGACAAAAACTTCAGCACAGGGCTACACCAACCCATCAGTACCATATTCGCTAGCGGCACCGGGCCAGACTACGTGCTGTCTGCCAATGAGATCAGCCGTATTGCTCAAGGAATGAAAGTCATCGTGTTTGATCGCCCAAGTCAGCAAGCAGAGGGTATTGTTGCTGGGGTGCGTCCGAGCGGCAACACAACCCGTAATGGCAGACTCCGTTACCACGTACTGATTCACGATCTGAAGCAAACCGCATATACAAATCCTCCCACAGTGAATAGGTGTGGCGTCGGAATTGTGTAGGATGGATAAGTTTTCACCAGAGGAGCGGGCATTCTCGAAGGCCCATATCGTAATCGGTTGCTATCGCCACACTGGGCAGACCTTGGGAACCTTCAATTACCGCTTGCCAAACCTTGGCGGAAATTAGAAAGGAAGGTTAAAACTGGTCTTGCCTAACCCTCGTCCTTCTGTGCCCGCAGCGGTCGTGCTTCTTTTGATCTCCTTTTGTCAGGTTGCTGCTCCTCAGCAATCAGTTAAGGGGCAACAGCCAGAAGAAAGCGCAAAACGGACCAGCACTCATCGTGAGGAAAAAGACAAATCCACTCCAACCCCTCAAATCGTCGTAATTCAAGCTAATCAAGAACCCGCATCTCACCAAGAAAACCAACAGCCAAAAACAGAGAATGCAACCAAGCACCCGCACGATTGGATTGACAGACTCAACGCCTTCTCTACGCTTGTCATTGCCTTGTTCACTATAGGAATGGTGATCGTAATTGGAATACAGATACGCGAATACCGAATTAGAGAAAGAGCTTGGGTTACGTTCTTGCTTCCAGAAAAGGCTGTCGTCCAAAAAACGAAGGGGGGACAACCCGACGGCTATCGTATCGTTGGTTGTATAAAGAACATAGGAAATACCCCAGCCACGATTGTTAGGAAGTTCCATTTCAAGAGCGTTTTGGAACCGGGAGAGGATTTCCAGGCAACACCGCCGTACTTGGATACGAAAGAATCGCAAACCGAATATCTGATGATTCCCGGAGCCATCGAACCCGCTATCGTGGAAATCGAGGAACACGAAGTGCTCAACCTTCACCAACTGCGAATTCACGTCCTGGGGCAGGTTGTTTACAGAGACGTTTTCGGTAAGCCACACGAAACTCGGTACTGCCTTCGCTACTACCCCCAACCTACCGCCGACCGTCAGCCGGGTTTCTACCCCGAAGGCCCTTCCGCATATTTGAAGGTAACCTAAGACAAACAAGATAAGAACTTGATGGCAACGTTAGGGCAGTTGAAGACCTCATCAGGCGATTGTGGGATTTAGCCTTGGGAATCAACGCTTAAGCCAAGGCTTGTTGGAATTGGGGTAAGGCAATCTTTAACGCACTGTACAAGCACGATTCAACAACCATTGAATGACACACGAAGAGAAATGATAAACCGATGCGATGGAGAGCACTATAAAGGCGATGGTGAAAACCAATGCCGTCCATTTTGTTATTTGATAGGTGGTCTCGCCGGAGCGAACCCGATCCCAATTTTCCTTCAAAATCACCTGAGAGTTGTCCACCAGTGTTTTGACAAGATCGTCGAGTTCATGAAAATGAGTCTTGACACTGGCACTGGCAAACATGGATTCAAGTTTTACCAAAGTGGCGAGCACCGCTTTAGTCGCTGGCCCTTCCTTCTTGCCTGCTTCGTTTGGGTTGAGCCGCAGCCTGATTCGCACTATGACTCTGTGGAAACCCGTCCAATCTTCTTTGTGTTTGGCGAGCGACTCGCCTTGGATAGCGATGACACGGCCAACAACAATGGCGATGTCTTTCCGAAGAGCATCTATCCATTGCTGTCGGAATTCGGAGACCGACTGTTCCTTGCTAATTATGAGGCTAAGAAATGCGACGACTCCGGCGATTATTGCCGCCACAATCAACCCGAATGCTTCATAGGACTCGTTTGTAAGTCCAGACATAAGCGGGCCCTGCTCCAGTTGTCGAATCGACACATTATAATCGCATAGCATTTCGTATAAACCTGTGCCCCGCAAAAATCGACAGCCAGAAGATGATGGCATCCCCTTGACCATCCGACACAAGATTGGAGGGATGATGAAAAGTCTGCTAGTTCTTGCCAGCCTAATTCTCACAACTTCACTCGTAGGCCAAGTCGAACACGCACCGACGGTCGCACAGTGCCAAGCGGACCAGCGGCTGTGGTTGTCTCAGGTAGAAGACCCGAGCAACCCAAAACTTCCCGTTTGGCACATAATGAGCCTTCGATGTAAAGAAATGGACGCCTGTGAAAAAGTAGACCCTGACAACTACAGGGCATACAAGAACACCAGCGATGAACTTAATTTTGAACAGTTCACTCGGACGATGGACTTTATTACGAGGCACGACCTGTGGGAGAAGTTCAAAGCCGAAGATGCAGCAGGCAAACGCTAGTTACCGCTCACGGATGGTGAGATAATTGCGTCCTTGGACAGACCCGTTTTCTCCCGGTTTTCCAGATGTAAGTCTTTTGTGAGACAATGCTGCGGCTATGAAACCGTTGGCCTTTGCTATCATTCTCGTGGCCACGATGATAAACGGGCAAGAAGCCAAGCCCCATAGCGATGCTGACAGAAGAAACTCCGCTGCAACAAGTGCAGATGCGACACCCCATACGGCTGGCCAAACGGTCGTAGTAGTAAATCAGCAACCATCCCAAGGGCAGGAAAACAATCATTCCAGCAAGCCGCCAAGTTACCTCCACGAATTGCTTTTGCCTCAAAATCTCCCCAACCTCGCACTGGTAATCGTCGCTGCTATTACTGCTGGATTTGTCTGCTGGCAAGCGAGAGAAACGGCTAAGGCTACCAAGGCGATGGTAGGAAACACTGCGGCTTTCATAGAGTCGCAGCGCCCCATTCTCGCCATCAAGCCTAGTGGAAATCCATTCGCTGATCTGATGGATAGAGACAACCCGAGGGTGCAGTTGGCGCTGATGAATAGGGGGCAGACCACGGCATATGAATGCATCTATGAAAGCTGGATTGAGCTGCTGCCGGTTCCGCATCCAGTCATGGACTTTACTCCTAATGCTGACCACCGCAGCATTGCTGAGAGATTCTCACTTCCGCCTAATCACGAACCATTGATTATCAACATCCCATTCACCCACGGCTTGAGCGACGCCGACCGCGCTGACGTGGGGAACGCCCGTCGTACAGCCTATGTTCGATTGCGCGTTACATTCAGGGATGCTTTTACGCCTAGCCGCTATGCAGATTTTGGGTACTGGGTAATGTACAGGGGCCTTGGCATCCTGCCCAAGTACCATGACTCCAACTGACCCACAACATTGTTGTGTTACACTTTCGCCGCTATGAAGTGGCTGGCTATACACCACGTCGCACGCATTGAGATTGAGACGGATAAAGCCGTTCACGCATGAACTCGGATACGCTGACGTTAGCGTCGGTTCTCATCTTTCTTGCAGTCGTCACCATTGTTGCTTGGCTTGGAGGCGGCAGGAAGTGGGCTTTCCGTGCTCTTCTGTCGTTGCTAATCCTCTTTGTGGTTGGTGTCGTTGGTGTGGTTGGCTACTACATCTGGGATGAGCACTCAACGAATGTTCGTATCAAAAGACTCCATGCGTGTGCCGTGGCGAAGGTAGCGGCTCCCAAGTGCGTTCCAGCACAAGGAGGCGGCAACATCCCCAAGGGCGCTCTCGTTTGTCCGATGTATCTTCTGTCAGAGAATCCGACGCCTCAACAAGAAGAGGATGCGTTAACTACTGCCCAGAAAGAATGCGAAGAGGAAGAAGGTAAAGTCACATCGCTACACGATGAAATCTCTCGATACCGGGAACAACATGGCGTAAAACCCGACATGCAGCTAAACGATCCATACGCTTCTATCGCCAAACCAATCAAGACCAGGCTAAGCGTTACTATGTGTGCGGACAAGATTAAGAAGAAATATCCCGGTGCATACACCGACTTTGACGATGCGACGCTCGTTAGGAAAGTCCTAGCAAAATATCCAGCATATTGTGACGTTCCGAACGATCCTCCCGGTTGGGAACCAGTCATAGAGGGCGTCCACTAACGCCCCAGGGGGCAACACGGGATTAGTGGATGTGAATGTGGCTCTCATAGCGATGATCCCATCCTTGTGTGGGGGGATTGGGAGCTGGCGATTTCCACTCCTCCCTGCTGAGGCTTAAGGAAGAAACAATGAACACGCTGATTGTAATTGAAATCCTGATAGCGTTTGCGGCCTTAATAGCCCTGCTGTACTACACGATGAAAGGAGTAGATCGCATCCGGCGTTTGTTGTCGCAGAACAGGGCATTCCAAGATTCATTAAAGATAGTCAAAAAAGTTGTCTTGATTGTCGCTGCCCTAATTGCCCTCTCAGTGCTCTTAATTCTCTGTGCTCCTTATGTTTTCCCTGACAGTGCGTGGGCATATGCGCTGCGGTACAACACACTCAATCAGTACGTGGTAATTGATCGCAAACCACATGACTGTGATTGGGACAAGGCTCCAGTAGGGAACAAGGAATGCCATTTTGAGAAGGTTGTTAACGTCCGGGAAGGAGATGAGAGTGTGGGCCATCACATACTCGTGTCTGTGAACTGGGAAAAAATAATGGATTGATCCTGCATAGCATGCCCTTGGACAAACTGTCTGCCATAATCATTTTCCGCCCTTTATCTCATTCAGTTTTTTCTTGGCTGCTTTGTAGTCAATGGCTCCACGAATGCCAAAAAATAATGAAAACACGCTGGAGACCATGAGCGCTGCGATGTATGCTGCATGGATAGTCGGGTCTGATACGTTTCCAGTTGTCAGTACGATAACGAACGCAATTGCAGCCCCCACAGATAATCCGAAAAATGTCAGATTTAAGGAATTGCCGAGTGAAGCGACATTATCCAAGTCATCAGTGCTAACATGGATCATGCGCATCCTTCGTGGAACATATTCCACTGTGAGCGGGGTTGGAACTGGCGAAATGACAATTGGGCAATCATTCTCTGGAGGGAGTTTGTCAGGCACGCTATTTCCCCTCCGTTGAAATTGGTGGCGCTGGTAGAAACCCGAATAGCGGACCCAGACCTAGTTGAACGACGCTGTGAAACTGCAAATTGCCACAGTGCGAGCACATAAGCGCAACGCATGGCAACGTTCGATTTGGACTTGGATAGAAAGCCGCCCCTGCCAATCCCGCAGCAGCCCCTAAATAGGTTGACGCATATGGGTCTGGAGACGCAAACCCAATGGGGATGTTGACCAGTCCCTCCGCCACCAACTGCCACGTTCCTGCCCTTCCACAGGCAGGGCACACACGATTGTGTAACCTTGAGGAGATAGCCTCGATAATCTTTTGTTGCTGCTCTGGAGTAAATCCTTGACTGTAAGAAACGAACATTCATGAAGTTTACCATGAGGGAACTGTTATCCTCTTTCGTTGTAGTTTGCAATGTGGTTTGGCTTCTTAACAAAAGGTGTTGCTAAAGAAAGCGATGTGGAATTTGTGGTGAAGTTATTTTGCTTCACGGTCTTTCCCCAAGCAGTTTCCAGTGAATCGGCACGCTTCCCATCTCGTTATTCCCTTCGTCCCAGAAAGTCGCACCTCGTGAATCCATAATGATTTTATCTTCCGTAAACCGAAGTATTGTAAGAGAACAAGGGTGATCCACGCACCTTCCTAGTCTCAACTTTCGTGGCAACTCCGACTTCCTCACCGTGAATTGTTTGTCTGATGCTTCCAGCCGGAACTGCATACACTTGGGGTGGTCTGCATGTATGACTTGTCGGTCGCTGCCCGAAGTCAAGAACGTTCCGTAGGTCTTAGTAGTCTCTAACCGCATGTCGCAGGATTCACTGTAAGGCTTACACTCGCTCAACAGCATGTACAGGTGTACCGTTTGCGGGCCAGGATCAGGGCCGAAGTAAACCCCAAGTGTTCCAACAGGCAAGTCAGGCCCGCTTACTGAATTGACGGGAACAGTCATTTGCGTAAATGCTCTCCCGAGTTTTACTTGGCTCTTGTCTGACGGTTGCCAGACACCTAGATACGGCGGCAGGTTGGGAGGTCTGGGTTGTTGTGGCAGAGTGGCAATATTAACTCCCGAAACAGGAATTTGAGCTTGCATCTTGAAGACCTGATTAGAATCTATCTTCCATCCGGCTTCGCTTAGCAACATCAGAAACTGCCCGGCAGCAACACATGCGGAGTCGCTACCCGCAAGACAACCTACACGTAACACGTCGGTTTCGTCTGGCGACGGTTGCAAGAGTGCCTTAAATCTCTTCCTGCGTTCACCAGTTAAATCGTACGGATGACTGACTATCTCAATGGAATCTACTTCTTCATGCCACAAGTTTTGAAGACTCGACCAGGGATCAATGTCTGGTTTCTTGAGTGTTGTCATGGCAATCAGCACTACAGCCAGCGTAACCCATCCCGCCGAAAAAAGAATGGGTAAGAC